>NZ_JBQHCV010000028.1:0-152207 GCF_052068215.1 Nonomuraea sp. H19 | reverse complement strand
CTGCTCCGCAGCAACGTCCTCACCTGCGAAGTCGCCGACGGCAGCCAGAGCACCCCCCGCATCCGCCGCGCCGCCGATACCGACGAAGGAGGACGCGGGCTCCAGCTGGTGTCCGCGATCTCCCATCGGTGGGGCACCCGCTACACCGCCAACGGCAAATGCATCTGGACCGAACAACTCCTGAAGCCCGAATCACCCGCCCTGCTCACGGATCAGAGCGGCCTGGACCTGTACGACCTGCTGGACGATTAGTGCGGTGACCACATACGTTCACCGGACCAGCGACACACCGGTTCAACGCCGACAACGCTGGAGATGCCCACGTCCTGAAGCCACATGAGGGGCGCGGCACCCACACCGGTGGGCGGCTGCGGTCGCTAGTACATCTTCGTGGTGGTGCGCTGGATGACGGCGGGGGCCAGGCGGACGCGTTGGGCCGTGACCCGGTGGCCGAGGGTGTCGGTGAGCCGCACGGTGAAGGGGCCCCGGCCCATGCCGGACTCGGCGATCCAGTAGTTGTAGTCGGCGCGGGCCAGCTTGCGCCACGCACCGCCGGCGCCCTTCACCTCGACCGAGGTGAGCGGGTTGCCGTGGTCGATGACCAGCAGGGCCAGCCACCACTGCGACGACCCCTCCTTGACGCGGAAGGAGAGGGGTTTGCCGACTCGCGGGTTGCGGACCGGGCGGTAGGTGACCCCCGCCATGCCCTTGCCGGGGTCCGCGACGCGGGCGAAGGCCGTGCGGCTCAGGTCGATGTGCCCCGTCGGGCACTCCGGGCACTGGTCGACGACCTTGACCCGGACGGTGCCCCTCGGCCCGGTGACGTTCAGGTAGCCGCCGCAGGCGGCCGCGGCGGCGTACTCGCTGGGGGAGAGCGCGACGTAGAGGTTGCCGGCGGGAGGCGACGGATATGAGCAGTTACCGCCCCCGGACTGGAGTTCGTAGAAGGTCGCCTTTCCCCTGATCGCTTTTCCTCCGACCGCCTTCGCCTGCACGCGGGTGGCCGCGCTGCTCTCCCCGCTCCGGGCGGATTGCGCCAGGGCATGGGCGGGCAGGAGCGAGGTCGCGGCGAGCACGGCTGCTAAAACGGGGGGAAAGCGTCGCATCCGGGGTTCCTCTCGTGCGGGATGGATGCGACAGTAGCGAAATCGGTACATCTCGGTACGGCAAAGCACCATATATCCAGATATGCGATCTCCGGCCGGGCCGCCGAGGATGTGCCCACCCGGAAACGGGTGTCCCGCAGATCTTGGGCCGGCAAAAGTAGATCATGTAAGGTGAGCCCGGCATATCCACCAACGGCCTGGAGCCCGCCGTGCCGCACATGTCTCGCCGCCAGGTTCTCTCCCTGCTCCCCGCCGCCGGTCTGCTCGCCGTAGCCTCCCCCTCGCGTGCCGCGGCGGGGATCGATCACGCGCGGCTGCTCGCCAACACCGTGGCGATCTTCGCGGGGACCCCGGACGTCAATGCCCGGCCCGAGGTCGCCGGCAAGCTCGCGGCGATCCTCAAGACCGCCAGGCAGCGCCTGGCCGCCATGGACCAGGCGGGCGAGGGCGAGCTGTTCTCCGGTTTGCAGCTCGGCACCGACGACGCCAATCTGCGACTGGCCTACCAATACCTGTACGAGATCGCGCTCGCGACCCGCACGCCGGGCGGCGAGCTCGTCGATGACACCGCCGCCCAGCGGCGGGTGGCCGACGGCCTGCTGTGGTTGCACGAGCGCTATTACGGCAACCAATCGCAGGGCTACTACGGCAACTGGCACAACTGGGAGATCGGCATCTCCACCCACGTGAGCAGGACGCTCGCCCTGCTGGCCGAACGGGTGCGGGAGGAACGGCCGGACCTGACGGCGACCTACATCGCGTCGATGGACGCCTACCTTCGCAACGGCAAGGACGGCGACGTCGACCTCGACTCGCGCTTCCACACCGGGGCGAACCTGGCCGACATCACCGCCAACCGGATCCTGCAGGGCGCGCTCACCGCCGACGACGCCCGCGTCGGCAAGGCCATCTCCGACCAGGCCACCGTCTTCACCACGATCGACCCCTACAACCTCCGGCACGGGGTCACCGACGGCTACTACCGCGACGGCTCCTTCATCCAGCACCACTCGGTCGCCTACACCGGCTCCTACGGGCGCGCCCTGCTGTCCCGTGTCGTACAGACCCTCAAAATGCTCGAGGGCGCGACGAGCGGCGGTGCCTCCGACCTGAGCAGCGTGGTGTACCGCTGGATCGCCGACGGCTTCGCCCCGCTGATCTTCGAGGGCTGGATGATGGAGATCGTCAAGGGGCGGGCGGTCTCGCGCACCAACACCGGCTACGCCGACGTCGGGGTGATCGTGGAGGCCATCGCCGACCTGGCCGACCACGTCGAGGCCGCCGGCGCCCTCGCGCTGAAGAAGTACGTCAAGTTCCTGCCGGCCGCCGACACGGCGGCCTTCGTCTCCCCGGTCAGCATCGCCCGCTACGCGGCCATCCGCGCCGACTCCGCCATCCCGGCCGCCGACCTGAATCCGCCCGAGCGCTGCGTGGCGTTCAACGCCATGGACCGGACCGTCCACCGGCGCCCCGGCTACGCCTTCGCCCTGGCACGAAGCTCCGACCGGATCAGCAAGTACGAGTACATGAACGGCGAGAACCTCATGCCCTGGTTCCAGGGCGACGGCGCGTACTACCTCTACCTCGCGGGCGAGGACCAGCGCGAGGTGTTCGGCGTCGACTACTACACGGCCGTCTCGCCGTACCGGCTGGCGGGGGTCACCGCGCCGGTGGAGGAGCGGCGGACGGTGCCCGAGCTGTACGGCCGGTTCTGGTACGAGAACCCGGGTCATCCGCTGAACTTCACCTCCTCCTCGGAGTCCCAGAACACCTACGTGTACTTCCCCCGCGCCGGGAACGCCTTCTCCGGCGGCGCGACGCTCGGCGCGTACGGCGTGGCCGGCATGGTCCAGTCCGACGACGCCGCCTACACCGCCAAACAGGCGGGCATCCTGCCCGACGACTTCGTCGCCTACCGCAACGGCCGCGCGACCAAGTCCTGGTTCATGCTCAACGACGAGATCGTGGTGCTGGCCGCGGGCGTCTCCGGTCAGGGCGGCCGCGCGGCGGTGACCACCGTGGACAGCCGCATCGCCGCTCCCGGCGACGCGATCGCGCTCACCGGCGAGGGCTGGAACGGCGGGGCCTGGCAGGCGGGCGACACCACGCCGCCGCGCTGGCTGCGCTACGCGAACGGCACCCGCCGTACCGCGATCGGCTACGCCTTCTTGACCAGGCAGCCCATCGCGGCCGGATTGGAGACGGTGACCCGCAGCCGCAGAGTCGTGCGCACGGCCAATCCCGACACCAGCGTGACCAAGAACGTCTTCACCGCCTCGGTCACCCACCCCGCCACCGGTGACGTCCCCGCCCTCGCCTACGCCCTGGTCCCGAACGCAACCGAGACCCGCCTGCGCGGCTACGCGGACGGCCCGCTGACCGTCCTGGCCAACAACCGGCACGTACAAGCGATCAAGCACAAGACTCTCGGGATCGTCGCCGCCAACGTCTTCGCCGATGGCCCGCGCCACGTCGACCGTCTGCTCATCGACGGCCCCGCCGCGGTCATCGTCCAGTCCGGCGCGCGCACGGTCGTCGCCCTGTCCGACCCCACGATGAAACGCGACCGCGTCACCGTCGTCCTGTACGGCGCGTCCCTCAGGCTCGACGCGGCCGACGAGGGGGTGACGGTACGGCGCGTGCCGGGCGGCACCCTGGTCCAGGCGGCGACCCGCCACGCCCACGGCCGTACCTTCACCGCCACCCTGCGCTGAACCGGCCCTCGGAGCCCAAGGTGTGATACCTCGGCCGGCGGCGCGTCGGGACCCGCGTGCGCGGGGAGCCGTTCGGCCGGCCGGCCGATGCTGCTACAAGGAACTTCCGCTCGGCCCATCTATCGACTCGCCGGCGCTCCAACCGCCGGTCCCCTGACCACGAAGCGAACCCTTTCCTCCGACGGCCCCGCCGAACTGCCGCCTGATTTTCAAGTCGGGGATTCCGACGAGGCCGTTGAGCGCGATCGTGAGCGCCGCCCCTCTCCCTTTGGTCGTTCTCGCCTGCTCGATCAACTCCTTGCCCGCTGGGGCAGGTCGCCGGGAAAGGCCCAGCCACCGGCGCGCGACCAGCCCGCGGTGCAGCAGGTCCTCCTCCACCGCCCGCACGCTCTCATGCCCCTCCATCGTGGCGAGCGCCTCCCGGAGTCCGGAACGCTGCGCCAGCGCCACCTCCTCCACGGGATCGGCTGCGCCGGCTCCCGCAACGGAATAGAGCTTGCCGTCATGGGATAAACGCATTCGCCCCTCGATGACGAGGGTGGCAAGCGCCGCCAGGGCGACCCTCCGACGACCACCGCTGAGGTAGGCGACCTCGTTACGATCCACCGCACATCCCCCTCTCGGACGGCGTCCTCGATGGCAACCGGCGATCACAGCCCCCACTGCACCGCGCCGCCATCCCGCGAACCCGAACTGGGCCGCTGCCGTCCTGGATCACCATATAGAGCGCCGATCCAGCTCTCCAGGGGCACTCTTCGACCTGGCTCGCCACGAGTCAGGCCGATGGATGTATCCAGGCAGGAGGTCGCGCAGGCAGGAGGTCGCGCCGCCGCCCCGTCAGGCCGGCGGCGCGCACCCGGCACCCTGTTGCGCGCCACCGACATGCCCATCAAGACCATCCGCCGCTACGCCCAGCCCGTATCCTCCGGGCCCCGGCAACAAACAGGACGACTTCGACGATGGACCATTCCCACGTGCGCGGGGAGCACTTCGGCGACCTACGCATTCAGCGGCTGCCGAGGCCGTACATCAGGTCCGTCACCCGGGCAGGTGGGCCACCCAACGCTAAACCAGGGAACACCTACGGCCAGCAGGTGTTCTTATGGTGAAATATGCCGAATGGAGCGGGCGAGGCAGCTGGTAGGCGAGATGCTCATCTACTGTTTCGTGGTCGTCCTGCTGACCGGCGGCTTTCTGGCCTTCTTCTACACGCCCGACGGCCAGACGGTGTCGTACGGCGGCAGCTACGAGCCGTTACGAGGCGTCCCGATGAGCGCCGCCTACGACTCCGTCCTGAGGATTCGTGGAACGCCGCAACCCGGCCGCTTTCAGCCCGGCGCGGGCTTTCGAGCCCGACAAGCCTGACCGGCTACCAGCAGACGGAGCCCGTGCACTTGTGACGTGACCGGTCCACGCGATAGAAACGTCCGACACGAGAGAGCGCTCTCTCGCGGTCCGGCGGTGTCCGGCCGCCCGTCGAAGGGTCTCATCCACCTCCGATGTCCACTGTCCATGGAGCGCTGCACACGCAGCGGAAAGGACGAGCCGTATGACGACCCAGCCTCCCGGTGACGGGAGTCTCACGAGGCGGCGCCTCGGTCTGCGAATTCCCCGGGCGTTAACCGTCGGTCTCGCGCTGGCGACCGCCGTCATGACGGCGGGAACGCCCGCCACCGCCGCATCGCCGGCTCCCGGCGCCCCTGATCTCGGGCCGAACGTCACCGTCTTCGATCCGAGCATGCCGGTCAGCGAAATCCAGGCGACCCTCGACGCGGCGCACGCCGCTCAGGTCGACAACGAGATGGGCACCACGCGCCACGCCTACCTCTTCAAGCCCGGCACGTACGGCACCACCGAGCACCCGCTCCAGATCAAGGTCGGCTACTACACCGAGGTCGCCGGCCTGGGCGCCTCGCCCACCGACGTCGTCATCAACGGCAAGGTCGAGGTCTACAACCGCTGCCTGGCGGACGGCGGAACCGGTAACTGCCTCGCGCTCGTCAACTTCTGGCGCACCCTGTCCAACCTGTCGATCAACGTCAACGCGGCCGGCCAGGACGGCTGCAGGGCGACGGCGAACTTCTGGGCCGTCTCCCAGGCGGTGTCCCTGCGCCGTCTCGACATCAGCGGCGGCAACCTGTCGCTGATGGACTACTGCACCGCCGGCCCGCAGTACGCCAGCGGGGGCTTCATCGCCGACTCCAAGCTGCCGTCCGTCACGAACGGCTCGCAACAGCAGTGGCTGACCCGCAACAGCGAGGTCGCCGGCTGGTCGAACGGCGTGTGGAACCAGGTCTTCTCGGGCGTCGTCGGCGCACCGGACCAGGCCGGGTTCCCGAATCCGCCCTACACGACCCTCGACGCCACTCCCGTCAGCCGGGAGAAGCCCTACCTGTACGCCGACGCGCAGGGCAGGTACAAGGTCCGCGTGCCCGCCGCCCGGAAGGGCACGCGCGGCATCTCGTGGGCCGACGGCATGACGCCGGGCCGTACGCTGCCGATCAGCGACTTCTTCGTCGCGAAGCCGTCGGATTCGGTGCAGGTCATCAACAACCAGCTCGCGCGCGGCAAGCACCTGCTGCTCACGCCCGGCGTGTACGACATCGCGCGGAGCATCGAGATCAAGCGCCCGAACACGGTCGTCCTCGGTCTCGGGCACGCCACACTCACCGCCGTCAACGGCTCGACCCCGCTCGTCGTCGCCGACGTCCCCGGCGTCGTCGTCGCCGGCGTGACCGTCGACGCGGGCCTCGAGAAGTCGCCGGTTCTGCTGCGGGTGGGCAAGAAGCACGGGCAGCGCTGGAGCTCGGCGGACAACCCGGCGACTCTGTCCGACGTCTACTTCCGGGTCGGCGGACCGCACGTCGGCAAGACCGACATCGCGCTCGAGATCAACAGCGACAACGTGCTCATCGACCACACCTGGGTGTGGCGCGCCGACCACGGGGTCGAGGGCTTCACCGACACTCAGCGCTGGAACACCAACATCGGCCGCAACGGCGCCGTCATCAACGGCGACCACGTGACCGCGACCGGCCTGTTCGTCGAGCACTTCCAGCAGTACAACACCGTCTGGAACGGCGACGACGGCACGACGATCATGTATCAGAACGAGCTTCCGTACGACCCGCCGACCCAGGCCGACTGGATGAACGGCGACGTCGAGGGCTGGGCCGGTTACAAGGTCGGCAACCGCGTGAAGACGCACAGCCTCTACGGCGGTGGAGTCTACGTGTTCAACCAGAACAACCCGCAGATCCACACCGAGAACGGCTTTGAGGTTCCGGAGACCCCGGGCGTCAAGCTGCACCACATCATGACCGTCAACCTCAGCGCCGGAACGATCGACCACGTCGTCAACGGCGTGGGCGACGCGGCCGACACGACCAAGGTCGGTGCGCCGGTGTACGTCGCGGACTACCCGGCCCCGTAGGGCCCGTTCTGGTGGGCCGGACCCTCCGTGCCCCGGCCCACCGGCACGTTGTCGTGATGATCAGGCGGCCTGCACCGTACGGCCACGCCATCGCCGGCCCCTGGTAGACCCCGCGAACGGGTTGTCACCTCCGAGCGGTGTCCTCGCTCCTCGATCCGGCGACGGACCCCGTGATGAAGGCGCGCATCACCGAGTGGCGGAAGAGCGTACCTGCCAGGTGTTTCCCTGGCGGCCCGCTGCAGCGCCATCCATGCCGAGTGACAGGCATTGAATGCCAACCGAGCGCGACTCCGCGACAACCATCAGTGACAAGCAGACGTCTCACATGTGCGGGCCCCATCTCTCCGACCCGAGGACACCATGATGCGTTCACACCACACAGCCTGGTTAGCGTGTGCAGCCATCCTCGCGACTGCCTGCCTCACCGCGTGCGGCGGCCCCCCGGCCGCTCCCGTAGAGACAGTCACCGCGACAGTGTCAGCGCCCGCCGTCACCGAGAGCGCACAAGAGTCCGATCCCCCGAAGCCGGAAACAGGCTCACCCGCCGAGCCCGCAGCGGAGGAGAAGAAGCTGCCGGACGTCGTCGGCATGAACCTGCAGGAGGGCCAGGACACGCTACAGGCCGCCGGCTTTTACGTGTTGAACGACAAGGACGCTACCGGGCAGAACCGGCTGCAGGTGTTCGACCGCAACTGGGTCATCACCAAGCAGTCCCCCGCGGCGGGGCGCAAGGTGAGCACGGACACGTTGATCACCTTGTACGCCAAGAAGATCGGCGAATAGGCCTGCCCCGGACAGCACGAAAGCCGCGAGGCTTGGCCAGAACAGGCGTGCCGTACGCCGACTCTTTCGCGAGCACGACGACGCTCCTCGCATGGGGTCGTACGGCAAGCGCCGTGGGCAGGCAGGTGGCCGGCGTGCTGTAGAGGTCCGTCCCTCAGCTGCCGGTGATCCGCAGGGGCATTCGTTGTCGCATGCGAGGCCGATCGCCACCCCAGGCCGAGCCCTCCGGAGACTGAACAGCGCACCCCCGTGAGCGCGATTCAGCGCGCCGTTTGCCTCAGAAACGCTTCGTGTAGCGGGTGCCCCGGTAGTAGATCTTCACGCCGTCGGGCTCGGAGGCACTGTGCCCGAAAGAGTACTTGCCGATGTTGCGATAGCCGGTCTTACCAGCGGAAACCGCCACATAGCCAAAGTCGGACTGCCGGTCGCGCACGATCGCGTACTTGATCGTGCGGGTGCAGTTGTTGACCACCCGGACCTGCCACTTGGGATCGGACCAGCCGTCGTTGTTCAGCTTGATGCGGGTGGCTTTCACGCAGGAGGGCCAGGCGGCGGCCGCGCGCTGGGCGCTCGAACTCGAGACCGGAGTCAGGCTGGTGGCCGAGCCGGTGGCGGCCTGCGCGGTCAGTGGGGCGGCCAAGAGAAAGAAAGTGGTGCCCGCAGCCAGGAGGGGGAGGACTCGCATCGGGTTCCTTCCGGAGTAGTGAGCTTTGCCGGGATTCGGCATATATATACATTTGGATGCGTCCGAAACCTGGGAAGTTCACCCGGAGTTGCCCCCGGTTTGACAGACACGTCGGGGCTTGCGGCTACGTGGCGCATAGTCGCCAAGGTGTCGAGCAAGGACTGGCCGGGTCCGTCAACCGGTCCCGGCCATCGCCGCGAAGCGGCGGGCGAGCAGGGCGCTGGCCTCCCGCAGCTCCGGAGGCTCCAGCACCTCCGCCTCGAAGCCCAGCCGGGCCACGCGAACGGCGAGCCAGTCCAGGTCCTCCCCGCCGACGACGAGCACGCACCACCCGTCGCGATCGTCCTCCACGCGCCCCACCTGGGGCGGCACCAGCTCCCGCACCCGGTCGGGCCGGGCGTGCACCCGCACCCGGGCGAGATACCGGTACGGCGCCTCGGCCACGGACCGCTGCACGTAGGCGACCGGGTCCGGATGCTCCCTCGCCCGGAAGCGCCAGGTCGTCGCCACCACCTCGCGCATCCGGTCCAGCCGGAAGGTGCGCCAGTCGTCGCGGTCGGCGTCCCAGGCCATCAGATACCAGCGGCGGCCGGTGGCGACCATTCGCACCGGCTCGACCGTGCGCTCGCGCTCCCCGCCGTCGCGGCCGGCGTACCGGAACCGCACCCGCACGGCGTCGCGACAGGCCCGCGCGAGCGTCACCAGCAGCTCCGCGTCGATCTCGACCCCGGGGCCGACAAGGGTCTCGGTGGCGCCGTACACCGCCCGCACCTCGGCGCGCAGCCGGGGCGGCATCACCTGGTCGAGCTTCGCGAGCGCCCGCAGTGCCGCCTCGCCCGCCCCGGCGACCGTGCCCCCCGCCGCCAGCCGCAGAGACGCCGCCGTCGCGATCGCCTCCTCGTCGTCGAGGAGCAGCGGCGGCAGCCGAGTGCCCGCACCGAGCTGGTAGCCGCCGCCGACGCCCGCTGTCGCGTGCACGGGGTAGCCGACCGCGCGCAGCCGCTCCACGTCGCGGCGCACCGAGCGGTCGGTGACCCCCAGCTCGGCGGCGAGCTCGGCGGCGGTCCAGGACGGCCGGCGCTGCAGCAGCGCCAGCAACCGCAGCACCCGTTCGGTCGTCGCCTCGACAGTCATGTGCGCATCGTTCCACAGATCACGGAACGATCCTGTCCGCTATTTGCGCAAGGCTGAAGCCATGACCGACCAGACCTGGAACCCCCTGCTCCGAGAGCAGCTCGCCTGGCACTGGACCAAGCAACTGCGCGATCGTCTCGACGGACTCACCGACGACGAGTACTTCTGGGAGCCGGCGCCCGGCTGCTGGAGCGTGCGTCCGCGCGGCACCGGCGCCGCACCCGTGCAGGCCGGGTCCGGCGCGATGACCATCGACTTCGCGATGCCGGTGCCCCATCCGCCACCGTTCACGACGATCGCGTGGCGACTCGGGCACGTGATCGTCGGCGTGCTCGCGGTGCGCAACGCCGCGCACTTCGGTCGCGCGCCCACCGACTACCAGCCGTTCGAGTACGCCGCGACCGCGGCCGCGGCGCTGGACCAGCTCGACACGGAGTACGCCACGTGGCTGGCCGGGGTCGAGTCCCTCGGCGAAACCGGCCTCGCCCGCCCGTGCGGGGAGGCGGAGGGACCGTACGCCGAGCATCCTCTGGCAGCGCTGGTGCTGCACATCAACCGCGAGCTGATCCACCATCTGGCCGAGGTGTGCCTGCTCCGCGACCTTCACCTGCACACCCATCAGCAGACCCGACAGGAGGCGAGCTGAGATGGCCCGCGACGTACAGATCACCTTCGACTGCGCCGACCCGGCCGGGTTGGCCGCGTTCTGGGCAGAGGCCCTCGGCTACCAAGTGCAGGGCCCGCCCAGGGGCTTCGAGTCGTGGGAGCAGGCCCTGGAGGCGATGGGCGTGCCGCCCGAGCGCCGCAACGACGCCTCGGCGGCGGTCGACCCCGAGGGCTCCGGACCGCGGCTGTTCTTCCAGCGGGTGCCGGAGGGCAAGCAGACCAAGAACCGCGTGCACCTCGATGTGCGGGCCGCCCCCGGGCTCGAGGGCGACGCGCGGATGGCGGCCCTGGAGGCGGAGGCCGAGCGGCTCGTCTCCCACGGCGCCAACCGGCTCCAGCGCTACGAGCCCGCTCCGCCGCTCGACGCCGGTCACATCATGATGGCCGACCCCGAGGGCAACGAGTTCTGCCTCGACTGATCAGCCGCGCGGCGGGGCCGGCGACGTCTGCGGCGCTCCGGCCCTTAGCGGCCGGGCGGCCGCCAGGCCGAGGGCCAGGCAGGAGCGTGTCCACGCGTTGCCGCGCGGTCGCGAGGACCAGGGCGGCCGCGAGCGCCGCCATGAGCAAGGGGAAGGGCAGGTCCCGGGCGGTCGCGCCCAGGCCGATCAGGATCCGAGAAGCACCGGTCACCGAGCCGTAGATAACGTGACGGCCATGGACATCACCATTCATACGAGCTTCCTCCCGCATGACGACCCGGACGCCGCCCTGGCCTTCTACCGCGACACCCTAGGCTTCGAGGTCCGCAGCGACGTCGGGCACGGCAAGATGCGCTGGATCACGGTCGGCCCTGTCGACCAGCCCGGCACGTCCATCCTCCTGGCGCCGCCGGCCGCCGACCCCGGCATCACCGAGGACGAGCGCCGCACCATCACCGAGATGATGGCCAAGGGCACCTACGGCTGGATCCTGCTGGCCACCCGGGACCTCGACGGCACCTTCGAGAGGCTGCAGGCCGGCGACGCCGAGGTCGTCCAGGAGCCGACGGAGCAGCCGTACGGCGTCCGCGACTGCGCCTTCCGCGATCCCGCGGGCAACCTGGTCCGCATCCAGGAGCTTCGCTGAGCCGTTCAGATTCGGCCACGATGACCTCCGCAGAGAACGCGGCGGCCAGCGCTTCCAGGCCTCCGTCCGCGGCTCATCCTCGACGGCGGCCGGGGCCTTCGAGGGCACACCCGCCGACCTCGCCGCACCCTCACCGGCGAGCACCCTCGCCATGTGGCCCAGGTGCTCGCGGACATCGATGAAAGGAGTTCTCTCATGTGTCATCCCGCATGGGGGCGCGCACTGACCGCGGCACAGCGCCTGAACGACCTTGCGCGGCTGCGCCGCGTCCGCGATCGGATCGACCGGGAGTACGCGCAGCCGCTGAACGTCGAAGCGCTCGCCCGAGGCGCGCACATGTCGGCCGGGCACCTCAGCCGCCAGTTCCGGCTTGCTTACGGCGAGTCGCCGTACTCCTATCTGATGACGCGGCGCATCGAGCGCGCGATGGCGCTGCTGCGTCGTGGCGACCTCAGCGTCACCGAAGTCTGCTTCGCGGTCGGCTGCTCGTCGCTGGGCACCTTCAGCACCCGTTTCACCGAGCTGGTGGGCATGCCGCCCAGCGCGTACCAGAGCCGCGCGGCGGGCGCTGCGGCGGGGATGCCGTCGTGCGTGGCGAAACAGGTGACCAGACCGGTCAGGAATCGAGAAGCGCTGGTCACCGAGCCCACTTAGCGTGACAGCCATGGCTTCCATCGAATTCGTCACCCTTGAGGCGGTCGACCCCGCGGCGGCCAACCGCTTCTACACCACTGCTTTCGGTTTGGGCACTCTGGTGCGTCTGCGGGCCTCGGAAGCGCCGACGACCGGCTTCCGTGGGTTCACGCTGTCGCTCATCGTGTCCCAGCCGGCCACCGTCAACGGCCTCATCGGCACCGCCCTCGACGCCGGCGCCACGCCGTTGAAGCCGGCCGCGAAGTCGCTGTGGGGCTACGGCGGCGTTGTACAAGCCCCGGACGGGACGATCTGGACGATCGCGTCCTCGGCGAAGAAGGACACCGGCCCGGCCACCCGGCAGATCGACCAGATCGTGCTCCAGCTGGGAGTCGCAGACGTAGCCGCGAGCAAGCGGTTCTACGTTGACCGCGGCCTCGCCGTGACGAAGAGCTATGGCCGCAGGTACGTCGAGTTCGCCACTTCGTCGAGTCCCGTCAAGCTGTCGCTCTACAAGCGTCGTGCCCTCGCCAAGGTCGCCGGCGTCGCTCCCGATGGCACCGGATCGCACCGGCTCATCATCGGCAGCGATGCCGGGCCCTTCACCGACCCGGACGGCTTCGTGTGGGAGGTGGCCTAGCGGGAGTGTCCCGCAAGCACGCCGCCCTACTGGAGACGATCACGGGACGCCCCTAGCGCGTTGCGTCCAGGACCGGTTTCACATCGACGATCGGGGTGCCGTCGATGGCCTCGAGATCGGCTACCCGCACCCGAAGCCCGTCGATCGCGAGCACCCGAACTCGGTGCAGACCGATGGGATTAGGCCGGTCGGAGGAACGGGTGCTGAAGACACCGGTCAGCGGGTTCCGCAGATCATCACGCGGATGTACGGCCACCACGGATCGGTCGGCGAGGTGCAGCCACGTGAGGACGAACACCTCATCGCCCACCGTAAGATCACGGATGCCATCGGCCATTGCAGGATCGAACGTCAGCCAAGCGTCGGGAGCGCCCTCCACACCCTGCTTCGGAGCGCTCGCGCGATCCACCAAGGAGGACTGGACGACTCCGATCGGACGAATCTCGTACGTCATGACTTCTCCGTACCGTGGGTCGACCCGATGTGCTAGAGCGTTTGGCGATCGCTGCCACAACTGACCGACATCGGCGGTCCCGCATCGCCCGCACAGCGACCGGCCCCAAAGCAGACCACACAGGACAACACATGGCTGACCGGATGGCTGACCCAGGTGCCTCTGCAATCAGCGTTCGGCACCCTGGGGCCAGAACACCCGGATGGGCAGGCCGCGCCGGCGGGCAGCGGCGACAACGTCCGCTGTGCCCCCGTACCCCCTGGCGGGGAGACCGTCCCATACCGCCCAGAGCATGTCGGAGTTGTCGAGCATGAGTTCCGAGGCGGTCTGGTGCGATTCGGAGGTGGATTCGGCGAAGTTGAGCTCGTGGATCCGGCTCGCGCGCCCGTACAGCTCGTCGTAGGTGGGCCAGTGCTGGGCCGGCAGCGCTTGCCGGTACTTCGTCGCAGGCACGACGACCTCGAGTTGCCCGCCGCAGTCCAGTACGGCGCGGGCTCCGATCACATCCGCGCCGTCGGCGAGGCACGACAGGCCCACCACTGGCTCATCGAGCTGGGCGAGCGCGGCGCGGATGTCGGCGTCCACATGCTGCTCGATAGCGGGGGAGAGCCCTCGGTGGCCGGATATCGCGATGCGGAGCGTCATGGTCGGATGGTCACCCCCTTCAGCCGATCGTGGCGCGCTGCGTGAACGCCGCCTGATGCAGCCGGTCCATAACAGGGGAACACCTCCAGCGCCATGTCCCGACCTGCCCCCTTGATGTCGCTCAGCGAAAATGCCCAGGCTGCTCACTGAGAGTGCCCACGTAGGTGATCAGTAGGGTATGGCTTTCAAGGATCTGTTCCTGGATCTGCTGGTGGGCGTCGACCACTGAAGCTACATGAGCGTCAGGTTCCACGCCCGGACGGTGCCGTCCTCGCCTCCCGTTACGGCGATCGGCCTGCCGTCGATTTCCGTGGTCACCACCACCTCGATAGCCCCCTCGTGTCCCGCCAACGGGTCCCCCAGCTGTTGTCCGCGCGCAATGTCCCAGATCCGAGCCGTTCCGTCTTCGCTGCCGGTCACCGCCACCGTCGCTCCGTTGAGCCGGGTGACGGCAATCGAACGGATGGAGCCGGTGTGGCCGGACAGCGGCACCCCGATCTGCTCACCACGGGCGATGTCCCACACCCGTGCCGTCATCTCGTCGCCGCCGGCCACCACGACCGCACGGCCGTTCACCTCGGCTATCGCGATGGCTCTGACCACGGGCTCGATGCCGGTCAGAGGCTCTCCGAGTTGTTCACCGCTGAGGACGTCCCATACCTGGAGGCTGGAGTCCTCTCCTCCGGTCACCGCGATCGGCCGCCCGCCGACCAAGGCAGCGGTCATCTCTCCGTTGTAGCTGCCCTTGAGGTCTGCGATGAGTTCGCCGCGGGTCAGGTCCCAGACCAGCAGCTTGCCCTCCTCACTGCTGCTGAGGACGAGTGGCCCTCGCTCGGACGAGACGGTGACGAGAGAGCAGACGCCCAAGCCGTGGCCGGTCAGGGTCTTCCCGATCTTGTGACCGGTTCCCAGATCCCATACCCTGACGGCCCCGCCCATGTAGTCCTCTCCGAGCAGGTGAGTAAGGTCGAAGCGACCCCCGCCGGTCACCACCACTGGACGACCGTCGAAGTTCGCCGCCGCCAGTCGGGACACGACCTCGTCCGGGTCGGCCGTGGGAGGCTCTTCTTCCAGGAGGTCATCCTCCTCTTCGTCGGAGTCGTCCTCATCCCAGATCTCACCGTCGGCGTCGGGGACCGGGTCTTCCGGCGCGGCGTTGTCAAGGTCGAGCGGTCGTTCCCTGCGGTCGCCGGTGACCAGGTTCCACGTCCAGATGGTCCCGCTGCTGTCGGCCCCGACCACGCCAGGCACGCCATCGAGGCCGATCGCTGCGAGGTTGTCCATCGAGGCGGCGGTATGACCGGAGAAGCAATGAAACATCCGAAGATCATTCATGTGCGGGAGGTTACCCCCAACCCCGACACGTTCCGCCAGATCCGGCATTCCGCGTCCACTCAATCTGTGAGGCAGCGAACCAGGCCTGCTCCGGGCACCAGGTCACCGCGGTAGCCGAAGCCGCCGTCCCTGCGCGCCGATCCGGCCCACAACGCCCCCGCGCCGCAAGGCCGGTGATGACGTTCACGCCGGTTGACTTGGAGCGCGCTCAAACCCCTAGCGTCGGTGGGCACACGGTTCCGAGCTCAGGAGGCAGCTCCATGACCTACGTCCCCACCCGGCACCTAGGCGAACTGGCGGTCTCCGCACAGGGCCTGGGCGTGGCGGCGTGACGAATGGCACGGATGCCTGGCCGCAGCCTTGTCACACGCAATCCCATAGGAAGCGGCCCTCCTTTCCGTCTGGCGAGACGAAGGCCCAACCTGCCCCCCACCCGCTTCGGCCCCACGTGTAATGGCAAGGCACGACCTCTTCCGATACCTCACGCTCCGTCAGTCCGTCGATGGGCAGCCAATCCTCCAGCTCTGACGTGAGCTGAACCACCAGCGTCCAGCCCTTTTCCGGATACCGCTCATCGTGTATCCAATCCGGCTCCACCCCAGGGCCGCCGAGGAACACTGACGTATCCTCCTCCGCCAAACGCGGCAGATGGTCCACGCACGCCGCGGGCCCCTCGGCCTGCGCCCGTACGGTCACGAAGTCCGGGATACGGCCGCCCGGTTGGATCACCACCGCGTTTTCACCACCCTCGGGTAGCCCGGAGAGATCTTCATCGCCCATGAACACATAAGCCAGGCGGCCGCCGCCGAGCGCGAACTGGCCCAAGAACTGCATGGGGTCGCCATTGATGCGCGAGTATGGCCACTGCGGCTCCTCCAGCCACACCGGCTGCCCGCCGATCTTGGTCACCGGCTCACGTATGGGCCCGTCAGCGGAGACGAACTCAAGGCGGGCGCCAGGCTGGAACATGGATATTCCTTGCGGTTGCACGGTGGGCAATGAGGACATGTGCGGGGATGACTGTGTGTTTTGCGAATATCGTATGTGCGGTCCGTCAGTCGCAGATGTAGCGAGGTCGGCGTCGAGCGGGGCCTCCTCGGGTGAGGCAAGCGGTCCATGCCGGCGATGGCGGCCCAGCGGACTCCAGGGTGGTGCGCAGGGTGTCACGGGCCCAGTCCACCAGCCGTCCCGCGAAGCCCTGATCGGCAAAGACATGCCGGATCGGGGTGGTCAGATACGCCGACAGCAGGGCGGTCTTGGCGCCGTCGCGGTCCTGCCGGCCAGCCGCCATGACCGCGACCGTGACGAGCAGGCCGGTGGTGTCGGTGATGATGAACCGCTTGCGGCCGTTGAACTTCTTGCCCGCGTCGTAGCCCCGACTGTCACGCCCCACGGTATCGGCGCCCTTGACGCTCTGGGAGTCGATGATGCCGGCCGACGGCTCGTCTTCGCGACCGGCCTGGCGGCGGGCCTTCTCCCGGCGCGGATGCTTCTCCGGACGCCCGCCGGTGCTCGGCTCGGGGAGTAAGGGCTCGATCAGCTCCCACTGCGCGTCGGGCAGGTCCGACGGGTAACGATCCGGGGGCATCCAGCCACCCTGACGGCCTCCATGCCATTCGTCACGCCGCCACGCCGAACATGAACAATCCTCTCAAACGCGCACTAAGAGATACGAGCCGACCTCCGCGTCATCGCTAGGATGAGCGTCGCAAATTATTCCATATGCCAGACAAGTGGAGGCGCTACATATGGGCGACGAGCAGACCGCTTTGGTAACAGGCGCTGCCGGCGGGATTGGGCAGGCCATCGTGGCGGTGCTACGCGCAAAGGGATGGCGGACGATCGGCGCCGATCTCCATGAGTCGAGTGCGGACGCTCATTATTCCGTTGACCTGCGCCATCCGGAGCAGGCCGCTGCGCTCATCGATGAAGTCACTTCCCAGAACGGATTTCCCAGGGCTCTTGTCAACGCCGCAGGAATATACCGAGCCGTTCACTTGCCTGAAACCGATGCGGCCTACATCGATGAAGTCATGGCCGTCAATCTCGTCGCCCCCCTCGTATTGTGCCGCGAATTCGTCGGCAGCCACATCGCGGGCGGCAGCGAGGCTTCGATTGTGAACGTGGCGTCGGTCAGCGGCAGAATGGGGAGCCCAGATCCGTCGTATGCAGCTTCCAAAGGAGGTCTGATCGCCATGACGAAGGGGCTTGGCCGCGCATACGCATCTCACGGCATCAGGATCAACGCGGTGGCGCCAGGTGTCATCGACACCGACATGGCTCGACTCATTCCCGCGGAGCGCCGTGAACAGTATCTCAGTACGATTCCCAGCGGCCGGTTCGGCGCCGCTCACGAAGTGGCCGCGACTGTGGCATTCCTGCTCGGCGACGAATCGTCATACATGGCCGGAACCGTATTGGATGTCAACGGCGGCCTCTGGTGACGACCCTTCGAAATTGCACTGCTCGGGTTCATCCATCCCATGTCCCAGCCCCTGACAGGTGAGCGCGCTGGACGGCAGCTCTGATCTGGTGCGGCAGAGGACCTGACGAACAGGGGCGCCTCAGCACCCACACAGCGGCCTTCCAGGACACGGTAAGGTCAGTCGCATTGGTGATCATCGACGCCTCGGTGAGGCTGCCTGGAGCCGTGAATGCACCATCTGGAACAGCGCCATCTGGACCAGCTGCACGCGGAACGCGTAGCCGCTTACCAGGCCGTTTCCGCTCAACTGTCCATGCTGAGCGACCACCGGATCATCGACCTCGTGACCGCGGCCACGCCTCGCGGCTCCGGTATCGGCGGTCGATCGGCAGAGTTGGACATCGACGGGAGGCGGGTGTTCGTCAAACGGGTTCCGCTGACGGACCTCGAAACGCGACCGGAGCACGTCCGATCAACGGTCAACCTCTTCGACCTGCCCACCTTCTACCAGTACGGCATCGGCTCAGCCGGATTCGGGGCCTGGCGCGAACTGGAAACCCACACCATGACCACCAACTGGGTCCTCGGCAACATCTATGAGGGCTTCCCTCTGATGTACCACTGTCGGGTGATACCCGACTCCCCTCCGGAGGGCTTCGCCGACGAATTCGGAGGCATCAACGGAGCGGTCACGCACTGGGAGGGCTCCCCGGCGGTGCGCGAACGGCTGAAGTCCATCGCCGGCTCCTCGCTCAGCTTGGTGCTCTTCCTGGAACACATCCCGTACACGCTGGCCGCCTGGTTGGCCGGCCAGCAGGACGCCTCACCGTACGCATGGGCAGAGCAAGCTCTCGCCCGCGGGGCCGCCTTCATGAGCTCCAACGGGCTCGTTCACTTCGACGCCCATTTCCATAACGTCCTGACCGACGGGCGCTTGCTCTACTTTGCAGACTTCGGGCTCGCGCTGTCTTCTCGGTTCGACCTCTCCGCGGCCGAGGCAGCCTTCCTGTCTGATCACCTCGCCTACGACCGTCACTACACCGCAACCCATCTGCTCCGCCACCACCTGCCCGGCGGCGTGCGCGATGACGCCCAGCACGAGGCCTTCCTGCGCGACTGGATCGCGGGCAGCACCACGCGCGAGCACTTCCCGCCCGCGATCGCCGCGATTGTCGACCGGCACGCCAGGACCGCCCTCATCCTGAACGGCTTCCACCGTCGGCTCATCACCGAGACCAAGCGGACGCCGTATCCGGTCGACGAACTTCAGCGGGCTACGGCAGACGCTTCGCCGCGTCAAGCACACACCTAAGGCAGCAACCCCAGCCCCAGGGCCGGGCCCCTAAGGCGCTGAAGCTCGCGGAGTGGTGGGCTACCCACTCGGCGTAGGTGCGGGCAGGATGCCCGGTGACCTGCTCGACCGTCGGCAGAACTGGCGCCGCGAGCCCAGCCACTGGTTTCCAGTTCGTCGGACAGCGGCCGGTCGGACGAGACCCCACGCCCAGGCTCTCCGCCTCGAACGGGTCGCTGCCGTCGCCGCGAACAGCATGATCGATTGCGGAGCTCTGATCAGGGGGACAAGCGCGTCGGCCCACGATCGGGCGGGCTGGCGGCACGCCCTGTTCAGGGATGTCGCCTGGGCGCTCGCCTACGTCACCGGGCCACGGCCAGGCGGTAGTTCTCGTCGGTGGTGAGGAGGTTCCGGTGCGTCTCCTCCGCGGTGATGACGCCGTCGTCCAGGACGAGGACCCGGTCGGCGGCGTCCAGGAGGGCCGGGCTGCTGGTGATCACGATGGTGGTGCGGCCCCGGCGCAGCTCGGCGATGTTGCGCGCGATGAGCTGCTCGGTGACCGCGTCGACGGCCGTCGTCGGGTCGTGCAGGACGAGGACGTCGGTGTCGGCGGCGAGGGCGCGGGCCAGGGACAGCCGTTGGCGCTGCCCGCCGGAAAGGTTCGCGCCGCGGTCGCGGACGCCGTAGTCGAGTCCTTCGCGGTGGAGGGCGACGACGTCGGTCAGCATGGACGCCTCGACGGCCTCGGGGACCATCCGGCTGGTGCCCGACGGGTCGATGTTCGTGCGGAGGGTGCCCGCGAAGATCTCCCCGTCGTACGGGTTCACCAGCATGTGCGCGCGGACCGCCTCGATCGACAGGTCCGCCGTCTCCTGCCCGCTGACCCGCACCACACCCTCATACGCGCTGGGTGGGACGTTCATGGCCAGGACCGCCGCGAGGTCGGCCGCCGTGCGCGGCTGGTAGGCGGCGATCGCCACGAACTCGCCGGCTGACACCTGGAACTTCAGCTTGCGCAGGGACCCGTACCGGACGCAGTCAACCTCGAGGTCTCCGCCCGCGGCCGGGCGCTCCCGCCCCGGGGTCATCACCGGCGGCGCGGCCAGCACCAGGGCCATCCGCTCGGCCGACGCGCGTGCGATCATCACGTACTTCGGCATCTCGGAGAACAGCTTGAGCGGTTCCATGATGAACTGCGCCAGCCCCACGGCCATGACGAGCTCCCCGATGGTGATCTGGCGCTGGAACGCGAGCCAGCCCGCCGTCAGGGTCACGGCGGCGGCGAGGATCGCGTTGAGGGCCAGCGCGGCGCCCGCGTACGCGCCGTTCACCCCGGCGACGGTGATCGCCTGCTGCTTCGCCTCCGTGCTGACCTTCCGGTACGACCGGAACGCCGCGTCGTTGCCGCCGAAGCCGTGCAGCGGGCGCAGGCCGGTGATCAGGTCGGCGACCTTCGCGCCCGCCCGCGCCACCCGGGCCTGCTGTTCGCGGGTGCTGGCGCCGATCCGCCTGGACATCACGCTCAGGATCGACAGGATCGCGACGGTTCCCACGATCACCAGCAGGCCGAGCTGGACGTTGGCCAGGCCCAGCGCCACAGCCGTGACCAGCACCGCGACCAGCGAGCTGATCAGCAGCGGCACCACCTCGATGATGTCGGCGGTCTGGTCGGCGTCCTCGGTGGCGATGGTCAGCACCTCGCCGGACTTGAGATCGACGTCCCTGGCCACCGGCTGGAGTCCGCAGGCCGCGACCCGCACCCGCCAGCGGTGCGCCTCGGTCGTGTTGGCCTTCTGCAGGATGCGCATCCCGAACCGCCACGACAGCGACACGGTCGTGATGATCACGGCTAGGGCGGCGATCGACAGGCCGAGCGAGCCGAGGCTCCGGTCCCGCATGGTGTACTCGACGATCAGGCCGAGCGCGATGGGGAAGGCGGTCTCACCCGCCTGGTACATGCCCATGAGGACGGTGCCCCAGGCCATGGCGCCGACGTTGCGCCGCAGTGCGGTCCGGAGGATGTCGGACCCCGTGCGGGGCCGCTGCTTGTCAGGAGTTGTCATCGGGGTGGCGGTCAATCGCTTCTTACCTAACTACCCTCTCGCCAGGCTCGCCACAGTCGCGCGTACCGGCCGCCCAGAGCCACCAATTCTTCGTGAGTTCCCTGCTCCACCACGCGTCCCGAGTCCAGCACGGCGATCTGGTCCGCCGCCATCGCCTGGGTCAGCCGGTGCGCCACGAACAGCGTGGTGCGGCCCTGGCACGCGGCCGACACGGCTCGCTCCAGCTCGGCGGCGCCCTGGCTGCCCGCCTCCGCGGTCGACTCGTCCAGCACCACCACCGGCGACCGGCCCAGCACCAGCCGGGCCAGGGCGATCTGGGCGACCTTGGTGACGTCCAGGCGCTCGCCGCCCTCGCCGACCATGGTGTTCAGCCCGTCGGGCAGCGCGTCGACCCACCCGTCGGCGCCGACCGTGCGCAACGCGTCCATCAGCTCGGCATCGGTCGCCTCCGGCGCGGCCAGCCGCAGGTCGCCGGCGAGCGGACCGGAGAACACGTGCGTCTCCTGCGTCAGGATGCTCACCAAGGCCCGCGCCCCGGCCTCGTCCAGGTCCGCGAGGTCGGTCGACCCGATGCGCACCGATCCGGCCTGCGGGGTGCCGATGCCCGCGATCAGCGCGGCCAGGGTGGTCTTGCCCGCGCCCGTCGCCCCCACCAGCGCGAGCGAACCGCCGGCCGGGATCGTCAGGTTGACCTCCCGGAGGACCGGCTCCTCGGTGTCGGGATAGCTGAACGTCAGCCCCTCCACCGTCACCGGGTACGGCGCGGCGTCCGCCGACGCGACGGCCGTGTCGCCCACCAGCCGGTCATCCGCGGCCTCGCCCAGCACCCCGACCAGCCGGGTCAGGCTCGCGCCCGACTTCTGCGCCTCGTCGAAGGTGAACATGATGGCGCCCAGCGGGTTGAACAGCCGGTGGAACAGCAGCGGGGCCGCCGCCACCTCGCCCAGGCTGGCGGCATCGGCCTCCAACAGGGCGTACCCCACCACGATGATCAGGACCAGCCCGATGAACTCGGCGCGGTTCTCTCTGCCGACGAACCGGCCGAAGAACCGGAACACCTCGATGCCGAGATCGCGTACCCGCCACGACTCGCTGGTGACCTTCTCGCGGAAGGCGTCCTCAAGGCGGTACGCCCGGACCGTGTCGATCCCGTTCAGGCCGCTGATCAACGCCTGCGCACGATCGGCCTGGGCCACCCGCTGCTTCTGGTAGAGCGGGGCGGACCGGGGGAGATACCAGCGCAGAGCCAGCGCGTACGCGGGCAGCGCGCCGGCGCCCGCCAATCCGAGTCGCCAGTCCAGTCCGAACATGCCGGCCGTGGCGATGACGACCAGCACTCCCGCCGAGAACACCGTGGGGATGGCCGTGCGGATGCCCTTGGACAGCACGGCCACGTCATCACCGACCCTGGACAGCACGTCTCCCCGGCCGACCTGCTCGATCCGCGCGCTCGGCATTCCCAGCACCGCCCGTACGGCGCCCTCCCGCAGCCGCGCGAGCAGATCCGCGCCCAGCCGTCCGATCAGGTACGTCGACGCTGCGGTGGCCGCCGAGCTGAGAAGCGCGGCGGCCACCAGCAGGGCCCCGATCGTGACCAGGATCGATTGCGGCTCGCCCTCGATCACCCCGTCGACCACCCGGCCGAGCAGGAGCACCGGCAGTACCTGAAGCGCCGCCCCGGCCACCGTGGTGAGCACGGTGGCCACCGTCAGCCATGGCACTTCGCGACAGTGCGCCGCGACCCAACGGGTGGCCTCGCGTCCGGTCGCCGTGCGCAGGGTGGCCGGGGCGAGGAGGGTGTCGGTGGTGCTCACACCCGGACCAGGGCAGGGCGGAGGCAGGACACGTTCATCGACCTCTTCAGCTGACGGACTTGACGAGTTCGTCGATCGCGTACGGCAGGGACAGCAGGGTGCCCTGCGACATGGCCGCGCCGATCGCCGGGCCCTCGCTGTCCAGGAGGTACGAGACCTTCCCGTTCTTGGCCGCGGAGAGGTTGGTGAACAGCTTGAACTTCTTCAGCGCGTCCTGGTCGGCCTGGTCGTTGATGACGAAGATGCGGTCGACGTCGATCAGGTCGATGCGCTCGGGGGAGAGCAAGGTGTAGAACTTGCCGCCCGCGATCTTGTCGATCTCCGTCGCGCCCTTGAAGCCGATGCCCGATATGAGTCGTCCGCGCACGTCGGTGGTGGTGAACGGCGCGACCGAGCCCTTGTACCAGGACAACGCGACGGCGGTCTGGTCCGCGAACTCCGGGTGCGCCTTACGGGCGGCGTCGAGCTTGTCCTGGATGCCCTGCACCAGCTGGGTGCCCTCGGTCTCCTTGCCGAGCGCCTTGGCGATGTGGACCGCGTTGTCCTGCCACGGCGCGCTGAACGGCTCCTTCTCGGCCTTGGTGCGGCCCACCGTCGGGGCGATCTTGGAGAGCTTGTCGTAGGCGGCCTGGTCGATCTCGGAGTAGACCGCGATGATCAGGTCGGGCCGCAGGGCGGCGATCTTCTCGTAGTTGGGGCCGGCGTCCCCGTTGCTCATGATGACTTCGGGGCGGGTGTCGCCCCACTTGTCCTTCACCCAGGGCCACTGGGTGTTGATGTCAGGGGTCTTGCCCGGCGGGTTCGGGTACTGGTCGACCATGCCGACCGGCTTGATGCCGAACGCCAGGATGGCCTGGTCGTCGGTGTAGCCGACGGAGACGACGCGCTCGGGCGCCTTGGTGATCTGCGTGGACCCGAACGCGTGCTCCACGGTGAGCGGGAATACGCCGGCCGCGGCGGCCGGGGCGTTGTCGCTCGGCTTTTCCGCCGAGTCGGAACCGCATCCCGCGAGGAGGCCGGCGCTGAGGGTCGCGGCGGACAGTATCGCCGCCAACCGCCGCCAGGACTTCGTAAGTGTCGTTCGAAGGAGGGGCATCCGAAATCCCTTGTTTCGCGCTGTCCGCTGCAACCCCGTCTTAGGGCAGGCGAACCTTAACACATCGAAATAAGGGTAACCTAACCTAACTTTGTCCGGCCTGGTCATGGGTGCGTCTAGCCGGGCTGGACGTGGGTGCGGCCGATCGGCACGATGAGCGGCCGGTCGCCCACCGGGTCGTCGATCACCTTGGCGCGCAGCCCGAACGCCTCGTGCAGCAGCTCTGCGGTGATCACGTCACGGGGGTGCCCCTGCGCCAGGATCGACCCCGTCCTCATCACGATGAGGTTGTCGCTGTAGCGCGTGGCCAGATTGAGGTCGTGCAGCACCATGACCACGGTGTGCCCCGATTCGTGCAGGTCGTCCACCAGATCGAGCACATCGATCGCGTGCGCCAGGTCCAGGTAGGTGGTCGGCTCGTCCAGCAGCAGCAGGTCGGTGCCCTGGGCCAGGGTCATCGAGATCCAGACGCGCTGACGCTGCCCGCCGGACAGCGCGTCGACCGGGCGGTCGGCCAGGTCGGACACCCCGGTCATGGCCAGCGCGCGTTCCACGACCGCGGCGTCGTCCGATGACCACTGCCGCAGCCAGCTCTGGTGCGGATGGCGGCCCTGGGCGACCAGGTCGGCCACCGTCAGCCCATCCGGCGCGACCGGTGCCTGCGGCAGCAGGCCGAGCTTCTTCGCCACGTCCTTGGTCTTGAGCCTGCCGATGTCCTCACCGTCCAGCACGACCGTCCCCTTGGCCGGCTTGAGCAGCCGCGACAGGGTCCGCAGCAGGGTCGACTTCCCGCAACCGTTGGGGCCGATGATCGTGGTGACCACTCCTGGCGGGATCGCCACGTCGAGATCGTCGATGACGATCCGGGCGCCGTACCCGACTGTGACGCCCTTGGCCGCCAGCCGTGAGACGCCATTGAACCCGGAATCGACCTCGGTGATGTGCTGAGCGACCACAAGGTCCACCTTACTTAGGTTTGCCTAACTTTTGCATCATCTATCGGAGGTTCTCCCGTACCAGCAGATAAACGAGGAAAGGGCCGCCGATCGCGGCGGTGACCACGCCGACCGGGAGGGCGATCGGCAGCGCCGCGCGCGCCACCAGGTCCGCGCCGATCAGCAGCAACGCGCCCACCAGGCCGGAGGCCACCAGCGGGGGCGTCGGGTACCTCGCCAAACGCATCGCAACCTGCGGCGCCACCAGCGCGACGAACGGGACCGGGCCGGCCGCGCTCACCGCCACACCGGCCAGCAGCACCGCGCACAACAACAGGACCGCCCGCACCGTCGAGTACCGGACGCCCAGGCCGGCCGCGACCTCGTCACCGAAACGCATCGGCTTGAACTGGAACGCGACGCATGACACGACGGCCATGAGGGCGAGCGAGCCCCACAACGCCACCCAGACCTCGTCCCACGACCGGTTGTCCAGCGAGCCGATCAGCCACGCCTGAGCCCGGGCCACGTCCTTGATGTCGGCCGTGACCAGCAGCCAGGCCGTGATCGCCTCCATCACGGCGCTCACCGAGATGCCGATGAGGATGAGCCGGAAGCCGTCGATCCCGCGCCGCCACGCCAGGAAGTACACCAGCAGGCCCGTGCCGAGCCCGCCCGCGAGCGCCGCGGCGGACAGGCCCACGGAGCTGACGACCGCCGCGGCGGCCCCGCCCGACACCGTCACCAGGAGCACCGCGACCGCGCTGGCGCCCCCGGTGATCCCCAGAACGTCCGGGCTGGCCAGCGGATTGCGCGCGATGGACTGCGTGATCGCCCCGGACACCCCCAGCGCGATCCCCACGATGAGCCCGGCCAGGGCACGCGGCATCCGCAGGTCCATGATGACGAACTCGTCGACCCGCTCACCCTGGCCGAAGATCGTGGCGATCACCTGGGGCAGTCCGATGGGGAAGTCCCCGACGCCGATGGACAGGCAGAACACCAGGAAGGTCACGGCCACCAGCAGCAGCGTGACGAATAAGAGCAAGGGCCGCCACACGAACGAGACGTGGCCGAGCCGCACGCCCGGCGCCACCGATCGCTTCACGTCTGTCCCGTTCATGTGCTCTTCAACTTTCCGCGCCACACCAGAACCGCAAAAAACGGGGCGCCGAGGAGAGCGACGACGACACCCGCGTCCAATTCACCCGGGCGCACCACTACGCGCCCCACGATGTCGCAAACAAGGAGGACAACGGCTCCGAGCAGACCCGCGCACGGCACCAGCCAGCGATAGTCCGGCCCGGTCAGATACCGGGCCACGTGGGCCACCATGAGCCCGAGAAACGCGATGGGGCCGCACGCCGCCGTCGCCGCGCCCGCCAGCAGGGTGATGGCGACGATGCCGATGGTCCGGCTCAGGGCGATGTTCACCCCCAGGCCCCGCGCGACGTCGTCGCCCAGGTTGAGCAGGTTGATGGTGGGCAGCGTGGTGAGTGCCAGCGCCAACCCGGCCACGATGAACGCGACGACCGGCCAGATGACGTCGAATCCGACCCCGGCCACGGAGCCCGCGTTCCAGAACCGCAGCGCGTTCAGCGCCGCCTGGTCCGAAAGCGCGACCGCCGTGGTCATCGCCGCCAGGAACACCGCGATCCCTTGTCCGGCCAGTGCGAGCGTCAACGGGTTGCCGGCGCCCCGGCCGATGCTCGCCAGCCCGAACACAACCGCGCCGGCGGCCGCCGCCCCCAGGAAGGCGAACCAGACGTACTGGAACGGGTTGGTGAGCCCGAAGAGAAGGATCACCAGAACCACGGCGAACGAGGCGCCGGCGTTCACCCCCAGCAAGCCCGTGTCGGCGATCGGGTTCCGCGTGTACCCCTGGATCAGCGCCCCGCCGACCCCCAGGGCGACGCCCGCCACGATCGCGAGCACCGTCCGGGGCACCCGCACGGTCTGCACGATGAGCCTGATCTCGGTGAGCCGCTGGTCGGCGTCCGGTGCCGTGAACAACCCGTGCCAGACCTCGGCGGGACTCAATGCGCGCGCGCCGACGGCCAACGACGCCGCCCCCGCGACCACGAGGACCGCCACGAGCGCGCCCAAAGCCACGACCCGCCGCCGGCGGGCCTCTGTGACCCCTGGCGCGGGGCGTTTCTCCGCAATCGTGCCCATCATCAGGACGCTCGCTGACCGGGCAGGGGCGCTCGCGCCGTTTCCATGGATGCCTCCTCCATCGGGGCACGACCGGCAAAATTAAGGGGAGCCTAACCTAATTGGATGGTGTCGGTCTGATCTACCCCGTCTCCGGCACCGTTGGACAGATCAATAGGAACGTCGGCAAGAGCATCCGAGAAGGAGCAGATCCCCGCCGAGGGGCCGCGCGCCTACTTCGACGTCATCCCCGAGCGCCTCCCGGGGGTGCCTCGCCGGCAACACCAGCGCCGGCTCGCCGAGCACAGCGAGACCATCCGCGGTTGGCAGCCGACCGCCGCTGTGACGCGGGCGGGCAGCATGACGTTCAGCCGCGTGCCCCCGGCTCCGCGACAGTATCGGAGCCGGGGGCACGCTTCACATGGGGAGTGTCAGCCGCGGGAGGCCGCGACCTCGTCGGCGGGTACGGACGTGTGCGAGCGCAGGGTGCCTGCGGCGAGCAGGGCGCCCACGGCGGCGATGCCGGCGGCTCCGATGAAGGCGGCGGAGAAGCCGCTGGTCAGTGCGGGTAGGTTGCCGAGTTGGGCGGCGCCGTTGGCGGCGGCGACGGCGGTCATGGCGGCCAGGCCGAGTGCGGAGCCGACTTGGTAGCTGGTGTTGACGATGCCGGAGGCCAGGCCGCCTTCTTCGGGCCGGGCGGAGGAGATGGCGGTGCCGAGGGAGGGGATGAAGGCCAGCGACATGCCGAGTGCGGCGAGGAGGCTGGCGGGCAGGACGTCGGCGGTGAAGTTGCCGTCCGGGCGGATGAACGCGAGCCAGGCCATTCCGGCGGCGAGCAGGGCCAGTCCGGTGACGGTGGTGGTCTTGGGGCCGAAGCGGTTGATGGTGCGGGGTGCCAGGACGATCATGCCGATCATGATGAGGACGGTCATGGGGAGCAGGGCGGCGCCGCTGGGGAAGGCGCTGTAGCCGAGGACTTGCTGCAGGTAGAGGTTGAGGAAGAACCACATCGGGATCCAGGCTCCGCCGAGCAGCAGTTGGGTGAGGTTGGCGGCGGCGAGCTTGGGGGTGCGGAAGATGGACAGGCGCATGAGCGGTTCGCGGCGGCGGGCCTGGATGGCGACGAAGGCGGCGAGCAGTGCCACGGCGGCGCCGAGTACGAGCCAGGTCTGGGCCGAGTTCCAGCCGATCTCCGGGGCTTGGACGATGGCGTAGACGGCGGCGCCGAGACCGAGGGTGACGGTCAGGGCGCCGAGTACGTCGACGGTGCCGCGCTGGGGCTGGGTGGCGGGCATCAGCGGGCCGGTGGCCAGCAGGGCGACGAGGGCGATGGGGATGTTGATGTAGAAGACCCAGGGCCAGCTCAGGTATTCGGTGATGAGGCCGCCGAGGAAGACGCCGGCGGTGCCGCCGGCCGGGGCGGCGGCGCCGTACAGGGCCAGGGCCTTGGTGAGTTCCTTGGGGTCGTGGCCGAACAGCATCATGAGCAGGGTGAGGGCGGAGGGGGCGATCAGTGCGGCGCCGACGCCCTGGACGGCGCGGCCGGTGAGTTCCACCCACACTTCGGGGGCGATGCCGGCGACGAGCGAGCCGATGAGCAGGATGAGCCAGCCGGCGCTGAAGAGCCGGCGGGCGCCGAACAGGTCGGACAGGCGGCCGCCGAGCAGCAGCAGGCCGCCGAAGGCGACGACGTAGGCGTTGAAGACCCAGGACAGGTTCTCCTGGGAGAAGCCGAGGTCTTCCTGGATGCGGGGGAGGGCCACGCCGATGATCGACGTGTCCATGATGACGATGAACTGGGCGGTGGCGATCAGGGCCAGGGCGGTCCATCGCCGGGGGGGATGGTGCGGACATGAGCACTCTCCACGATGAGCCCTACCTGGGTAGGGTATGAGGAAGGAAGTTTTCAATACCGGCTAGGGGTATTGTGGTGACGGCAATCAATACCAGTGGGGGGTATATGTCAAGTGCGGTCTACTTCGGGGTGCCGCCACAGAACCCCCAGAGCGACGGCAGCCGCTGGGATGACCAGCACGAACCCGACGACCATTCTGGTGCCGAGCCCTGCGATCTCCTGGAGCCACCCCAGGGCCACGTAGAGCACGCCCGCCACGGCGACCGACACCCCGAGGACCATGCCCGCCGCGGTCGCCGGCGCGTCCGGCGCGAGGTCTTGTGCGATCACGACGTTGATCGGGTTGCTCACGTACAGGAGCGCACCCGCCAGGATGGCGGCGACGAAGAAGGGCACGCCGCCCGGCTCCAGCCCGACAACGGCGAGCAGCGGCACGGCCGCGGCGAGCAGCGAGCCGACCAGCGTCGTACGGCGGCCAAGACGCGGCGTGAGCACGCCGCCGACCAGCGAGCCCAGGCCCGCGGCCAGCGAGAAGGCGGCCAGGCTCCATCCGATCAACGCGTCGTCGGTCGCCAGACCGTGCTCGCGCACCAGCCACATGGGCAGCGAACTGGTGAAGGTGACGAAAGCGACGCTCGCCAGGCTGGAGGCGAGCGTGAGCCCGCCGATGGGCCCGCGCAGCAGCCGGAGCTGAAAGAGGGTCCGCAGGGGCCGGTGGCCGTGCGGCTCCCAGTCGGGCACCGGGGTGACCACGCGCAAGCTGCGATCTTCCGCTACAGCGCCGAAGAAGGGCTGGATGACCGTTGACATCCTCCCCCTCGTGAACTGAAGGCGGAGGTTTCCGCACTCAAGAAGATCCGATGAACGGTGGCGAGAAAGACGGCGAGCGATGTCCCGCCGAGCACGCCTGGCCTGCGAATCACGTGTGGCATGTCGAACTCCTCGGTTTCGCGATGGATGGCTGCGTTCCGGGTCCGGTCAGTTGCCCGGAAGTACGCTCCGGCTTTCCAGGAATACCATAGGGGGGTATAGTGTTGTCATGGGCGACGAACCCGAGGGAGGACGACATGCCCGGATATGCCACCACCAAGCAGGACCACGCGGTGAGACTGCGTCGCGTCGAAGGCCAGATCCGTGGCCTGCAGCGCATGGTCGACGACGACAAGTACTGCATCGACATCCTGACCCAGGTGTCGGCGGCGACCAGCGCGCTGAGGTCGTTCTCCCTGTCGCTCCTCGAAGACCACCTGGCCCACTGCGTCGCGGAGGCCACCCTGAAGGGCGGCCCGGAGGCGGACGCGAAGGTCAAGGAAGCCTCCGACGCCATCGCCAGACTCGTCCGTTCCTGACCGCATTGACCCGGATTGAAGGAGAGATCGCTATGAGCACCGCCACCTACACCGTCAAGGGCATGACCTGCGGCCACTGCGTCAGCTCGGTCAAAGAAGAGGTCAGCGAAGTGGCCGGCATCACCAACGTCGAGGTGGACCTGGCCACCGGACTGCTGACCGTGGACAGCGACGGCCCCATCGACCCGGCGAAGATCGTCGCCGCGGTCGAAGAGGCCGGTTACGAAGTGGCGAACTCGTGAACACCGCAGCCAAGCTCGGCTCCTACGTCCTGGGGCTCGCCGTCGTCTTCGGCGGCGCCCTGGGCGCGGGCAAGGCGGTGGGACCGGTTGGGACGCCCCCGGCAGAGGACCACGCCGCCATGACGACCATGGGGACGCCGACGGCGAGCGCGGGACACGGGGAGCACGCCACCGAGCAGGCGGAGAACAATACCCCCGGAGGGCTTCAAGTGTCCGAGAACGGTTACACCCTCACCCCGCTCACCGCCGCGATCAAGCCGGATGAGCCGACCGACTTCCGTTTCACCGTGACGGGCCCCGACGGCCGCCCGGTCACTGACTACCAGGTCGAGCACGACAAGAAGCTGCACTTCATCGTCGTCTCCCGTGACCTGACCTCGTTTCAGCACCTGCACCCGGTCGAGGCGGGTGACGGCGTCTGGTCGGTCAAGCTCACCCTCCCGGCCGCGGGGACGTACCGCGCGTTCGCCGATTTCGCCCCCACCGGTAGCAGCGCTCTGACCCTGGGCGCCGACCTGCTCGTCGCCGGCGACTACGAGCCCAAGGCGCTTCCCGAGACCAGCCGTACGGCCACCGTCGACGGATACGAGGTCACCCTCGACGGCGAGCTGACGCCCGGACAGGCGAGCAAGCTCACCCTCAAGGTCAGCAAGGACGGCAAGCCGGTGACGGACCTGCAGCCGTACCTCGGCGCCTATGGGCACTTGGTGGCCCTGCGCGCCCGGGACCTGGCGTACCTGCACGTCCACCCCGACGGCGAGCCCGGCGACGGCAAGACCAAGGCCGGACCCGAGATCGTCTTCTACGCCGAGGTGCCCAGCGTCGGCGACTACCGGCTCTTCCTCGACTTCCAGCACGACGGCGAGGTCCGCACCGCCGACTTCACCCTCGGCGCGGGCGAGCGGCCGGCGATCCCGACGCCCACCCCCACCTCGACGCCCACCCCCAGCGGGCACGGCGACAACCACAGCCACTGACCGAGAGAAAGGAGAACGCTGATGTCCCAGGTCACCGATGACCGGCAGAACGCGGTCGAGCTCTCGATCGGCGGCATGACCTGCGCGTCGTGCGCCAACCGCATCGAACGCAAGCTCAACAAGATGGACGGCGTGACCGCGACGGTCAACTACGCCACGGAGAAGGCGAAGGTCACCTTCCCCGAAGGGATCGACCCGCAGCAGCTCATCACCGAGGTGGAGAAGGCCGGCTACACCGCCGCCCTGCCCGCTCCGCCCAAGACGGAGGCGGAGGCGGCCGGGCAGGAGCCGGAGGACGAGCTCCAGCCGCTGCGCAGCCGCCTGATCACCTCTGTGGTGCTGGCCGTGCCGGTGATCGCGATGGCGATGATCCCGCCGTTGCAGTTCACCAACTGGCAGTGGCTGTCGCTCGTGCTGGCGGCGCCGGTGGTGGTGTACGCGGGCTGGCCCTTCCACAAGGCGGCCTGGACCAACCTGCGCCACGGCGCCGCCACCATGGACACGCTGATCTCGATCGGCACCATCGCCGCGCTGGGCTGGTCGCTGTGGGCGCTGTTCTTCGGCACCGCGGGCACGCCGGGGATGACGCACCCGTTCGCGTTCACCATCGAGCGCACCGACGGCTCCGGCAACATCTACCTGGAGGCCGCTGCGGGAGTGACGGCGTTCATCCTGGCCGGCCGCTACTTCGAAGCCCGCTCCAAGCGGCGGGCGGGCGCCGCGCTGCGAGCCCTGCTGGAACTGGGCGCCAAAGACGTGGAGCTGGCCGACGGCCGGCGCGTGCCGGTCGAACAGCTTTCCGCCGGGGACCGATTCATCGTCCGCCCCGGCGAGAAGATCGCCACTGACGGGGTGGTCGAGGAAGGCACCTCGGCGGTCGACGCCTCGATGCTGACCGGCGAGTCCGTACCGGTCGAGGTCGGTGTCGGCGACGCGGTCACCGGCGCCACCGTGAACGCGGGCGGCCGCCTGATCGTCCGCGCCACCCGGGTCGGCGCCGACACCCAGCTCGCCCAGATGGCCAAACTGGTCGAAGAGGCGCAGACCGGCAAGGCGCAGGTGCAGCGCCTGGCCGACCGCATCTCCGGCATCTTCGTGCCGATCGTGATCGCCCTGGCGCTCGGCACGCTGGGCTTCTGGCTCGGCACCGGCGACGGCGTGGGCGCCGCCTTCACCGCCGCGGTGGCCGTGCTGATCATCGCCTGCCCGTGCGCGCTGGGCCTGGCCACTCCGACCGCGCTGCTGGTCGGCACCGGCAGGGGCGCCCAGCTGGGCATCCTGATCAAGGGACCCGAGGTACTGGAGTCCACCCGCAAGATCGACACCGTGGTGCTGGACAAGACCGGCACGGTCACCGAAGGCAAGATGACCCTGGTCGACGTCCACGTGGCCGAGGGCGAGAGCCGCGAGGAGGTGCTGCGCCTGGCCGGCGCGCTGGAGCACGCCTCCGAGCACCCGATCGCCCAGGCCATCGCCCGCGCCGCCGGCTCCGACGCCACCGTCGAGGACTTCGCCAACGTCGAAGGACTCGGCGTGCAGGGCATCGTCGACGGCCACGCGGTCCTGGTCGGCCGTCCCCGGCTGCTGGAGGAATGGTCGCAGCACCTCACCCCCGACCTGGAGCGCGCCCTGCACGCGGCCCAGGCCGCAGGCCGTACCGCGGTCGCGGTGGGCTGGGACGGTCAGGCGCGGGCGGTGCTGGTGGTGGCCGACGTGGTCAAGCCGACCAGCAAGGAGGCCATCACACAGCTGCGCGCCCTCGGTCTCACCCCGGTGCTGCTGACCGGCGACAACGAGGCGGTGGCCAAGACCGTGGCCGCCGAGGTGGGCATCGACGAGGTGATCGCCGAGGTGCTGCCCGCCGACAAGGTCGACGTCGTCAAGGAACTGCAGAGCGAGGGCAGGGTCGTGGCCATGGTCGGCGACGGGGTCAACGACGCCGCCGCGCTCGCCCAGGCCGACCTGGGGCTCGCGATGGGCACCGGCACCGACGCCGCCATCGAGGCGAGCGACCTCACCCTGGTCCGCGGCGACCTGCGGGTGGCCGCCGACGCCATCCGGCTCTCCCGCCGGACACTCAGCACGATCAAGGGCAACCTGTTCTGGGCCTTCGCCTACAACGTGGCCGCCCTGCCGCTGGCCGCCCTCGGCCTGCTCAACCCGATGATCGCGGGGGCCGCGATGGCGTTCTCCAGCGTGTTCGTGGTCAGCAACAGCCTGCGGCTACGCCGCTTCAAGTAGCACCACTCGGGATGGCTCCGGGCGAACACCGCTCGGAGCCATTCGCATGGAACAGGACGAACAGGCCGGCTTCACCGACCACATCCTCAGTGCGGGACGACGCCGTCGGCCAGCAGCCGCCGATAGTTCGTCACGCGATCTTCGACGGTGTCCAGGCAACAACTGGAGCACTTCACTTCCTCTGCGGAGGTGTAGTAGAGGCAGCAGGTGTTGCGCAGGTAGAAGAGTCCCTCCCGGTCGCCTTCCCTGAGCCGGATCACCCTGCCCAGGCGGTCCAGTCCGCCGGTGGCGGCGGTCAGGAACGTCTGGTACGCGCTCTCCAGTTGGTCCACGTCTCCGCCGCGCCGGCTGGCGATACAGAAAGCCGCCGCGCAGCCGTGGGCCACGCCGCCGTAGAGCTGGCGAAGGCCGGCTCGGGTACGTACGCGCATGGCATGCGCGAGGGGCAGCAGGTGGTCGTCCAGCACCCAAGCGACCAGGGTCTCCACAGGTGCGTCGGTGACGGTGGGTTCGCGGATCGCGACGGCCTCGAAGCCGTGATGCGGGGAAAGCCGGATGGCGACGTTGTGCGGGCGCATGTCGATCACCACGCCCTCGATGGCCCATGCCAGCACGGCGGCTGCGGTCACGGTGCCCGCGTATACCGCCATCACGGTCAGCGCTGTCGCGTGGTCGGAGACCTGGCCGCTCGCCCGCCGCTCGGCCTTCAGCACCTGCTTCAGCTCCGCGGACCACGGATCGAGCAGCCGGTCACAGGCGAGCCAGTCCTCCCCCGGCACCGGCCCGCGCTGGAGCCGGAAGCGGTCGCCGAAGGATTCCAGGCGTGCGAAGACGTCCGTCACTCTTTTCCATCCTTGTCAGGTCTGAGCTGCTTCGAGCAGTTGGGCCGTGTAGGGGTGGGAAGGGGCGCTGGCAAGGTCGGCGGACAGGCCATGCTCGACGACCGTGCCGTTGCGGAGCACCACGATCCGGTCGCACGACTGCACGGCTTCTCCCAGGTCGTGGGTGACGAAGAGGACGGCGAGGCCGCGATCGACGGCCAGCGTGCGGAGTGTGGTGGCGATGCCGGCGCGGGTGGAGACGTCCAGCATCGAGGTGGCCTCGTCGGCGATCAGGAGGAGGGGATCGGCCGCGAGCGCCCGGGCGATGGACACGCGCTGCCGCTGCCCGCCCGACAACTGACCGGGGAAGCGCTGCAGGAACTCGTCCGTCGCGGGCAGCCCGGCGGCGCTCAGCGCCTCGGGGACCCTGTGGGCCCGCTGTTCCCGCGGTGTACCGGTCATGATCAAGGGTTCGGCCACCAGGCTCGCGATGCGCATCCCGGGGTGGAGCGCGTCGTAGGGATCCTGGTGAACGAAGCCGATCCGCTGCTGGAGGCGGCGCAGCGCGCGGCCGCGCCGGGCGGTCAACTCTTCGCCCGCGATCTCGATCCGGCCGCTCGACGGACGCAGCAGGCCGAGGATGATCCTGGCCAGAGTGCTCTTGCCAGAGCCGCTCTCGCCCACCAGCCCGACGATCTCTCCGGCGTGGATGTCGAGATCCACCCCCCGTAGCGCCTCCACGGTTCTCGAACGGGTCCGGTAGAGGTGGCGTACGCCGGCTACGCGGACGACCGGCGCCCCTGGCGCGTGGCCGCCGCGTGGCACTACTGGGTAGGTCGGTTTGTCGTGGTGGTGGCAGGCCACCTGCGCCGTGCCGTGTGAGCGCAGCGGCGGCGCCTCTTCCGCGCACAGGTTGGTGGCCAGGGGGCAGCGCGGGGCGAAGCGGCATCCCTTCGGCAGCAGGTCGAGTGCGGGCGCGGAGCCGGGGATGCTGCCCCAGGGCACCTGCCGGTCCGCGACGGGGGTGGCGGTGAGCAGGCCTGCAGTGTAGGGGTGGGAGTGTTCGGCGGCGAGCGTGCGTGCCGGGCGAACCTCGGCGAGCCGGCCCGCGTACATCACCGCGACCCGGTCCGCGTACGGCATGAGCCCGGCGAGGTCGTGCGAGACGATGAGCGTGGTGGTGCCGAGACCGGCGAGCAGCGTGAGGATCTGCCGCTGGGTGATCACGTCCAGCCCGGTGGTGGGCTCGTCGGCGATCAGCAGCCGGGGCTCGCCCGCCAGCGCCAGGGCGATCGCGACCCGTTGGCGCTGTCCTCCGGACAGCTCGTGTGGGTAGCAGCGGAGCATGGCGGGTTGGAGGCCGACGTGTTGGAGCAGCTCGGCCGGGCTCGAGCGGCCGCCGTGCAGGGTGAGCATCTCGGTGATCTGGGCGCCGATCCGGTGGACGGGGCTGAGGCCGGCCATCGCGCCCTGCGGCACGATGGCGACCTGGCGGCCGCGGATGTTCTTCCAGACGGTACGGCCGGCCAGCTCGTCCTCGCCGAGCCGCGCGGACCCGGTCACGGTCGCGGTGCGGGGGAGCAGCCCGAGCAGGGCGCGGGCGAGCGAGGTCTTGCCGCAGCCGCTCTCGCCCACGAGCGCCGCGACCTCGCCTTCCGCGACGTCCAGGCTGATCCCGTCGACTGCGGTCAGGTCGCCGTAGCTGATCGTGAGGTCGCGCAGGGACAGCGTCATCGGGTGGCCTCCCTGAGTGCGGGGTTGAGGCGTTCCTCGACGGCGATGCCGATGAGGGCGAGGGCCAGCACGGTCAGCGTGATGGCGGCGCCCGGCGGGAGCGCCCACCAGAGCCACGCCTCCGACAGGAACACGCCGTTGGTCTGCACCCAGAACAGCGTGGTGCCCCAGCTCGGCGCGGTCGGGTCGCCCAAGCCGAGGAAGGACAAGGTCGCGTCGTAGATGACGGCGCGCATCGCTGTACGGACGAAGACCGGGATGAGCAGCGGGCCGATGAGGTAGGAGCCGTGCCGCAGGAGCAGCCACCAGCGCGGGGAGCCCATCGCGCGGGCCACCTCCAGATGCCCGCGCGACCACGCGGTCAGGACGGCGGCCCGCAGCACTCGCGCCGGGACCGGCCAGAGGATCAGCGCCAGGATCGTCACCCGGGTGCCGAAGGACTGGCCGAGGAAGGCCGCCGCGAGGATGTAGAGGATCAGCTCGGGCAGCACCAGCATGACGTCGGTGCCGCGCATGAGCGTGGCCGACAGCCAGCGTGGCCCGATCCCGGCCGCCCCGCCGACCAGCGCGGCGAGCACGGTGGTGGCCGCGGCGACGATGAAGGCCAGGCTCAGGGACGTGCCGGCGCCGACGATGAGCTGGTCGAGCAGGTTCCTGCCGAGATCGTCGGCCCCGAGCGGCAGCCCCGCTCCCGGAGGCGCGTACGGATCCGCGACCCGGGCCCGGCCGGCGTCGTCGGGCAGCGCCGTGCCGTACAGGGCGACTCCGACGATCAGGGCGAGGATCCCGGCGCCGATCATTCCCTGGCTGCCGAGGAGATCACGGCGGGGTGCGCGCAGGAACATCATCGGCCGCCTCCGGTTCTGGCGCGGGGGTCGAGCAGGGGGTAGGTGGCGTCGGCCAGCGCATTCATCAGCACGACCATCAGCGTCAGCACCAGGAACGCGCCCTGCATCAGCGGATAGTCGCGGGCCGTGATCGCGTCGAAGGTCAGGCGGCCGAGCCCCGGGTAGGCGAAGACGGTCTCGACCACGATCGAACCCGCGGCGAGGAAGCCGATCTCCATCATGAGGATCGTGTGCACGGGCAGCAGCGCCGGGCGCAGCGCGTGCCTGCGCACCAGCCTCCCGTACGGCACCCCGCGCGCGTGCGCGTGCTGGATCGGCTCGCTGGTCAGCACGGTCAGCAGCGACGAGCGGGTGTAGAGGAACAGGTAGCCCATCCCGGTCAGCGTCATGGTGGTCACCGGCAGGATCAGATGCATCAGCACGCCGGAGACCGTCACGCCTTCGACGCCCGACACGCCGAAGGTCGGCAGCAGTTGGAGCTGCACGCCGAACAGGACGATGAGCAGCATTCCCAGCCAGAACTGCGGGAACGAGTCGAGCACGATGGCCGTGCCGAGCAGTCCCGACCCTTTGCCGTTGCGCCGGCGCAACGCGCCCACCACCCCGAACGTCACCCCTACCAGCGCGGTGCCGATGATGCTGGTGCCGACGAGCAGCAACGTCCACGGAAGCGCCTCGCCGAGCGCCTGCGTGACCGGCCGCCCGTCGGACAGGGAGGTGCCGAGGTTCAGGGTGAGGACACCGCCGAGGTAGTCGAGGAACTGCTCGGGCAGGGGCTTGCCGAAGCCGTACTGGGTGGCGATCTGCGCTCGCTCGTCGGCGGTCAGCCTGGCCAGCGCCTCCGGGCTGCCGAACAGCTTCAGCGGGCCACCGGGCAGCGCGCGGGGCAGCGCGAAGTTCAGCGTGAGCGCCACTGCGAGCACGGCGGCATACTCGGCCAGCCGGCTCGCCGCGTACCGCCAGGTCATTGGAGTTTGAAGTCGACGAGGGAGAACTTGTTGAGCACAGCGGAGCCGTTCTGCCAGGCCCAGCCGCTGTAGACGTCCTTGCGGAAGGCGTAGGCGCCGTTGCGGTAGTAGAGCGTCAGGAACGGCAACTGCTCGGCGATCTGCGCCTGGAGCTGCTTGGCCGCCGCCGTCCTGGCCTCCATGGTGGGGGCCGAGGTGAGGGTCTTCACGGTGGCGTCGACCTGGTCGTTCTTGAAGCCGACGATGTTGAGTGAGCCGTCCTCCGGGTCCGAGGCGACGAGTTGGGCGATGGTGCCGCTGCTCAGCATGACGGGAGCGGACCAGCCCCACATGGACAGGTCGTAGTTGCGCCCCTTGCTCACGTCGTAGTCGGGCCACACCTTCGCATCCAGCGAGTCCGGGTCGAGGGAGGAAACCTTGACGGCCACACCCACCGCCTTGAGCATGTCGCGTATCAGCTCGGCGCTGCGCAGCCGGTCGGTGGAGGTGCTCTGGACCAGCAGCTCGTACGACATCGGCTTGCCGTTCAGCACCCTGATCCCGTCGGGACCGGGCTTGGCGCCCAAGGCGTCGAGCTCACGCTTGGCCGCCTCGACGTCGTAGAGCGGCGAGAGCTGGTCGGGCTTGACGGGGGAGTCGGCGTGAACGAAGCCCGGATTGCCGGGTGTGCCCTGGCCGAGCAGCGCGGTCTTCACCAGGTCCGTCACGTCGATGGCCTTGGCCAGGGCGCGGCGGACCTCCGGCTTGTCGAACGGGGCCCTGGTGGTGTTGAAGGCCAGCAACGTGGAGGCGAACTCGGTGCCCTTCACCACGCCGATGTTCGGCTGCCGCTCCAGCGCCTGGAGCTGCTGCGGAGGCACGATGCGGGTGGACAGGTGGATCTCGCCCGTGCGCAGGGCGGCGAACTGCGTGGACTCCTCGGGGATGACCACGACCTTGACGGTGTCGACCTTCGGCTTGCCCATGATGTAGGAGGCGTTGGCGGTCAGCGTGTAGCCGCGGGCGTTGTCGTACTGCGTGAGCTTGTACGGGCCGGTGCCGATCGCCTTGTCGGTCCCGGCTTCGCTGACCTTCTCCACCGACGACCACAGGTGTTGGGGCAGGATCGCCATGTCGGCCAGAATGCGCCGCGGGAACTCGGGATCCGGCGCCTTGAGGGTGAGGGTCACGGTGTCGCCGCTCGCGGTCACGCTCTGGACCGGCCGGACGTCGATGGAGGAGTCGCCCTCCATGTTCTTCTTGTAGAACTCGACGCTGAACACCACGTCGTCGGCGGTCAGCGGCTTGCCGTCGTGCCAGGTGACGCCCTGTCTGAGCGGCATCGTGAAGACCTTGTTGTCGGTGGTCTGGATTTGCCTCGCCAGCAGCGGCGCGACCCCGTCGCCCTGGACGATGACCAGAGTGTCGAAGAGCAGCTTCACCAGGTTGTTGCCCGGGTAGCCGGTCTGGTTGGTGAACGGGGTGAGGGTGCCCTCATCGGAGGAGATCGCGATGGTGACGCTCTTCGCCGCCGCGGCGGTCTGCCCGCTCTGGGCAGGCTCGGTACCCGCGCCGCATCCGGCCAGAGCTAACCAGAGCACGGCGGCCATCGCAATGAACGTCCTCGATTGCCGGTACACGGAACCTCCCGGGGGTATAAGAGGTCGAGACCGCCGCCGGGTGGAGCGAGCGGTGTTTCATGCGACTCTATAGAGGTATTCCGTAGATACAAGAGCTCAATATGTAACTCCGTAATTCCCCTACCAGGCTCGGTCAGGAGTCATGCCATGTCTGTGAGCTGGGCATATACCGCATGACAGGTCGCCGGGTCGGTCGAGTGAGCAGTGCGTGTCGAGCGCCCGTAACGGTCGCGAAACCATCACTACTACGGATCACCGGAGATCGGCTGTCCTTAGGTGTCAGGAGTGACACCCGCGATCAAGGCTGTCGTCGTCCTGCGCATGCGGTCGCGCAGGTCGGGCGCCTGAGGGCCACGGGTGAGCAGCAGTTGATGTGCGGTTCCCACCAAGGCGAGGGCAAGCGATTCGACGTCGGCGTCGGCGTGGATGCGGCCGTGTTCCTGTTCGGCGCGGAGGTAGGCGGCGAAGGCTCGTTCGCCGAGTTCGCTTCCCGACGAGCGGATCCGCGTGGTCTTGACGGCAGCCGCGAGCAAGCTCGACGCTCCCTATGTATGGGGCGCCGAGGGGCCCGACGCGTTCGACTGCTCCGGGCTGATCCAGTGGGCGTACGGACGCGCCGGGATCCGTCTGCCCAGAGTGACGCACCAGCAGTTCGCCAGTGGTCCCCAGGTCCCCTTCGCACAGATACGGCCGGGAGACCTGATCTTCTGGCGACTGGACCCGACCAATCCCGGCTACATTTCCCATGCGGCGATCTACTGGGGTGACGGGAAGATGATCCAGGCTCCCAGGACGGGGGACGTCGTCAAGATCGTGCCTGTGCACACGCGAAATCTCGCGGGCGTCGTCAGGGTGGCCGGTGCGGACTGACGTCAGGCAGGAACTGCTCCCCATAGTGACCTTGTCGGGCCCGCGGCTGAGCGCCTGGTCCTCGATGGCGCCCGACGGCAGGGGCGTGGCATGGACCGAAGCCTGGACGTCCGCCGCGAAAGTCTGGCAGGACGCGGCATTCAATCCATTCGATCCTCGTCGCCGTGATCACGCGGCGGCTCCACTGCGATCATGGGTCTCGTGCGGTTCCAGGATGGGCCGATGGCCGTCACGAATCGCCCGTTCCGAGGACCTGCCCTTGGGTGCCGGCGAAGACGAGGCCGAGTTCGTAGGCGAGGACGGCCGCCCGGGTGCGGTCGCGGGCGCCGAGCTTGTCCAGGACATTGCCGACGTGCGTTTTGACCGTCTCCTTGGTGACGTGCAGCGTCGCCGCGATTTCCGCGTTGTTCTGCCCGAGCGCGATGTGCCGCAGGACGTCCAGCTCGCGTGGGGTCAGCTCGACCGGCACGCGCGGCTTCGCCGTACCGAGATGCGGGGAAGCGATGCGGCGCAGCGCGTCGGGGAAGAGCACCGCGTCGCGTGAGTGCACCAGCCGGACTGCCTCTGCCAACTCGTCGGCGGGCGCGCGTTTGAGCACGTAGCCCGCGGCGCCGGCGCGCAGGGCGCCCCAGACCAACTGGTCGTTCTCGAACGTGGTGACCACGATGACCCGCGTCGCCGGGGAGCGGCGGGCGAGTTCCTGAGTGGCGGCCAGGCCGTCCATGCGGGGCATGCGGATGTCCATCAGTACGACGTCGGCGCCGGTGCCGGCCTCGACGGCTTCGCGGCCGTCGGCTGCCTCGCCCACCACCGCGATGTCGTCGTGGAGGGAGAGCATGGTCGTCCATCCCGAACGGATCAGTTGCTCGTCGTCGGCCAGGACGACCCGGATCACAGCGGCAGCCTCGCCTGTACGCGCCACGTCCCGTCCGCCTCCTCCCAGGTGCACGTCCCGCAGGCCAGGCGGGCCCGCATGCGCATGCCGGTCAGACCGCGCCCCTGCCCGCCGGAGCTGCCCGCGGTCGCGTTGTCCACGGTCAGGACCAGGTCGGCGCCGACGGCGACGTCGAGCGTGACCGGGCCACGCCCGTGACGCAGGGCGTTGGTGAGCGCCTCCCGTGCGATGGCGAAGGCCGCGCGCGAGGTCGCGGCCGGGATCTTGCCGAGGTGGCCGACGCTCGCGTGCACGTCCAGGCCGCGGGTGAGCGTGTCGAGCGCCTCCAGCGTGGGGCTCTCGGCGGTGATGCCGTCGTCGAGCACGTTCAGCAGCACGTCGAGGTCCTGCTGAGCGTGGCGGGCGGTGGCCGTCAGATGGCCGAGCGACTGTACGGCGAGCGCAAGCTCGGTTCGCTGCAGCGCCGCCTGGGCGGCCATGGCCTGCACCAGGACGACACTGAGGGCATGGCCGACGGAGTCGTGCAGTTCCAGGGCGAGGCTCTGGCGGCGGCCGAGTTCGGCGATCACACGGGACGGCTCGGTGCGCAGCAGCCGGCGCGCCGCCCAGCGTTGGCCGAATCCAGCGGCGACCATCGCGGCCAGCGTGGCGGCGGCGAGCAGGAGCACCTCCGCCAGCTCGCCGGGCGCCTCCCGCCACAGCCCGCCCAGCCGGACCAGGCCGGGAGACAGCGCCAGCACGCCCGCGCCGAGCGTGGCGCCGCCGTACAGGTGCAGGCTGGTCAGGGCCACCATGTAGATGCGGTCGGCCCGCTCCGGCACGTCGACGTCGAGCAGCTCCGACAGCGCGGCCACCTCCAGACGCCGCATCAGCGGCGTCATGGCGAGCAGCACTGAGGCGGGCAGGCACACCGCCCACAACACCAGCACGCGCCCCGGCGTCAGCTCGGCCAGGATCGGTAGGCCGAGCGCCACGGCGACCGGTGTCAGCAGCGCGGCGCCCAGCAGTTGGTAGATCCCGGCCCTCACGACCTGGGCGATATGGCGCTTCACGACGATCGACGTTAGCCGACGCCCCGCCGCGCGCACTCCCTCGCCAGGGGGAGGCGGCCCGGCCCGGCCGTTCCTAGCGTGAGCGGCATGACGAGAACTGATCGAATCCTCGACGCGGCGCTGCCGCCTGCGGTGACACTGGCCAGTGGAAGCGATGTGGCCGATGCGCCGGTGGCCGCCGGGCGGCTGAACAACGCGTGGAGGGCCGCCCATGCCCCGGTGGCCGGGGTCCCCCGCTGGGCGCGGATCGCTGCCTACGCCGTCCCGTTCACCGTGCTGCCGTCCAGCCTCTGGCGGCTACCGGCCGCGTTCGGCGACGGGCTCCCGCTCGGGGAGCGGGCGTACATCGTCCTGCTGTCGATCCTGTCGGAGTTGGTGGCGTTCACGGCTGTCGGGCTGGTCGCCACCTGGGGAGAGCGATTTCCCCGCTGGATTCCCGGGCTGGGTGGCCGCAGAGTGCCGACGCCGGCCGCCGTCATCCCCGCGACCCTCGGCGCCGTGGTCCTGACGGTCTTGTGGACCGCCGCCGTCCTCACCGAGTTCGCCGGCGTCACCCTCCGAGGTGAGCCGACCCCGGCGAACTTCCCCACACAAGCAGGCGGCTGGGAGGCCACGATCTTCTACCTCTGCTACCTCCCACTTCTGCTGTGGGGACCACTGCTCGCCGCAGTCACCTATGCCTACCACCGACGCCGCCGGAACCCCCAATAAGCCGGAAAGGGGCAATGCTCTGGAACGGGGCGTCGCTCCCTGCTGCGGGCTCAGTCCGGCATGTCCCACCACTGGGGTTCGGGGTGCGGGCTGGGGGCTCGGCCCGCGTCCTTGCCGGGGGTCACGTACAGGTTGACGGTGTCGGAGCTGTGGAACCGGGTGCCCGCCACGGTCCAGTCGTCCTTGACCCGGCTCCCCGGCACGGCTTCCTCGAACCAGCCGCCGTCCTGGTGCGGCCACATCAGCCGGTAGCCGGCCTTCAGCCCGCGCCGGTTCAGCTCGGCCCGTACGTCCGCCACCGTCTTGCCGTGACTGGTGTAGCCGGACAGGGCCTCCTCGCCGTTCGGGTCGCCGGCGCTGTCGTCGGCGTATGGCTCGCCCGGCTTGGCGGGACGGCCGACGCCGAACACCACCCGGCCGGGGAAGTCGGCCGGCATCCACACCTTCGCGCAGAACACCGACGAGCACGGCGTGATCCCCTGCGTACCGATGCTTCCGTGCCATTTGAAGCCGCCCGGGACTATGGGGCCGATCAGCGTCCCCACCTCGTTCGGCGCCACCGGGACCATCTTGACCGTGACGTTCAGCCCGACCGCCCGGAACGCCTCCTCGAAGCGGTGGCGGTCGGCCGTGGGGTCGGTGATGCTGACGCTGAAGTACTCATCGGTCTTGTTGATGGAGACGGCCGCGTTGGCGTAACTCGTCGCCGGGCCGCCGACCAGGCCGGTGCCGACGGCGACCGCCGTGGCCGTCGCCAGGGCGGCGAAGCCCGCCACGAGCCGCCGTCGTACCTTCGGGCGCGGCCGCGTCGCGGCCACCGGTTCCCGTTCCTCGGACATGATCGCGTGCATGAGCGTCCGCGCCTCCGGTGCGGACGCCTCTCCGGCGAGGTCCTTGTCGCGCACGCGGGCGAGATCAGCGAGGTTCACAGCGAGCTCCCTTCCAGGGCGACGGCACGAGGATGGTCGATGCCGGCTTTCGCCAGCCCTCGAGCGAAACGCTTGCGGGCGCGATAGAGCCTGATCCGCACCGCGTTGCGGGAGACGCCGAGCATGCGGGCGATCTGCCCATGGTCCAGCCTCTCCCAGGCGACCAGGGAGAGCAGCTCCCTGTCGTCGTCGGTCAGGGCGCGGAAGACCCGTCCCATCTGCGAGATCTCGTCCTCCGGCGGGCGGGCCAGCGCGGGGGAGGCGGCGAGCCGCTCGCGCAGGGCCGCCGTACGCTGCTCGTGGCGCCGCTCGCCGCGCCGGTGGTTGGCGAGCACCCGGCGCGCCACGCCGTACAGCCACAGCCTCGCCTCGTCGCCTTCGGGCAACTCCTCGATGCGACGCCACGCCGTGGTGAACGTCTCGGCCACCACATCGGCGGCGTCCTCCGGGTGCGGGCAGCGGCGCAGGACGTACCCGAGTATGGGTTCGTAGGTGGATTCGTAGATCTCCACGAACCGGCTATCGGGATCGGCTCCCATCCGGTCTCCTTAACTGGATCATCGGTCATCTACGTCCATGTCCGGAATTCTGGGGGCATTTCTGGAAGGTCCCCAATTTGAACGTCCCCGGCTCCCGAAAGTCCGGCGTGCACCACTTCCCAGCCCCCTGCCCTCGGCGCTGGTCAGTCCGCTCGCGGCCAGGGCTCGTTCCAGGCAGTCGCAGACGTTGGGGCGCGAAATATGGCGGTGGCCGGTGCCATGGCGGCGGCATCGTCCAGGCTGTCCGGGGGTTGACCTCAACTGTGGTTGAGGTCCCAGAATCGCTGACGGCGGGCGGCTCGGCCGGATGGGCCGGTCGGAACGCGCTCGCATGGCCTGGATCGAATCCCATCCCAAACCATGGAGATGTTTGTCATGACCGAAGTCGTCGTCATTGGCGCCACCGGCAAACAAGGCGGCGCGGTCGCCGACCTGCTTCTGCAGCGCGGTCACGAGGTGGTGGCGTACGTGCGCTCGGGGGAGTCGCCGGCCGCGAAGGCGTTGTTAGCGCAGGGCGCGCGGCTCGCCACCGGCGATCTCGCCGATCCCGACGCACTCCAGCGGGCCTGCACAGGCGCCGACGCGGTTTTCGGCCTGTCGGTGCCGTTCGGCGAGGGCGGCAAGGACGAGGAGATCGCGCAGGGACGTCTGCTCGTCGACACCGCCGCTCGCCTCGACGTCCACCTTGTGTACTCCTCTGTGCGGGGCGGTGACCGGCTGGAGGCCACCAACGTCGACCATGCCGACAGCAAGCAGCTCATCGAGGCGTATTTGCGCGAGCGGCCGGTGCGCGCGACGGTGCTCGGCCCGGTGTACTTCATGGAGAACGTCCTCAACCTCGGCTTCAGCCGGCTCGGTGACGGCGTACTCTCCAACCCGCTGACTCCCGGCAAGCCGCTCGACCAGGTGAGTGTCCTGGACATTGCCGGCATGGCCGTACATGCCATTGAGAACCCCGACGAGCTCGTCGGCGAGCGGATCGACATCGCGTCCGATCGCGTCACGGGGCAGGAGGCGGCCCGGATTCTGAGCGAGGTGCTCGGCCGGGAGATCCCCTACCAGCAGCTGCCGCTGGACATGGTGCGGCAGTGGGCAGGCGAGGAGGTGGCCACGATGTTCGAGAACTTCGAGAACAACACCGATTTCCTTGACCTCGAGGCTCTGCATGCCAGGTTCCCCGCCGTGCGCTGGCACAGCTACGCCGGGTGGGCCAAGACGGTGGACTGGGACAGAATCCTCGCGGACTAGATCCGCAACCCTGATCAAGGAGCTCCGCGACGCCGCTATGCCGCAACGCCTTCGTACAGCTCCAGCCGGGAGCCGGTGAACGTGGCCCGCAGGCGCCGATCGTGCGTCACGACCACCAGCGCACCCCGGTACGAGGCCAGCGCCTCCTCCAGTTGCTCCACCAGCATCGGCGACAGGTGGTTGGTCGGCTCGTCGAGCAGCAGCAGGTCCACGGGCGCGCTCACCAGCCGCGCCAGCTCGATCCGGCGCCGCTGCCCATAGGAGAGCTCCCCGAGGCGCAGCCCCAGGTCGGACGGCCGGAACAGGCCCAGGGCGAGCAGCGCGTCCGCGTGCTCGTCCAGGCTGCCGGGACGCCCGTGCGCGTAGGCCCGCAGCACGGTCCGATCCGCCGGCCCGTCCTGCCGAAGGATCTCAGCCGGATCGGTCCGCCGCCCGTCGCCGGTGTCGAGCTCGTCCTGGCGGAAGAACCCGACCCGGCCGGTTTGCCGTACCTCGCCCGTGTCCGGCCGCAGTTCACCGGCGAGCACCCGCAGCAGCGTGGTCTTGCCCGCTCCGTTCGGGCCGGTGACGAGCAGCCGCTCACCGGCGCGGACGGCCAGGGAATCCAGGCGGAGCCGCCCCGCGACCACCACGCCGTCGAGCGCGGCCACCTCGGCCCCGGAGGCGGCTCCCGCGGTGGCTTCGGTGGTGGCGATGGTGGCGGTGAAGCGCAGCGGCTCGGGCGGCGGCGGCGCCGGGTGGTCGGTGAGCCACCGCAGCCGCTGCTGGGACTGCCGGATACGCCCGGCGGCCCCATGCGTACGCGAGCGCGCCCGCCAGGCCCCGGTGCCCATGCCCGCCTTGGCCACCTTGCGTGGGATGCCGGCCAGCCGGCCCGCGTTGGCCGCCACCAGCGTGGCATGCCGGTCCAATTCCACTTTCCACCCCTCGTGAGCCCGCGCCTGTGCGGCGCGTTCCGCGGCCTTGGCCGCGAGGTACCCGGCGTACCCGTCGCCGTAGCGGCGCACCCGCCCGTCGGCGACCTCCAGGATGGCGGTGGTCACTCGTTCCAGGAACATCCGGTCGTGCGTGATCGCCACGACCGTGCCGCGGTGGGTGCGCAGGTGCTGTTCGAGCCAGGCCACGGCCTGGTCGTCCAGGTCGTTGGTCGGCTCGTCCAGCAGCAGCAGCTCGGGAGCGGACGCCAGCGTGGCGGCCAGGGCGAGCCGGGAGCGTTCGCCACCCGACAGCGTGCCCAGCGGGCGGCTCCGCTCCAGCCCGGGCAGCCCGAGCCCGTGCAGCGCGATCTCCACCCGAGTGTCGGCCTCGTAGCCGCCGCGCGCTTCGAACTGCGCCACCAGGCGCGCGTAGACCTCCAGCCCCGCGCCGGCCTCCGCTCCCGCGCGAGCCTCCATGCCGGCCTCGCCGAGCGAGCGTTCGGCCGCTCGCATCCGGGCTTCGAGCTCGCGCAGGTCGGCCAGTGCCAGGTCGATGGCGTCGGCCACCGTCGCGTGCGGCGGCAGCGCGAGCGACTGCGGCAGGTATCCGACGCCCCCGGGCGCGACGACCACGAGTTCGCCGTTGTCCGGCCGCTCGTCGTCCGCCATGAGCCTGAGCAGCGTGGACTTGCCCGACCCGTTGTCGCCGATCACCCCGATCCGCTCGCCGGGTTTGACGGTGAGCGACACCCGGTCCAGGACGACGCGGGTGCCGTAACGCTTGGTGATCTCGGTGAGGGCCAGTTGGGCAGCAGTACGCATAAGGGCCCACCTCCTCTTCTCAGCTCGGACAAAATCCTGGACGCCACGGCTCAGCGATCGCGTCGTGCCTCGTGGCGCGAGTACGGCCGCACCCGCCCGCGGCTCAGCCTGGCGCCTGCCGGCTGAGGTGCTCCCAGGCCCGGTACACCTCCGTGCGGGCCTGGTCCATTTCCTGGACCATGTCGTAGGAGGCGCTGCCGACGATCAGCCGCAGTGGCGGCTCCGCCAGATCGACCAACTCCATGATCACCGGTGCTGCGGTGCTCGGGTCAGGACCGGCGTCCTCGCCCCACATCTCGGCCAGCTGGGCGCGTAGCGGCTCGTACTCCGGGCGCGGCTGCGTCATCGTGGTGCCCCGCGTGAACAGGTCCGTGCCGTACCCGCCCGGCCCCACGATCGTCACCTTGACCCCGAACGGCTCCACCTCCATCGCCAGCGCCTGGCTCACGGAGTCGAGCGCGGTCTTGCTCGCCGCGTAGAACCCGACGGACGCGAACCCTCCACCGGCCCCCATCGAAGTGACCTGCAGGATGTGGCCGGACCCCTGCGCACGCAGGTACGGCACCACGGCCTGGGCCACCCACACCGCGCCGAAAAAGTTGACGTCGAACTGGGCGCGGATCTGCGCCTCGGTGGCCTCCTCCACCATGCCGAACAGCATCACGCCGGCGTTGTTGACCACGACGTCGAGCCGGCCGAACGCCGCTGCCGCCCGGTCCACCACCTCCCGCACGGCCGCGCGGTCGGTGACGTCCAGCGTCAGCCGTACGAGGCTGTCGGGGTGGGCGGCGGCCAGGTCGTCGAGAGGGCCGAGGTCGCGCGCGGCGGCCACGACGCGGTCTCCGGCGGCGAGTGCCGCCTCGGTGAAGGCCCTGCCCAGGCCCCTGGACGCGCCGGTGATGAACCATACTCGGGCAGCCGTCATACGATCTCCTCGCTCCACATGAGACGAGACGTTTCGTCTCGGTGCTACCGAGTATGGAGGCGTGTCGCTCTCATGTCAAGACGGTACGTCTCGTCTCGTGTGGTGATATGCTCCCGTCCATGTCCGATCCCATGAAGCCGAACCCCGCCCGGCGCAGCGAGCGGTCCCGGCGCGCCGTCCTGGACGCCGCGCGCGAGCTGGTCTCCGAGCTCGGGTACGCCAAGGTGTCGATCGAGGCCATCGCCGCCCGGGCGGGAGTGGGCAAGCAGACCATCTACCGATGGTGGCCGTCCAAGGGCGCGGTGATCTTCGACTCGTTCCTGGCGCTCAGCGAGGGCGGGGAGGGCATCCGGCTGCCCGACACCGGCGACCTCGAGGCCGACCTCAAGACCGTCATGCGGGCGACCGTCGCCGAGTTCGCCGACCCGGCGTTCGAGGCACCCATCAGGGCACTCAACACGGAGATCATCAACGATCCCACCCTCGCCGCCCTGTACCGCGAGAAACTGGCCGGCCCAGTCGACGAAGCCAAGAAGGAACGGCTGCGCAGCGCCCAGCGGGCTGGCCAGCTCGCCGCGAACGCCGACCTCGACCTGGTGCTCGAGGTGCTGTACGCCCCGCTCTACCAGCGCTGGCTACTCCGCTCCGGACCACTCACCCCGGAGTACGCCGACGCGCTCGTGGAAATCACCCTCCGCGCATTCGGCCCCTGAATGCGGGCCACCCTCCGCGCATCCCGACCCGCAGGCCGGAAACCGGCCTCGGTACTGGTGAGATTGCGTATCTACCTGGCAGGTGGATGAGATCAGCGGAGGAGGAAGGTCGCCACGCCGCCGGAGGCAAGCTCGTAGGAAAAGTTCGTGCGCCCCATGGAGACGTTGAAGCGCTGGCTGCCGACACCCCAGTCGTCGTTGACGGCCAGGAGGTAGATGGAGCCGTCGGGGTTACGGAAGGTCACGCCGATGACGGGTCAGAGTCGCCGGGCGAACTCGATGACGTCCGCTTGGTGGTCTCGCTCTGGTGCGCCTCGGTAGGGAGTGATGGAGCAGCTTGGTGTCGTGTGATGTCCATGCGGAGGAACTCGGTGATGCGGAGCAGCCTCGGCGGGCGTGCCACCTCATCGGAGAGGGCCTGGAACGCCTCGTCTTCCCCGACGAGGCGTGGGGCGGCGAGTTCCGCCTCCCTCCCGTCGACCCGGAGCCGCGCACCGTCGGCTGCCAGGACGTTCTGCACCCAGTCCGAACGCGATCCATTCACCAGAACGAACAGGTAGCCGCCGTCGACAGGATGCGCATCGACAGGCGTGCGGTACGTCGCGCCAGAGACGCGACCGACGTGAGTCAGCACCGGCCACTTCCCACCCGCGATCGCGCGAGGGTTGAACACCCGCTTGTTCACGTGCCCCCACCACCTCGGCATCGGCATCGGGATCTCCTTCTCTCGCCCCGGCAGGGCGCGTCGTCGCCGAGCTCCCCGCTCATGCCAACCCGGGAGGACTTACATCAGTAAGGTGGCTTACGTTTGTAAGGCTGGCTTACAGTTGTAAGGTTGTCAACCCGCCTGCCCTGGAGTCGTCGTGTCACCATCACCACAACCGCTCAGCAGAGGTCTCGTGCTGGAAGCCGCGATCCGGGTCGCGGATCGCGGCGGCGTGGAGGCGATCACGATGCGACGGGTGGCGCAGGAACTGGGAGTGGAGGCGATGTCGCTCTATCACCACGTACCGAACAAGGACGCGATCCTCGACGGCGTGGTCGACATGGTGTTCGCGGCGATCAAGCTACCCAGTGCCGAGTGTGACGATTGGCGCGACGCCATCCGTGCGTGCGCCTCCTCCGCGCGTGCGGTCCTGTCGCAGCACAGCTGGGCTCTCGGCCTCATGGACTCCCGTCGCAACCCGGGGCCGGCGACGCTACGCCACCACGACGCCGTCCTCGGTGTCCTCCGCGAGGCGGGGTTCACGCTGCCGATGGCCGCGCACGCTGTCTCGCTCATCGACAGCTACGTCGGCGGGTTCGTCCTCCAGGAGGCGAACCTGCCGGTGACGAGGCCGGACGATGTCGAGGAAGTGGCCGGCAGCATCCTCGGGCAACTGCCGGTGGACGACTTGCCGTACCTCAAAGAGATGATCGTCGACCACGCCCTGCGGCCGGGCTACGACCATACGAGCGAGTTCAGCTACGGCCTGGACCTGATTCTGGATGCGCTCGAAACTCGCCGGACGTAGAGCCCCGATACCGCTACGTGAGACTCACCTTGCCTCTTCCCGGAAACGCTCGCAGCGGGGACTGACGGCGAGTTCAGCTCCGGGGCTGGTGCGCACACTGATCCGGCTGCGCACGAGGTACGGCTTCCAGCAGTGAACGCAGCAGTTGGGTGGTGGTGTCGGCGGACACTTCGCCGGGTGTGTTCATGATCTGGGCGGCGAGTCCGTCGACGAACGTGTGCAGGAGCGCCGCCCAGAGCTCGACCTGGTCATCAGGATGCGGGCGCGTGGCCTGGCTCGGTTCGCGGGTCGGCTCGTATCCGCGTAGGGCGGCGATGCATTGGCGGTACAGCGCCCGTTGGTCGTTCCACGTCACAGAGCCTCCTTCTGGAGGGTGTTGACGTTCCCATTCCACGATCGCTGACCACAGCGCGTATTCCTCGCGCCGCTCGGCATCGAGCGGCAGCATCTCCGTCACGATCGTGGCAATCTGTTCGACCACCGAACCTTGAGTGCGGGGCCGCTGAAGGCGTGGGAGGACTCGTCGACGGAGGGTGTCGGTGGTGGCCTGTACGACGTAGGCCTGCAATTCGCGCTGATTGCGGAAGTAATGCCGCAGGGACCCGGTGGACCAGCCGGCTTCGGTGGCGACTCCGCGGACGGTCACGCCGGCAAGGCCCTCGCGCAGGATCACCCGGATGGCGGCCTCTCCGAGCTCGGCCCGTCGCTGGTCATGATCAACGAGTCGTGGCACCGCCACATGTTAACACGCGTGTGCTATTTTAACTGACACGGGCGTGTTATTACGGCTCGTTGGCTCCCGTAAGGAGACAGGTTTGTCGATCGAGACGATCGGGGCGGTGCTCGGACTGGCCCTGCTCGATACGCTGAGCCCCACCGTGATCGGGATGACTCTCTATCTGCTGCTGGCCAGGCCGCACCGCGCGGGCGCGCTGCTCGGCGTGTACCTCGGAGCGGTCGCGATCGCGTACTTCGCCTTGGGCGTACTGCTCATGCTCGGCCTGGGCGCTGTCGTGCCACTTGTCGATGACACCGTGTGGGCCTGGGGACAGGCCGTCCTCGGCGGAGCGCTCATAGTGGGAAGCTACTTCATCCCCGACAAGAACCCCGAACGTGCATCCATCCAGGCTCGGTCCTTCACCATGCGCTCGATGCTGCTGCTGGGGCTGGGGACCTGGCTGTTCGAGTTCGCCACCGCCGTACCGTACTTCGGTGCGATCGGCATCATGACCTCGGCCAACCTGTCTGCCGTCCAATGGTCGCCACTCCTCGGCGGTTACGTGACCATCATGGTGATCCCAGGCATCCTGCTCTTTGCCGCATGGGCCGCCCTGGGCGAACGGCTGCGTGAACGGTTTGAACGGTGGCAGCACAAGCTCTCCTCCGGATCCCGCACCGTACTGAGCTGGATCGTCTGGATAGCAGGATTTCTGATCCTCCTGGAGGCAGTAGACGCGCTGTTCACGGAAGTAACCGTCGTTACTCCATGGGGATAGCGCATCCACTGACTCAATGTGTGGCCGGCTGCCTCATGCCGGAGACTCCACTGGCGCGGCGAGGACGATAGTCGACCAATGATTCCAAGCACGGCAAGCATGAGCACCGCGAGCGCGGCGATCCAGGCCAACCCGGCCGTCACCGCGGTCCGCGGGAAGAGCCCCGCCGTAGGCCACAAGGGCCCATGATGCGCGTGCGTGTCAGCGGAGACTGACACGCACGCGCCTGTCAACCCAGCTTTTTCAGCCTGACAGCCTGCTTGAGGAAGACGACGCCGTCGATCATGTCGAGCTGGGCCGGGTCGAGGGGGAAATAGGCGAAATCGTGGGAGATGCGCGGGGCGGGCTTCGGGACGGCCTCGGCCAGGCGGCGGGCGTCGATGAGAGAGTGGTCCCACGGGAGCGTGGACAGGATGCCCTCGACGGTGTCCGGGGGCGGGGTGTTGTCGCCGACCGTGCCGAGGGCTGAGGCCAGGAAGGCGTACCGGTCGCCCAGGTGCGTCCCGGCGATCGCCCCCGCGCTCCACCACTCCAGCGACTGGTCGCCGAACGGCATGAAGGTCTTGTTCCGCTGCAGGTGGAGGTTGCTGGCGAAGACCAGGGCCGGGCCGCGCTCGGCGACGGCAAGCAGATTGGCGGCCATCATCGCGTCGCGCAGGGCCGACAGCCGGGTCCACCGTGCCGGAGACGCGTCGGCCATCCAGTAGTGGTAGCGGAGCAGGCCGACGGCGGTGCGCCCGTACAGTGCCGCCCGCTCCCTGTCCTCCGTGCTCAGCCGCGGCGCCTGCGTGTCGAGCAGCGCCACCAGGTCGTCGGCGAGCAGCCGCAGCCGCTGGGCGTCTGCGGACTGGCCGATCGACTGGGACGGATCCATGGCCGTGGCCTCGTTCGACCACCGGTCGTCCGGGCCCAGCAGCGTGTCGAGGGTTTCCATCGTGCACGGGAGCGGGCCGTCGATGAGGCCGTGGAGGGCGGTGAGCGCCTGGCGCGGGCTCTCGGCCCAATACTCCAGCGGGCCGTCGAAGCCGAAGAACCGGAGCTTTTCGTCATGCTCCTCGTTGTACGCGCGCATCCAGCGCACCAGCTCGCGGTTGGCCAGGAACACGCCGAAGCCGTGGCTGAAGCCGCGTTCCATGACGTCATCGAGCGTGCCGGCGCCCGTCGTGATGTAGTCGTCCACCACGAGGCCCCTGAGGCAGTCGCTCTCGATGGCGAACGACCGGTAGCCCTCGTGCTCGACCAGATGCCGGAAGATCTCGTTGCGCAGTTCGCCCAGCTCCTCCACGAAGTGCCTGGCCTCGCCCAGGCCGAGCAGCAGAGGCCGGGCGGGCAGCGACCGGAGGAACGCCGAGACGCCCGCGCCGTCGAGCGGACGGGCTGTGTCCTTGATGTCCATGGCTTCAACGGTATCGTTGAACTTTCGATGCAAACTTTGCCATGGAAATCCCCGCTTCCACCGCGATGAACCTTCAATCGGTGATGCATCCATGAGGTCGGTGGATCGGTTTCCGCGCCCACTCTTGGAATAATCCATATTTTCGGTAGGTTTTCCGAATACCTTTAAGATCGCGCAATAAGTCAGGAGACGGAATGACATCACCGGTCGATCCGCTCAAGGGCCTTGGCGACCAAGAGTTCGGCAAGCTGCTGGACCACTACCAGCAGGACCTGGCGGCGCTGGAGCGGCTGAGCGACCAGATCGCCGCGGTCAGAGGCCGGGGCGAGGCGGCGGACGGACGGGTGGTGGTCGAGGTGACGCAGACCGGAGGGCTCGCCGGACTCACCATCGACCCGCGTGCCCTGCGGCTCGGATCGGCCGAGCTGGCGGCGGCGATCCTCGATGCCGCGGCCAAAGCGACGCGGGACGCCGAGCAGGGGGCGCGCGACCTGGTGGCCCCGTTCACCACCGGCACTTTGCTCGACGGCGAGCACGCGCCAAACGACGATCGCGGCCACGGGGTTCGCCGACGTTGAGTGTCAATCCCGGTCGCGCGAGCATCTACGGCATCGGCACTCTCGGCATCGCGGCCTTCGTGTTCAAGATGCTCGCGGTCGACTACCCGCAGGGCGATCCGGCCAAAGCCCGTCAGGCCAGTGCGGTCTGGTCTCGGCTGGCCGATCGCATCGAGCAGAGCCCGGACAAGACGTTCCCGGCTGCCGCGGCGGTATGGCGGAACAACAACGGGGACGGGGTGGAGGCCTTCCGGTCGGCCGTCACCGCGGGGCTGTATCCGCAGGCACAGGAGGAGGGGTACGCCGCCAAGCTCGCCCGCCGCTGCCGGCAGAACAGCGCGGCCTGCGAGGATTTCGCCGAGGTGATCGAAACGGCGCGGCACGCGTACTGGACGCTCGCTCAGGCGAACTTCGCCAGCTTCATCTTCATCACCACCTTTCCCTGGCAGGCGGGAGCGGCGTACCAGATCACCCAGTTCCTCATGCGACGGGCACAGGCAGGCATGCTGGCAAAACTGCTGGAGCACAGCATCGCCAGGATTGTGTTGAGCAAACTCACGGAGTACTCGATCGGCAGCGCGTTCTTCGCCGTCGGGGATGTGGCGGTGGTGGCAGGCGTCAAGGCGTCGCGAGGCGAGGAGGTCGGCTCGTTGGAGGCGAACGCGACGCAGGTGCTGAAGGAGTTCGCCGCGTCGGTCGCCTTCTACGGTGCGTTCGACGCCGCCGCGCCGCTGGCCAGGAAGATGAGCGGGAACATGGACGTGCAGTATTTCCTGAGCCGGCTCGCGGGCGGCTCGATCGGCTACGGCCCCTCGTACGACCTCATGAACGGGCAGGAGGGTACGGACCTCATCCCCACCTGGAAGGAGACCCTCGGCAGAGTGCTGCTGTATTTCACCATGGCTCACAAACCCGCGGGCTGAGAGGACGACGTGAAGATTTATTGGCCGCAGATCGGATCATCGGCGGACTCGTTCGACATCGAGAGGGGCGAGCTCGGCAGGTTGGTCGAGGAGGCAGCGAAGGACCTGAACGGCATCGGGGATTTCTGGGGCGGCGGTACGGAGGGCGTGACCTTCTTCAAGGGCGGGGGAGGCGGCACGGGGTATGAGGCGGTCACCGGTCAAGTCATGGAGGGCATCGACGTGTTCCTCGACGCCCACCACGAGATCGCGCTGCGTCTGCGCCTCATGGCGGACACGACCCAGGCGGTCGAGTGGGACACCGTGGCCGTCATCTTGTCGAAGCTTCCCGCTCCCGATCCCGGACGGCCGATCTGGGGAGCGGGCTAGCCGCACTGGGTCACGGGACCTGTGTGGACTCGGCGTGGCGCGGCTGGGCGACGGACTGGTGGCTTTGCCTGCCGACGCCCGCACCCGTGAGCAGCTGGAATGGATCGGCGAGATGGGCGGCAGTTCCACCGTCTGGCTGGCCGTCGCCGACAGCGCGGCCCAGGAGAAGGCCGTCGCCGCGGAGATGCGCCGGGCACGGGCGGCCGAGTATCAGGCGGTCATCGACCAGGCCGAGGCGGCGGCGCGGGCGCGGCCCGGCGAGCGCAGCCGGGCCGTCAAGAGGCTGCAGGCCGAGCTACGCAGGATCGGCCGCCGCGACCACTTCCCGCCCGCCGAGCGCGAGACCGCGCAGCAGGCCGTGCACGCCCTGGCCCAGGCAATGGAGGGCGCCGGATGAAGTGGGCCACCCGTGCGGGAGTGCACATCGACCGGGCGGCCTGCGCCTGGCTGATCCGCCGCCACATCGACGCCGCGGCCGAGTTCGTGTTCGTCGACGACCCGGCCCTGGTGCCCGCCGACGCGACCGCGTTCGACATGCGCGGGGCGGAGCTGTCCCACGGCGGCGACTGCAGCTTCGAGACCATCCTGCGCCGGTACGAGCTCGACGATCCGGTGCTGTGGAAGCTCGCCGAGATCGTGCACGAAGCCCCGGCGCCACGACCCCTGATGACGAGGTACCCATGGACACTGACGTGCGCCGGGACGTGGTCCCGTTCCGGCAGGCCGTACGCGCCTGGTTCGGCATCTCGCTGCAGACGTTCGGCGGCCCGGCCGGCCAGATCGCCGTCATGCAGCGCACCCTCGTGGATGAGCGGCGCTGGATCGGCCAGCAGCGGTTTAACCACGCCCTGAACTACTGCATGCTCCTTCCGGGGCCGGAAGCCCAGCAGCTGGCGATCTATGTCGGCTGGTTGCTCAACGGCACCCGCGGGGGCCTGGTCGCGGGCACCCTGTTCGTCCTGCCGGGCATGCTGGCGCTGCTGGCCCTGTCGGCCGTCTATGTCCTCTGGCAGGACACGACGGTGGTGACCGCGTTGTTCGCAGGGATCGCCCCGGCGGTGCTGGCCATCGTGGCGCAGGCGGTCATCAGGGTCGCCAAGCGGTCCCTGACCCACCCGGTGTTCGTCGCCATCGCGGGGGCCGCCTTCGTCGCGCTCGCGCTGTTCGGGGTGCCCTTCCCCGTCGTCATCGCGGTCGCCGCCCTCATCGGCTGGAGCGCGTACCGGCTGGCTCCCCACGTCTTCGTGAGCGGCAACGGGCACGGCGGCGACGGCGGGGCCGCCCCGCTGATCCCCGACGACGCCCTGCACCACGCCCGGCCGAGCGGGCGCTCGGCGGGCAAGATCCTCGCCGTCGGGTTGGCCGCCTGGTGGCTGCCGGTGGCCGCGGTCGCCCTGTTCACCGGCACCGGCAGCGTCTTCACCACCCAGGGACTGTTCTTCTCCGGCACCGCGCTCGTCACCTTCGGCGGCGCGTACGCGGTAACACGGCCATCAGCGCCGCACTCACCGGCATCACCGCCGCCGTCGTCGGTGCGCTCTACTTCGCCGAGCACACGCTCTTCGCCAGGACCTTCACCTGGGCTTGGGGGCCGTTCAACGTGCAGCTCCCGGAGCCGGGGACGGTGAACCCGATCGCCCTGGTGATCACCGTGCTCGCTTTGGTCATGACGTTCGTCCAGAAATGGTCGATGCTCCGCATCCTGGGCATCTGCGCCCTCCTGGGCATGGGCACGGTGCTGCTTCCCTGAGACCGGGCGCGCTCTCGGCTTCGGTCCCAAAGCCATCCTCGTCTCCATGCGTGCGTTGGGCTGCGGGGACCGGTTCTCATGGAGTTCTAAGGCGGACTTTGTAGCACTTTTGACTGAGATTTATGAATATGGGGCGATGGAGCGCGTGCCGCAGGAGGCTGGTGCGGCCGAGGCTCGGGGAGCCGTGGCCGGGAGAGCTCGGCGGTTTTTCGTCGGGGGCGGCGCACTTGTCGTCGTGGCGGTGCTGGCGTACTGGCTGGGAAGCAGCGGTGGGAACGGCGAAGGGGCCGCCCCCAGGCCGAGCGCGACGCCGACGCCCAGTACGACGCTCACGGTGCCCGACGTCTTCAAGAGGGTCGGGCCGTCGGTGGTGATCATCCAGGCCGGGAAGTCGCTCGGAACCGGGGTGATCGCGGCCGAGGACGGGACGATCCTGACCGCGCACCACGTCATCAAGGGCACGAAGGACGTCACCCTGACGTTCGCCGACGGCACCAAGACGAAGGCCGTCGTCGCGTCGTCGAATCCCAAGCGCGACGTCGCGACCCTCAAGCCCGCGGAGCTGCCGGAGATCGTCGTCCCGGCGACGCTCGGCGGCGCCGTGGCCGTGGGCGCGCCAGTCGTGGCGATCGGCAATCCGCTGGGCCTGACCTACAGCGTCTCCACCGGCGTCGTGTCGGGCCTGAACCGGACCGCCGATCGGACCGCCGAGGGCGCCGACCTGAGCGGGCTCATCCAGTTCGACGCCTCCGTCAACCCGGGCAGCTCCGGCGGTCCCCTCCTGGACGCTCGCGGCCTGGTCATCGGGATCGTCGTCTCGATCGCCGACCCGGGAGGCGACGAGGCGTTCGCCGGCATCGCGTTCGCGGTGCCGATCGGCGCGGCCCTGGGCGGCAGCGAAGGCGACGGCCCGCCGGGCGACGGACCCCAGATCTGACCGAAGCCGACCGAAGCGTCACGAGAAGGAACACCATATGACCTCGACCAAGTCCCCCGAGTCGGCCCACCCACTCGAACAGGTGCTGTTCGAGGTCAAACGCACGATCGTCGGGCAGGACGTCCTGCTGGAGCGCATGGCGGTCGCGCTGATCGCCGACGGCCACCTGCTCGTCGAGGGCGTGCCGGGCCTGGCCAAGACGCTCGCGGTGAGGTCGCTGGCCGCCGCGATCGCCGGGAGTTTCCAGCGCGTCCAGTTCACCCCCGACCTGGTGCCCGCCGACCTCGTGGGCACGCGGGTCTACCACCAGCACTCCGGGGAGTTCAAAACCGAGCTCGGCCCGGTGTTCGCGAACCTGCTGCTGGCCGACGAGATCAACCGCGCTCCCGCCAAGGTGCAGAGCGCCCTGCTGGAAGTGATGCAGGAACATCAGGTGACGATCGGCCGTGAGACGTTCCGGGTGCCCGAGCCGTTCCTGGTCATGGCGACGGAGAACCCGATCGAGTCGGAGGGCACCTATCCGCTGCCCGAAGCGCAGGTCGACCGATTCATGATGAAGGTGGTCGTCGACTATCCGACGCAGGCCGAGGAGCAGGCGATCGTGGAACGGGCGCTGCGTCCGCCCGAGCCGCCACAGCCGATGGTGACGGCCGGGGACCTGATGGAGATGCGGGCCCGCGCTCAGCAGGTGTACGTCGATCCGGCGATCGTCGACTACGCGGTACGGCTGGTTTCCGTGACGCGTTCTCCCGCGACGGCCGGGCTCGGCGAGTTGGAACGGTACGTCACCCACGGGGCGAGCCCGCGGGCGTCCATCGCGCTCGTCACGGGCGCCCGGGCGCTGGCGTTCCTGCGCGGCCGCGACTACGTCCTGCCGCACGACCTGTCCGAGCTCGCGCTCGACGTGCTGCGCCACCGCCTCGTGCTGTCCTACGAGGCCCTCGCGGACGACGTCGACGCCGACACGATCATCACCAGGGTGCTCGGGGCCGTCCGGGCGCCCGACGTCGTCCTGCAGAACCGCTGAGCCATGGCCACCGCACCCGAGAAGCTTCTGCTCCGCCTGGAGTGGAAGGTCGTCCGCAGGCTCGACGGCCGGCTCCAAGGCGCCCACCGCACCGCACACCGCGGCTCCGGGATCGACTTCACCGGGTTGCGCCCCTACAGCGACGGCGACGACGCCCGGCACATCGACTGGAACGTGACCGCACGGCTGGACGAGCCGCACCTGCGAGTGTTCACCGAGGACCGCGAGCTGACGGTGTGGCTCGTGCTCGACCGGTCGGCGTCGATGGCGGCCGGCCGGCCGGGGCGCGGCAAGCACGACGTGCTCGCCGAGCTCGCGCTCGTCCTCGCCCGGCTGTTCGGCCGGGGCGGCAACCGCGTCGGCGCCCTGCTGTTCGACACCGGGATGCTGCGCGTCGTGCCGCCCGGCACCTCCCGGCGGCACGCGCTGCGGATCGGCGCCGAGCTGGAACGCACCTCCGCGGTGCGCGGCGGCACCACCACCGACCTGGCGGAGATGCTCGATGCGGCCGGACGGCTCGCGCGCCGCCGGGCACTCATCGTCGTGCTGTCGGACTTCATCGGCGACGGCGACTGGGAGCGCTCGCTCCAGCGCCTGGCCCGGCGGCACGAGGTGGTCGCCCTGCGGATCGTGGACACCGCCGACGACGTGCTGCCCGAAGCCGGGCTGATCGTGGTCGAGGACGCCGAGACCGGCGAGCAGCTCGTCGTCGACTCCGCCGACCCGCTGTTGCGGGTCCGCTTCCGCGCCGCCGTCGACGACCGCGACGCCCGGCTCGCGGCGGGCATGCGACGGGCCGGGGTGCCCGTCCACCGCATCGACACCGACCGCGATCTGGCCGAGGCGCTCGTCGAAGTCGTCGCCCGAACCCAGGACCGGTCGTCATGACCGAGCGCATCAATAGAGGCAGCGCCTTGGTCATGAGGCCGGCCTCATGACCCTGTCCTCGCCGCTCTTGCTGGCCGTCGGACTGCTCGTCACGGCGGCGCTCGCCTGGGCGGCCGTCGTCTCGGCGCGCCGCCGGACGGCAGCGCTCGCCGCGGCCGGTGTCGCCGTGCCGGGCGGCCGCCGGGCGTACCTCGGAACCGGCCTGACGATCGCCGGCGTCGCCGTACTCGCGATCGCCACCGCCGGACCGGCGGCCATGGTGCCGGTCCCGCGGACCGCAGGCACCGTCATCCTCGCCATCGACGTCTCCAACAGCATGGGGGCCGACGACGTCGCGCCCACCCGGCTGGCGGCCGCGCAGCGGGCGGCCCGCGCGTTCGTGGCGGCGCAGCCCGGCAGCGTCGACATCGGAGTCGTCGCGTTCGAGCGGGGCGCGCTCACCATCGCACGGCCCGACGCCGACCACTCCATCGCGCTCGCGGCCATCGACCGGCTGAAGATCACCGGCGGCACCTCGCTGGGGACGGCCATCACGGCCTCGCTGTCGGCGATCACCGGCAAGCAGGTGGCCGTCGGCCGCGACGGCGCCACGCCCGACATCGGCTACTGGCCGTCGGCGACGATCGTGATGTTCTCCGACGGCCAGAACCAGGGTGCGGACGTCGAACGGGCCGCCGCCGTGGCCCAGGGGGCGGGCGTCCACATCCACACCGTCGGGGTCGGTACCACGGCCGGGGCGACGGTCAAGGTCGACGGCTACCACCTGCAGACCTCGCTCGAGGAGGACACCCTCACCTTGATCGCGCAGACCACCGGCGGCGCCTACCACCCCGCCTCCGACGCCGCGCGGCTCGACGGGATCGCCGACACGATCGATCTGCGGCTCACCGTCTCCGACGAGCCGCTGCCCCTCGCCGGCGGGCTGATCGGGCTCGCCCTCGCGCTGCTCACCGGGGGAGCGGCGCTCACCGTGCTCCGGTCTGGACGGGTGATCTGAATGGTGTTCTCATGGCCGTGGGCGCTGCTGTCAGTCCTGATCATCCCGCTGATCTTCGCCATCCGTGAGTGGGCGCGGCGCCGCCGCCGGCGGGCGGCCGTACGCGTCACCTCGATCGCGCTCGTACGCAGCGCCCTGCCCGGCCGTACGCGCTGGACGCGGAAGATCCCCGCGGCGCTGTTCATTGCCGGACTCGCGCTGCTCGCGGTCGGGGCCGCGCGACCGCAGGCGTCGGTGCCGGTGCCGCAGACGTCGGCGACGATCCTGCTCGCACTCGACACCTCCGGCTCCATGTGTGCCACGGACGTCGACCCCAACCGCATCACCGCCGCGAGGAAGGCCGCCGCGGAGTTCATCGAGTCGCAGCGGGGCGGGCCGCGCATCGGCCTGGTCACCTTCGCCGGCACCGCGGGTCTGCTCGTCCCTCCCACCGACGACACCGACGCGCTGATCGAGGCGCTGGACGGCCTCACCGTGTCCCGCGGCACCGCGATCGGGCAGGCCATGCTCACCTCGATCGACGCGATCGCGGAGGTCGACCCGTCGGTCGCCCCCACCGGGGCGAACCCCGGCGGCGGTGGCGAAGGCTACGCCGGGGCCGCGATCATCGTGCTCACCGACGGCGCCAACACCCAGGGCGTCGACCCGCAGACCGCCGCCCAGGAGGCGGCCCTGCGGCGCGTCCGCGTCTTCCCCATCGGCTTCGGCACCACGAACCCGGCCCCGATGGTCTGCGACAACTCACAGTTCGACGGCGGCTGGGGCGGCGGCTTCGGCGGCCGCGGCAGATTCGACAGCGGCCGCAACCCCCGCACCATCGACGAGCCCGCACTCAAGCAGATAGCCCAGACCACCGGCGGCTCCTACCACCGCGCTGAGAACGCCGACCAGCTCCAAAGCGCCCTCGACGCCCTCCCCGGCAGCTTCACCGTCATTCGCCAGCGGGTCGACACCGCCCCCGCCTTCGCCGCCGGCGGCGCCATCCTCATCACCGCGGCCCTGTCCCTCTCCCTCTGGTGGAACCGCCCTCGGACCCCGGCCCGCTGACGGTACCCGTAGCCGAAACGCCTCATCGGCGCGGCCGTCCACGTTCGCTGGTGGGGCCTGGACCACACGACCGGACACGTCGGCACCGGCCCCAGGAGGCCGGCGGGCACACAGCGCTCAGCAGCCAATCTCCTCGGCACCGGCCCTGCCGACGAGGCGGAAGCGAGTTCCTGGGCCCGCACGGGTGATCGGCCTCCTCATCGACCGCACTGACCACGGTCTGGATCCCGGGTCGGATCGCCGGTCAGCCGCGTGTGTCGAGTGGGACGTGCAGCGAGAGGTGCGAGGACAGGGCCTGGAGGAAGTCCGGGGCGTCGAAGACCGCGCCCGCGGAGGCGACGCCGGTGGTCCTGGTCCGGCCGGTGAGGATGCGGTCGACGGCCTCCACCGCGAGCGGCGCGCTGATGGCGTAGATGTCCCGGCCGGTGGCGGCCACGCGGCGTTCCGTGCCGCCGGAGCGGACGAGGACGTCGACGACGAAGGTCTGCGCTGAGCGGCCGCGCTCGTCGACGGCGGTCGGTGCCGAGGCGTCAGGAGCGGACAGGTCTGCGGCCGCCTTGGCGGTCATGTAGGTGCGCACCTCCGGGACGGCCAGGTGGCTGGGAACGGTGACGACGTCGGCCATGGTGAACTCTCCGATGACGCTCTGGGGGCCGAGCGGAGCCGGGAAGGGCCACTCCAGGGTCGGCAGAGCGTCGTCGTGGTACTCCAGCCGTCCGCCGGTGTAGCGGACACGGCGGCCGCCCCGTCGCTGCCCCGAGACTGCGCCCGCAGCGAGCGTTCCCGCAGTGGGGTGCCAACTGCTCAGGCCGTAGGCGATGTGCGCCTCGTCCGCCGCCGTCCAGTCGCCCATCGCGGTGGTGACCAACAGGTCGCCGAGGCCGCCGTAGAAGGCCATCGCCGGGACCACCACGGTGCCCGCGGCCCGGGCGCGCTCCGCGAAGTGCGCGAACGTGTCGACGTTCGCCTCGATCTCGGCCGCCACGTCGACATACGGGATGCCGGCGCGCAGCGCCGCCTCGACCAGCGGGGCGGCGGTCGTGGCGAAGGGCCCGGCACAGTTGATCACGGCGGCCGCGCCGTTCAGCGCGCGGAGCGAGGCCGGATCGTCGACCGACGCCTGCCGCGCCTCCAGCCCGGGGTGGGCCTCCACCAGCGCCAGCAGCTTGTCCTGGTCGCGACCGAGGAGCAACGGGACGTATCCGCGCTCGCGCAACTCCGCGACCACGAACCGCCCGGTGTGCCCGTAGGCGCCGAACACCGCCACGTTCCGACTCGATCCCATGCCTGCTCCCGCGTGCTTCGAAGTGATTCAGTGCGTGAATCCTGTCCCAGCCGGTCCATCGGCGCCTAGTGTCCGGAACGACATGACCCGTACAATTCCCGACATGAGCTCTTTCCCGCGCTCCGTCGCGGTCGCCGCCACCGACGGGATGCTGCACTTCGAGCTGGCCCTGGCTTATGAGGTCTTCGGCTCCGCCCCGGACGCCGTGCCAGGTCCCTGGTACGACGTCCGGGTGTGCGGCACGCACGCCGTCCGGGTCGGCCGGTTCCAGGTGGAGCCGGACTGCGGGCTCGACCGGCTGGCGCACGCCGACACCGTGATCGTCCCCGCCTTGGCGGACGTCGACGAGGACCCGCCGGCCGACCTGGTCGAGGCGGTGCGCGCGGCCCACGAGTCGGGCGCGCGAGTGGTCTCCCTGTGCACGGGCGTGTTCGTGCTCGCCGCCGCCGGCCTGCTGGACGGGCTGCGCGCGACCACGCACTGGGCCCACACCGAGCAACTGGCCGCGCGCTATCCCCAGGTGGAGGTCGACCCGGACGTGCTCTACGTCGACAACGGCAGCGTGCTCACGTCTGCTGGCAAGGCCGCGGCAATGGACCTGTGCCTGCATCTGGTCCGCCGCGACCACGGCTCGGCGATCGCCAACGTGGTCGCCCGCCGCCTGGTCGTGCCGCCCCACCGGGCCGGTGGCCAGGCCCAGTTCGTCACCACACCGGTGCCCGCCCAGGACGGCCATCCCCTGGCCGAGCTGCTCCCTTGGGTGATGCGGCGGCTGGACCAGCCGCTCACCGTGGAGGACCTGGCCCGCCAGGCGAAGATGAGCTCGCGCCACCTGGCCCGCCACTTTCGCTCGGTAACCGGCACCACTCCGCTGCAGTGGCTGCTGACGCAGCGGATCCGCCGCGCGCAGGAGCTGCTGGAAAGTACGGACGACAGCGTCGACACCATCGCCTCGGCCGCGGGCATGGGCACGGCGACGACACTGCGCCGCCACTTCCACCGCACGATCGGCGTACCGCCGGACGCCTACCGCCGCACGTTCCGGGCGTGAGGCTACGACAGCACCTCGGCATCTGAGCCGTGGCCAGTTGGGAACTGCCGTTCATCACCTACCGCCGCGCCTGAAAGGCCGCCCGCAAGGCGAACCTGACGGACAAGGAATTCGCCTCGCCGCTGGCTTCCCGGCCCGGCGTCCGCGCATGTGGACCGGCCGGCCGAGCTCAGCGAGCTCGGCCTGGCCCGGTTCGCGCTCTACCTGATGCACGACCGGAAGGAGTCCACCCTCAAGGCGTACGGGTCCACGGTGCTCAGCTCGTTGGCTGAGTCGGCTCGGCGGCCTCGTCAGCCTGTCCGGTCTGCCCGCCGCAGAACACTTCGTTGACGAGCCTCTGCGTCGCCTTCTGGAACGCTTCTGCCAGGGACAGTGCGGCGTCGTCCACATAGTTCAGCGCGGCGGTCAGGGTCTTGCTGCCGTCGGGGGTGCTGTACATCAGCGCCGCGTGGCCGGCGATGCCGCCGTTGTGGGTGATGATGATGCCGCCGTCCGTGTTCTGCACGAACACGCCCAGGCCGTAGCCGGCCTTGGGCTCCGGCGTGCACATCTCGGCCAGCAGCGGGGCCGGCAGCAGCTTGCCGCCCAGCAGCGCGGAGATGAAGGTGTGGAGGTCGCGGGTGGTGGAGATCATGTCGCCGCCGCTGGAGATCCAGGAGGGGTTGTGGCGGGTGACGTCGACCGTCTTCTGCTGGCCGGCGTCCTCGTAGCGGTAGTAGGCGTGGGCGTGCGGCTCGGGGACCTCCGTCTGGGTGGTCGGCGCCACGGTGCCCGTCAGTCCGAGCGGCCCCAGGATCAGCCGCTGCATCTCCTCGGCGTAGGTGCGGCCGGTGACCTTCTCGATCAGCAGCCTGGCCAGCACGTAATTGGTGTTGGAATAGCTCCAGTCCGTCCCCGGCTCGAACCGCGCCGGCTTGGACAACGCCAGCCGGACCAGCTCTTCGGGCCGGTAGGTGTGGAACCGGTTGTCCACCCACTCCTGACCCGCGGTGGTGGCGGGGATCCCCGGCACGTACGTCCCGTCGGAGTCGTAATCGCCGGTGAAGTTGAACACCCCGCTGGTGTGCTGCAGCAGCATCCGCACCGTGATCCGCCGGTCCAGCCCGAACTCGGGCAGGTAGTCATCCGCCGGGGTGTCCAGCTCGATCATGCCCTCGGCCACCAGTTGCAGCACCAGGGTCGCGGTGAAGGTCTTGGTGTTGCTGCCGACCCGGACGTGTCCGTTGGTCGGCGGCTTGGCGGTGTCGCCCAGCTTGCGCGCCCCGGCGCTGCCGACCCACTCGCCCCGCTCATCGTGCACGCGCAGCTGCACGCCGACGAAACCGGAATCAACGATCTCCTGGATGGTTTTCTGCAGCTCCGGGCGATCCTGCCCGGGCCGCGGGGTGAGCTTGTCCTGGTCGGCGAGGGGGATGGACATGGTGGTGTGCTCCTTCAAATCTGTTATGAGCTTCGGTTGAACGGACGGATGGTGGAATGCGGGCCTGTTGGCGCCCGGGGTATCTGGATTGCTCAGGCTGGGTCGCCCGAGGGGATCGCACCCAGCCTTGGGGCCGTGATCGCTGCACCGTTCATGGCATCCACGATCGCCGACCGCGCTGATACCGGGCCGTTGCCGTCCTGACGTGGCCGCTGACACGACACCGCATGGTCAGCGCGAGGGCTGGTCAGCTGGGTCGAGGGCGCCGGCCAAAGGGATCAGGGGGGCTGCGGTTCGCACGGTCCGACTACTGGGTGGCGGCACCGTACGCGGCCCCGCCGGTTCTACGCCACCACCCGGAATGTCGGTGAGCAGGGACCGGGAGGCGGTGGTGGAGGACGCGACGCTGGCCGCCCGGAACGCGCTGCTGGAGATGATCGATCATCTCGGGAGGCGGGGGTGGAGCGCACAGTAGGCACGCGTCATCGACAGCGTGGCCGTCGGCCTCAAGGTCGGTCAGCTGGTGGACGTGCTCAGATTCCTGGCGTCGGCGTTCGTGCCCGAGGACGTCTTCACCGGCGGATGAAGGTCGGGGTCAGTGCGTGCGCCAGACGCCTCTTCCAGACGTGCGCCTGGCCCTGGACCTGCGGATATTCGACCTGGAACTCATCCCAGTTCACGTCCCAGCTGCGAATCGTGTCCAGGTTGAACTCCGCCGCCTCCCGCTCGCCCAGCGCCTCCTGCAGAATCTGCCGGAGCAGCTCATGGGGCAGTGTGACGTGCTCGGCCAGCAGTACGGCGTCGTAGAGGTCCTTGCCCTGAGCCCATATGTCGGAGGCCAGCCAGAGGATCTTCCAGGCCAGAGACAGCTCGGGGGTGGCGGCCTGGACGGGGGTCGGCTCGCCGCCACCCGCCCGCGGGATCAGCGCCGTGACAGGTGGGACCGGCAGCCGCTCGTTGAAGACGAAGTCGAGCTGAACGGTTCCTGACGGCAGGCCCGCGGCGTGCCAGGTGAACACCAGACGCTGCCCCGGAGTGCGATCGTAGGTCCAGATGTCATCGACGCGGATGCCGGTGGCGTCGACGGTCACCGTGCCGGACGCGTCCGGATAGTCCGCCACGGCGCCGATGAGCCCCTTGAACATCTCCGCCGTGAACGAGCTCTCGAGTTCGACGTCATGCGGCACCACCACCCAGTCGAGGTCGCCCGGATCCCGGGCCTCCGCCCCGATCCATGCCTCCAGCAGCAGGCTGCCGCGCAGCACGAGGTTCTCGCACCAGGGCGAGCCCGCGACGATGCCGACCAGGTGGTCGATCGCCTCCCGCCGCGCCCGTCGCCAGCGCCGCCCGGTCTCCTCGTCCTCGAAGGCCGGCTCTCCGGCACGGAAGGCGTAGGTGAACTGCTTCAGCGCTGGATCGAAGATCCGCGGCTGGCGGACGCCGTCACCGCGTGTGAGAGGCAGGTACGTCACCGGGACGTCAGGTGATTCCTTCGCCGGCATGTCGTACCGGTCGGACACGGGCTGCTTCTTCTGCTTCCGTCGCGACGTCATCGTTCCTCGATCCAGCCGTTGTCGACGCCGGGGTTGTCGTCGTGCACCACGAACTCCTGCTCGGCCTCGAGCACCGCGAAGCCGGCCGACCTCAGCTCCGTCAGAAGTGCGTCGAACCGCCGCCTTGCCTCGGGCAGGCCGACGTTCCTGCAGCGCTGCGTCACGAACCGCTCATGGGAGCCGTCGGCACGCAGCCGCCTGGCGTTCCGCGACACGTGCGCCGAATGGCGTCCGGCGATCGTGGCCAGGGCCGCCGGGTCGTCGCGGACCGCCACCTTGGCGTGGTGCTCGAAATAGCACGCGGACAGCGCGGCCGCCGCCTCCGCGCTCGCCGGCACGTCATCGTTCCACGGCGCGGCCTCGATCTTGACCCGGACGACGTCGAAGCCCTCGTCACGCAGCCGCGCCACGCTGATCGCCGCGGCCACCCGCTGGCCGGTCAGGGTGCCGCGGCCGGTGAAGGTGAGCATGGGCTGGGAGGGGACCTCGCCGCGGGCGAGCACGATGTGGGTGACTTTTCCGCCGTTGCGGTCAGCCCAGAGGGCCAGGTGCTCGAATGGGGTGCCGGCCGCGACGGTCACATGGATGTCGAAGACACCTGCGAACTCCAGGCCGGACAGCGATCGTTTCCCCATGACCGCACATGGTTCCATCGGACGGCACCCGGTTCGACCGGTTTTCTCCTCGGTTAATGCAGGACCGACGTGTACCCCGAGCATCACCTACGCGAGACCGGCGGCCCTACCTCGGTGAGGCGGATTCATGCTCGCGCGGGTTGACGTTCCCCCGTTGCACGGCCCTCGGTTGCGGTTCCATGTCGCCGACTAACTCGCCCCACAGCTCGGCGCGGGGTGGCCAGGAAGGTGTCGACGGCCGAGGCGAGGCTGACGTGCCCGCCGCCCAACGCGGGTGATCTTCGGTGCGGCGCTCATGCCGGCCGCCAGATGCGGACGGCGTCCGGCGTGATGACGTCATCGTCCTGGGTCTGGGCGTGGTCGCGGCCCTGGTGGCGTTCGTCCAGTGGGCGGCGCGCGACATCTCCCGCGTCGCGCTCCCCTGCCTGATCGTCGCAGCGGCCGTATGGGCCCTCGGAGCGCTGGTGGTGGACGGTAGGTCGGCGTTCTACGGAATTTCGATCGTGGGTTCCCTCGCCATCCCCCAGCTACCGCGCTACCGAGGCGCGGCAGCCCTGGGACTGACCGCCTACGTGGCCGCGGTAGGCGCGGCGAGGCTGCTGGTGACCCAGGAAGATGTCTCCGGCGTACTGATCGGATACGTCATCGTCCCCGCGGGCATCACCGCGGTGCTGACCGGCCTCATGTTCCCCAACCAGAGGTTCTACGGCCTCGTCGCGGAGCTGGAGGAGGCCCGGGAACGCGAAGCGGAGCTGGCCGTCATCCGCGAACGCATGCGTTTCGCCAGCGATCTGCACGACATCCAGGGCCACACGCTCCACGTGGTGAAACTGAAGATCGCCCTGGCCCAGAAGCTGGTGCGCACCGACGCCGAGCGAGCGGAGCAGGAACTGCGCGAGATTCACGCCCTGGTCAGCGACACCATCACCCAGGCCAAGCAGCTCGCCTACGCGCAGCGGCGGCTCAACCTGTCCGCGGAGCTGGAGAACGCCAAGAACCTCTTCGAGGCCGCGGACATCAACGTGCGCGTCGAGCGCGAGGGCGAGGTCGATGCCCGCGCGGGCGAGCTGCTCGGCCAGGCCCTGCGCAAGACGACGACCAACATCCTGCGGCATGCGCAGGCCACGCAGGTACGCATCACCTTGTCGGAGTCGGGCATCTCCATCGTCAACGACGGCGCGCAAGACACTCCGCTACCCCCAGCTGCGAGGGCTCGCCACCCTCAGGGAACGCGTGGTGACCAACGGAGGTGAACTGACGGTGGAGCAGAAGGACGGGCGGTTCCTGACCGCGGCGGCCTTCCCGCACGGTCGCTCGGACACCGCCCTCTAGATCATGGAAGGACGACCGATGACCACCGTGGTGCTCGCCGATGACGAGGTCCTCCTGCGCAAGGCACTGGCGTCGTTGCTCCCGCTCGAGGGCGAGATCACCGTGCTCGCCGAAGCAGAAGACGGCGAGGCGGCCGTGCGGGCCACGCTGCGGCACCGGCCCGACGTACTCGTCATCGATCTGGAGATGCCCGGTGTGGACGGACTCGGCGCCGTCGCGGAGATCCGCCGGGCACGGCCCAAGCAGGTGATCCTCATGCTGACCCGCCATGCCAGGCCCGGCGTGCTCCGCAAGGCGCTGAAGCTCGGCGTGCAGGCTTCGTCAGCAAGTCCGCCGAACCGGCGCACATCGTCTCCGTCATCAAGACCTTGCACGGGGGCAAGCGATGGATCGACCCGGACGTCTCCGCCCTCGCCGTCATCGACGACTGCCCGCTCACCGACCGCGAGATCGATGTGCTGCGGGTGACCGGCGAAGGCTACTCGGTCGCCGACATCGCCGCCCGGCTCCACCTGGCAGAGGGCACGGTGCGCAACTACCTCTCCCATGCGATGCAGAAGACCCAGACCCGGACCCGGCACGAAGCGGCGCGGTACGCGCGTGAACACGACTGGCTGTAAGCGGGAACGACGCAGGACGGCTGCTGCCCACGCGGCTTCGGCTCCATCGGATTGTGACACCGGGCACCTTGTTGTCCTCGCACCGTTGTCCTGGCATCGTCGGCTGGTCACCCAACGCTGAACTTACCCGAACACGGCCGGGCGTCCGCCGGTCCCGGATGAGCTGCGTGACGGTTCCTCGCGTCGCAAGCCTCCGGCATCTTGGCGTGCGACTTCAGGCCTCGGGGCTCGGTCGGGCGTCAAGCTCCGGCAGTGATCGCAGGTCATGAGGCTTCACCAGGCCGTCTACGTCCCGCGATGCATGGAACACGAATTGAGCAAGCAGGTGGTCGCTCTCCTTGACCTTTGCGTCGAACTCCGGTCGTGACAGAGTGGGACGCATTTCGTCGATCGTCTCCAGTACGCGCTGGGCGCAGGCCGTCACGTCGTTGTCGCCGGCGATGATCTGGGCGCGGAAGAGGGCATGCCGGGCTGTTCCTTGAGCGCGGTCGCTTTCGGCGCGAGCTTCGTGATAGGTCGGCCCTCCAGGGTCATCCTGCTGTCTGTACCAACGCGTGATCCGCGCCTGTCTGTAAGTGGTTGCAGCGACGGCGAAGGCTCCATATGCCTCGATCCGCTCCTGTCGGAGGTTGGAGTCTCGGGACCGCATCTCCATCTGATCCGTCGTGCGGCGTTGTAACCAGTGCGTGACGATGGACCCCAGGAGGGTTCCAATTACGGCGACGACTCCTGCCAGCACAGCTTCCATGACCACATGGCATCACATTCAGTCTCGTCGGTCTGCCGAATGTGCGAGGCTGGATGACGAGCTGGTTGTGCTGCGCTCGCCCTCCGGGCTAGTCGGAGGCAGACGCAAAACCTTCCCTCTCGGTTCGCGCCAGCGGGCGCGCGAGATGTCGGCAGCGATCTGCTGTTCCTCGAACCTGTGGCGCACAAGGGCGTCAAGTTCATACGCGGGCTTGACCTTGAGCCCGAATCTTGTGCGTAGGTCTCCTTACGGTCATGTGTTCTCGCGAACTACATGGCACCGGTCAACTGTTGTCATGGCCCGTTAGGCTCGGCCGAAATCGGACACCAGGACTAAAAGGTCCGGTGGCCATCAGCCCAGAGCGGACGAAACTTCATCGCGAACCCAACGGGAGGGGCCCATGCAGCCTGACCAGGGTCCGTCGCTGTACGACCGGCTCGGAGGCGTCTACAACATCGCCGCGGTCGTCGACGACTTGATCGACCGGGTCATGAGCGACCCGCGGTTGAACAAGAATCCCGCCGTGGACGAGGCACACCATCGTGTCACCCCGGCGGGCTTCAAGTTTCTCGTCACGGAGATGGTCTGCGCGGCAGCGGGCGGCCCGCAACAGTACTCGGGGCGGACCATGGGGGACTCCCACCGCCACTTGGCCATCGCCGAGGACGAGTGGGAGTCCTTCATGGATGACCTGCACCAGGCGTTGGCGAAGTATCAGGTGCCGCCCGCGGAGGAGAGCGAGATCGTCGCCATCGTCGAGGGCACCAGGGACGCCATCGTCATGGTGCCTGCGCCTGGAGCGGGCCCGCCGAACCCGTAGAGACACGCAGGAGCTCGGTCATGTCGCAGTCAGCACATGAGGTCATTGGTGAGGTCGTCTCCCTCTGACGCCATCCCGTCAAGTCGATGATGGGAGAGGAACTCAACGCCGCCGAGGTCGGTGAACGCGGCCTGCTGGGAGATCGAGCGTACGCCCTGCTGGACGCCTCTGATGGGAAGGTGGCCAGCGCTAAGAACCCCGGTAAGTTAACCACCGGGGCGGAGGCCGGGGCGTCGGTGGGGGGTACACGGCGCAGGAGGGTGAGGGCGAGGACGGCCGCGACGGCGGCGAGGATCGCGGCCTGTAGGTAGCGCGATTTGCCATGATGGACCTGCGGCTCGGTCGTCTCGCCCCCGGTCTGGACGTGCAGGTGGGCAGGCGGCGAGGGTCGATGGGGCAGCGCCTGGCCGAGCGGGTCGTCGCCTCGCCTGAGCGCCGCGGCGAGGTGGTGCTGCACCGGCAGGCAGTTTGAATGCGGGGCGCTTGGGAGATGCGGCCACGCCGGACAGCCGGACGGCACGAGCCGCAGCCCGCAGCCGATCCGGCCCACGGGCGGGGCCGGATCATGGCGAGTTGGTCGTCGTCATCTCCTTCACGGTGCGGGTGAGGCCACGGCGATGTGCGGGCGTCCGGTGATGGGGTGCGGGCCGACATGGGCGCGGACGCCGAAGACTTCCTCGATGAAGGCGGGGGTCAGCACCTTCAGGGGAGGTCCGTGCCCGGCGACGTGGCCGTCGCGAAGGACGACGATCTGGTCGGCGTAGGCGGCGGCCTGGTCGAGGTCGTGCAGGGCGGCCAGCAGGGTGAGGCCGAGGGAGCGGATCAGGTCGAGCAGGAGGAGCTGGGATCCGACATCCAGGTGGTTGGTGGGTTCGTCGAGGATCAGCAGTGGTGCCTCCTGTGCCAGTGCGCGGGCGAGCAGGACGCGTTGCCGCTCTCCGCCGGACAGGGTGGTCATCAGCCGGTCGGCGGCCCAATCCATGCCGACCCGTTCCAGCGCGGTGGTGACCACGGCTCGGTCGGCCGCGGTCTCCCGGTCGAGCGGCCGTTTGTGGCTGTGGCGGCCGACTGCGACGACTTCGGCGACGGACGTGCCGTCGGTGGCCTGGTTGTGCTGGGGGAGGACGGCGCGGTGGCGGGCGGCTTGGCGGGGCCGCATCCGCCACAGGTCTTGGCCGTCCAGCCGGACCACGCCGCCCGAGGGGCGCAGCGATCGGTAGACGGTACGCAGTAGCGTGGATTTGCCGCTGCCGTTGGGGCCGACGAGCGCGACGAACTCGCCCGGCCCGGCGGTCAGGTCGACGTCGTTGACGATGGGGCGCGCGTCGATGCGGGCGCTGACGCCGGCGAGGTCAAGGCGCATCGGTGCCTCCGCCGGCGCGGCGGCGCAGCAGCCACAGGAAGAACGGCACGCCCAGCCCGGTGGTGAAGATCCCGACCGGCAGTTCATTGGGCCGGTCGGCTGTCCGGGCGGCCAGGTCGACCAGCACCAGGAACAGCGCGCCGGCCAGCAGGGACACGGGCAGCACACGGCGATGGTCGGCGCCGACGACGAACCGGACCATGTGCGGGATCATCAGCCCGATGAAGCCGATGCCGCCGACGACGCTGACCACGGTGGCCGTCAGCAGTGACCCCGCCACCAGCAGCCCGATCCGCAGAGCGGCCACCGGCACGCCGATGGCGACGGCCGCTTCCTCGCCGGCCAGCAATGCGTTGAGCGCGCGGGCCTGCAGCGACAACCACGCCATGCAGATGACGATGAGCAGGGCGGGCACGCCCAGGTCGGTCCAGGACGCGCCGGCGACGCTCCCCATCAGCCAGAACATCATGCCCTGCAGCTCCGTCGGGTTGAGCTGGAGCTGCACGAACGTCGTCGCCGCGGCGCACAGGTAGCCGATGGCCACGCCGGTCAGCACCAGCCACGAGTCCAGCAGCCGACCGGCGCGCTGGGCCAGCACGTAGACCAGCAGCGCCGACAGCATCGCGGCGACGAAGGCGGCGCCGGTGACACCGAGCGAGCCGGCCAGGCCCGCCAGCGCGGTGCCGCCGAGCGCGGGAACCAGCACCGCCCCGAGGGATGCCGCCGAGGACACGCCGAGCACGTACGGATCGGCGAGCGGGTTGCGGACCAGGGCCTGCAGGGCGACCCCGGCCACCGACAGGCCGGCTCCGGCGAGCGCGGCCAGTAGCGCCCTGGGCGTGCGGATCTCCCAGACGACCTGGCTGAGCAGCGGGTCGGCCTGCGCGCCCCGTCCGGTCAGGTGCGCCCAGACCACTGTCCAGACCTGGTCGAGGGGGAGGTTGACCGAGCCGACGGAGATGCCGGCCACCAGGGCTGCGATCAGCGCGGCGGCCAGGGCGGCCAGCAGCAGCCCTGTCGCGGGTCCGGAGATGAGATGCGGGCGTGGGGACGGCGCGGGCCTGGCCCGGCGCGTTTCAGGGGTCAGCGTGTCAGTCACCGGGGTGCACCACCTTGGAGATCTTCTCCACGGCCCAGGCGTTGAGCGGGCCTAGGTAGACGCCGTCGGAGACCACCGTGTAGGTCTTGGACTTGGCCGCGGCCCAGTGCGGGTAGGCGGCGAACAGCTTGGCCGCCTCCGCTTCGCCGTTCTCCTGCGGGGTGAACAGCCCGACCACCAGCACATCCACCTGGGCCGTGGCGAGTTGCTCCTTGTTGAGGGTGCGGGTGGCGTCCGAGGTCTGGCCGGCGAAGGCGTTGACGCCGCCGGCGGCCTTGATCACATCGTCGTAGATGCCGCCGGTCATCACGGCGGGCAATCCGTTGGCGTTCATCATGGCCATGCCGGGATAGGCGATGAGTACCTTCTTGGCGGGTCGGCCCGCCACGCTTGTCCGTACGGCCTCGATGCGGCCGCGCAGCTTGCCGATCAGGTCGAACGCGCGCTGCTCGACGTCGAACACCCGCCCGAGCAGGCTGATGAACTCCAACGAGGAGTTGATCGACTGGTTCTGGTAGGCGCGCTTCTCCTCAGGCGTCGCCTCGGGCTTGCCCATCGCGCAGTTGACGGGGTTGACCAGCGACGTGATCCCGGCCGCGGCGAGCTGCTCGCGGGTGGCGAAGCCGCGCTTGGCGTCGAACCCGCCCGACCAGGTGGACACCACCAGGTCGGGCTTGAGCTTGAGCACCTGTTCGGCGGGCACGTCGAAGTTCTTGTTCATCGTCAGCCCGCCGGTCGGCAAGGCCTTGATCTTGGCGAGCATGGACGGGTCGTCGGAGACGCCGTAGCTCTGGGCGTTGGCCAGGATGCTCTTGTCCAGGCCGAGCAAGATGAAGCTCTCCACCTCGCCCACGCTGGTCCCGTTGAGGATCAGCACGCGCTGCGGTGGCCGCTGGAAGGTGACCTTCATGCCGCAGTTGTCGAAGGTAAGGGGATAGCCGGTCCGGTCGGCAGGAGCGGCGGTCGGCGCGGAGGCGGCGGTGGCCCCGCCGCCAGAGCCGCCGGAGGCTCCGCAACCGGTGGCGGTCAAGGCCACCAGCGCAGACAACGCGGCGGCCAAGGTGTGGCGCAAACGACAATGTTTCATCGGTACGTGCTCTCTTCGAGGTCGCGTCTGGAAAGGCGTGCGCCGACGTCGGCCATGGTGGCGGACGGCGTGACGGCACTCGGCTGGTCCTCAGAGGAACCGCGACCGGCGACGATGGTGATCAGTGATCAGCGCGTGCCAGGGCAGGGGCCGGCCCCAGGCATGCCGCGATGGCGCCCGGTCCAGCAAGCGCATCTCAACAAACGCGGCGACGCTGTGGGTGGCACACCTAGCGGCCCGGCGGCACGTTCAGCGGCTCTGAATCAGGGAGCCGACCCGCGCAGCCGGCACACGATCACCGGATCAACCGGCCAGTGCGGTTCCGGCCTGCCTTCCAGGGGGTCCCCGCCGCACGAGGGCATGCGTCAGAAAGAGCCGGATAGACGCGGTCTCGTCCTCGCCCGCGTGCGCGATCGCTCGTGGCCCGGAGGAGATCCCTCCAGCTGTCATGAACAGCAGGACCAGTAACGGGCGCAGCACCCAGCCGGCCAGCTGCCTGACCAGGGCGCACAGGCCCGCCTCGACCCACCGCAGCCATACGGAGGTCACCAGCACGCCTGCCCCGTGCATGGGCAGCATCCCCCAGCCTGGGGAGAGCGCGTGATCCAACTGGCTCATGTCCATGCCCGGGGTGTGCACATGGTGTGCCATCGTCTGCTGGGCCGTGCTCTGCGTCAGCAGGACATGCAGGATGACCTGCGCCAATGCCGTGGCGGGCAGGATGGAGCCCAGACTGCGTTCACGGCCCGTCAACGCGAGCGCGGGCGGCAGGAGGAGCAGGAAACCGTTCAGCGCAGGCACCGGATCGAAGGAGCCCCCACCGGCCAGGTGCCCGAGCGTGGCCAGGGCAGCGCACGTGGCGGCGAAGCTCGCCGCGCGCACCCACCGCACCACCGAGAACGGACCCATCGTGGCCAGATCCTCCCACACCGTCGCAGAGGTCTATGGATCAGGTGACTCTCACCGCCGCCGGATCATGCCGACGCCTGTAGAGAGTGATACGCGGCCTGCGGCTTCCTGGTTCAGCCAGTGCGGGCCGGCTGACCGTGTCGCGGGATCGGCCGGCACCTTCGAGCCGGTGCTGGTGCCCAAGCGGACGGGCGTCGCTCCCGCCGCGCCAGCCAGCCGCCCAGGATCGGGCCGATGGGAAAGGCCAGCAGCGAGGTGAAGGTGAACGCCAAGCTCCCCGGCGCCCGGCCGGCGCTGCGCGGCGTGATCTGCCTGCACGGCGGCAAGGACGGTGAGCTGCTCGCACTGCTGGATTCGGCCACCGTGACCGCTTGGCGCACCGGCCTGGCCGCGGCCTTGGGCACTCATGTCCTGGCGGTGCCCCGATTCCGCCGCGGCCATCGGTGTGATCGGTGCAGGTGCGCAGGCCGGACGTGGCGCTCCCCGGAAGTGATCACTGGAGAGCCGTGTGCGGTTAACGCCGCCCGCACGGTTCGGGAGGGGCCGACGGAAATCCCAGAGTTCAGTCGAACCGAAGGTCCTTCAGGATGAACTCATGGGTCCTCGGCTCTCCTGGGCCGTATGGACCCTTGGGTTCGTGGCGACTCGCGGGGTCTTGGGTCAGGGTGAGAAGGCGGGCGCGGCCGTCCTCGGCGTAGCCGATGGCGTCTGGGATCGAGCCCGACTTAGCCGTCGCGATCACGGCTCGCGAAGTGGCTCGCCTGCGCGGAGACGTCCCGGTCCGCGATCCACGTGCAGCCGCTGTCTGGGCTTCTGGAGGAGGCGATGACCGCGTCGAGGCGGTCACGGGTACGCGTCAACGCGGCGATCTGGGCGTCGATGCGATCGCGCTCGGCGGCCAGCCGGGCCTGTGACTCCGGAGTGCTGACCTTGGCCTCGACGCAGGGCAGCAGCTCGGCGATGGTCCGGCTGGACAGGCCGGCCGCATAGAGCATCTGGATCAGCTGAACCCGGTCGGCCGCCGATTCAGGATAGTGGCGCTGCCCGGAGTCGCTCCGGTTCGCCTCCAGCAGTCCCTGCTCCTCGTAGTAGCGCAAGGCCCGCACGCTGACGCCCGACCGCGCCGCCAACTCGCCGATACGCATTGTGAACTCCATCACAAGACTTGCCTCTGACGTCAACGTCAGGTTTTAGCCTATCCGGCATGCAGATCAACGGAGCACACGTGCTGGTCACCGGCGCCAACCGCGGCCTGGGCCGGCAGTTCGTCCTTTCCCTTCTCGATCGTGGTGCCGGCAGGGTGTACGCCACCGCCCGCCGCCCCGACCTCATCGACGTGCCCGGGGTCGTCCCGCTGCGTCTCGACATCACCGATCCGGCATCGGTCGCCGCCGCCGCGGCAGCGGCACCCGACGTCAAGATTGTGATCAACAATGCGGGCATCTCCACCGGGGCAAACCTGGTCACCGGGGACCTGGACACGATCAGCCGCGAGATGGACACCCACTTCTACGGCACCCTCAACGTGATCCGCGCCTTTGCGCCCCAGTTGGCCGACGGCGCGATACTCAACGTGCTTTCGGCGATCTCGTGGCTCGCCTACGACGGCGCGGGCGCCTACCACGCGGCCAAGGCCGCCGAGTGGGCGCTCACCAACAGCGTCCGCCTGGAGCTGGCCCACCAGCGCACCCTGGTGACGGGCCTCCACCTGGGCGCTGCGGACACCGACATGATGGCCTGGTACAACGGCGACAAGACCGCCCCCGAGGTGATCGTCGCGGCGGCCCTGGATGGCATCGAGGCGCACCGGCCCGAGGTGCTCGCCGACGCCTGGAGCCGCCAGGTGAAGGCATGGCTGGCGGAGGACCCGAGCGTCATCTACCGGGAAGCGGCGGCCGCCCTCACCGCCTGACCTGCCGATCCCGAAAGTCACGGCACCCGCGGCCGTGACTTCAGGCCGCGCCCCGTACGTTGAGCCGCACTCGCCAGCAGGGTGGTACAGCGTGACCAGAATGATGCAGCCGCTGACATAGCCGCATCGTTGTCGGCGAAGGCCGTCCCGATGACGAGAAAGAACCAGGGATCTCAGAGAGTAAGCCCAGGTCCTGCGGCTATGGCCACGCTCAACCACGCAATGAACGCAGGGCTGCCTTGAGGATCATCGCAGGTCCGCGCCGAACTTCCTCGTCCGAAGGCGGCCACCCGCACGGCTCACGCCTCTATCAGTCGCGGCCTGGCCAGCGCGTCGGTGGCCGCGTCGAGAGACAGGCCCGAGGCCGTTGAGCTGACTCCTCGCCGTTGGGGCCCATCTGCCCAATGTGCAGTCGTGCTCAGACTGCACATTTCGGTACGCCGGGGTGGAGACTGCGGTCCGAAGCTCTCGCTGAGCAAATGGCCGCTTTATGTCCGGTAGATGCCCTGGTTCGCCCAGGACCCAACTCTCACAATCGTGCCGTGAACCTCCAGCGAATGATCCGGTTTTTACACATCACAGCCCTCTCGTTATTGATGGCTGTCTCCTCGGTCGTGCTCTGGGCGGGAGCGACGCCGGCCCACGCGGTGAGGGGCGGGAGTCCGGTCGCCGACGGCACGTGGGGTTTCGTGGCGAAGGTGAACGTCGGTGAGACGCACGGGTGCACTGGAGCCTTGGTCAGCCCGCAGTGGGTGATCACCGCCACCAGTTGTTTCGCCTCTGAGGGGGAGTCCGTCACGAGCGGGTCGCCGAGGGTGGCGACGACGGTGACGGTCGGCAGGGCGGACCTGTTCGGTTCGGGCGGGCGGGTGCTGCCCGTGGAGTGGATCCACCCGCACCGAGACCGGGATGTTGTGCTGGTCCGATTGTCGTTGCGGGTACTCGACGTCACGCCTGTCGCGGTCAGCTCCACCGTTCCTGCCGCGGGTAATGCGCTGCAGGTCGCCGGCTATGGCCGGACCGCTGAGCAGTGGGCGCCCAACCGGCTGCATGCCGCGCCGGTCGTGGCCGGAACCGTGGCCGCCGACTCGTTCGGTTGGACCGGAGCGAACGGCAGCGACGTGAGCGCCTGTCAGGGCGACGCGGGCGCGCCGGTTTTCCGTACGGGCGGGAGTCGCCCGGAGCTCGTCGGGCTCAGCTTCGGCGCGGGGCAGGGCGGCTGCCTTGGCGCGGCTGACGACGGGCCGCGCGGCGCCGACGCGGTGCGTGTGGACGATCTGGCGAGCTGGATCAGCTCGGTCGCGGCCGAGCCCACCACGTCCTTCCGCGCGTACGGACCCAGTTCGACCGGGATCGGCGGCTATGACCTGAAGGATGCCCGGGATCAGGTGGTGGCTTTCGACTATGAGCATTCGGGGAAGCTGGATCATCTGCTGCTTTACCGTCCGGAGGTTGGGACGGTCCACATCCTCAAGCGCGACAGTGGTGCGACGTTCACGCCGGTCTATTCCTCGACCGACGGTGGGATCGGTGGTTATGACCTGAAGAGTGCGGCGGACCGGATCATCGCTTTCGATTACACGGGTTCGGGGAAGCTGGATCATCTGCTGTTGTATCGGCCGGGGGTTGGGACGGTCCACATCCTCAAGCACGGCAGTGGTGCGACGTTCACGCCGGTCTATTCCTCGACCGACGGTGGGATCGGTGGTTATGACCTGAAGAGTGCGGCGGACCGGATCATCGCTTTCGATTACACGGGTTCGGGGAAGCTGGATCATCTGCTGTTGTATCGGCCGGGGGTTGGGACGGTCCACATCCTCAAGCACGGCAGTGGTGCGACGTTCACGCCGGTCTATTCCTCGACCGACGGTGGGATCGGTGGTTATGACCTGAAGAGTGCGGCGGACCGGATCATCGCTTTCGATTACACGGGTTCGGGGAAGCTGGATCATCTGCTGCTTTATCGTCCGGGTGGGCAGACGGCCTGGATCCTCGAACACGGTGCGGGCAACACGTTCAGAGCTGTGTTCCACAGCGCGGCCGGCATCGGTGGCTATGACCTGAAGGACCCCCAGGATCAGGTGGTGGCGTTCGACTACGACCATTCGGGGAAGCTGGATCATCTGCTGCTTTACCGTCCGGGCGCGCAGACGGCCTGGATCCTCGAACACGGCGCGGGCAACACGTTCAAAGCTGTGTTCCACAGCGCGGCCGGCATCGGTGGCTATGACCTGAAGAGCACGGCGGACCGCATCATCGCCTTCGATTACACGGGTTCGGGCGGGCAGAGCCATCTGCTCCTCTACCGACCGGGCGACCAGATCGCGTGGATCGTGGGCCGGGCTTATCCGCCTGGGCGGCCGGTCATGGTCACCGTGTGGCCCGTCATCGGCCCGGACTCCATCGTGGAGAAGTTCGCCTATCCCGTGGACTTTCCTCACGAGTTCGCAGGTACATCCGGTCAGGACGATTGGGGTACGGACGAGGCCGAGGCGCAGAACTTCGAACTGCTCTCTGGGAATGGCGGGATCATCTGGGTCTCGTGCACTGCGTCCACGGAGAACGGCGTCGGCGTGATCAAGGTGTTCCCGGGCTTGTTGAACGGCGAAACCGAGGTCGGCGAGCCGCACCTCGGCGTGACGGCGGTGTGCTTCAAGGTCCTCGCACCCACGGGATACGTGAAGCTCCGGATCCCGAACGTCTACGAGGTCCAGGGAGACAGCCGCTCACCGGGGGCCGGCCATGACGTGGACGCGACGGTTGTGAACGTGACGTCCGGCGCGGAGCGGACCAAGCGCGTCGAGCGGGACGAGAGCGAGCAGTTCGGACGTACGGACACCACATGTGACGAGAGTCACCCGGATTTCCCCGACAACTGCAGAGAGACCCTTCTGGAACTGCGGGTCGTCAACTGAGGGTGGAACGGCCGGCCGGCAGATGACATCTGGCCGGCCGTCCCGCCATTCATTCGGAAGTATCGGCCGAAATGGTGGAAGTGACTGCGATGAATGCGATTCGCGCGTTACGCGGCAGGGGTCTTTGGCAGGCGGCAAGTGTTATCGGCGTCGTACTCTCATTGATTCTCGTGGGCAGCCCCGTCGGTGAAGCACGGGCGACGGAGGCGGATCCACCCGCCGTGCCGGCATGCGAACGCCAAGTGGTTCTGGACGCATGGGTCACGGGCGGCGTGAACGTCCGTCCGGCCGCGGAGCAGGCTCTGCTCGGAGATAAGGCGGCGATCTGCGCCTTCCTTGACCAGCTTCCCCGGCTCGCGGCGCAGGACGATCGTGAACAGGTCGGCCGCATCAAGGCCCACGGAGGTCCCGAGGTGTCCGCGGCTGCCAACACTGCGCTGGTCTCGAACGACTCCGGTGCCGTGAAGGCCTTTCTCGCCGGTGGTTGGGAGACTGCTCGGGAGATCGACCTGCGCGCCAGCGTGAACGAGATGAAGGCAGCCGGTGGACCGGAGGTCAAGGCCGCCGCGAACGCGGTGCTGCGCAACGGGACGCGTGAAGCCTTGGGGCAGTTCATCGAGTCGGGATGGCGGCTGCCGTACAAGTTGGACCTGCGGGCGGTCGTCAATCGTGCGATGGCTGAAGGCGGCCCGGAGGTGAAGGCCGCGGCGAACCGGGCGCTTCAGGACGGCAGTCTGGAGATGCAGGAACGATTCGTTCAGATCGATTGGGGGGTGGCCCAGGCCCGGGACAACGAGAACCAGACCTTGAATGATCTTCGGGCGAGTGCCACCGAAGCGACTCGCCGTGCGGCGTTCGAGACGATCGGCGCAGTCGCGCAGGCCGACCGCGCAGAGGCTGAGTCCCTGGCGGCCAAGAACGATGCGCTTGAGGCGGAACGCCTCGCCTCGCAGGCCGGACGGGAGTCGGCGGAGGCCAAGCGTCAGGCACAACGTGCGGCTGAGGCCGCCGATCGCGCTGCGGCGGCATCCCGCGTCGCTGTACAAGCCGCGCGGGCAGCGGCGGACGCCGCGCGCGCCGCCGCAGGGGCCGCCGGACGCGCAGCGACCGCAGCGGCGCGGGCGCATACCAAGTCCGACGAGGCGTGGGCGGCCGCGGCAGCGGCAGAGCTGGACGCGGACGCCGCTGCTGAGGCGGAGGCTCACAACCGCGTCATGCAGCAGGTCGGTCCACAGATCTCCGCCTGGATCTCGCCCATCGACCAGATCATCGCCGTGAACCAGCAGGCGTTCGCCGCGGTCGCCGCCGCCGACTCGGCGAGGGCGAACACCGAGGCTGCCGGACGCGCGGCCGAGGCTGCCGGCCATTACGCAGGGGAGGCGAGCGCCGAGGCCAAGGCCGCGTTCGCCGCGGCCGCGCGTGCGGGAGCAAGCGCGGAACGGGCGAAGCGCGCCACCGCGGAAACGGTGCGTCACGCGAACATCGCCCAGGACGCGGCCGGCAAGGCGCGAGATGCCGCAACGCGTGCGGTGTCCTATGCGGAGGCGGCGGCGAGCGCCGCGGCGAGCGCGGCCGAGCACGCAGGCGCTGCTGTCAACGCGGCCGAGCTGGCGACGCAGCACGCGAACAACGCCTACCGCGCGGCGGAGGACGCGTTACAGGCCGCCGAGACGGCCCAAGCCGTCTACAAATCGGCACGTGAGGCAGACGCCGAACGACTCCAGAATGAGCTCGAGCTCGAGTTGTCCTTCGCCCGGCACATCAGCGCGGAAGCCGCCAAGGCCCGTTTGGGGGACGCTCGCGGTTTCGGAGTGCCGATGCGTGAGTACCACACTCCGCAGGTCGATGCGCTGATTGCCGAGGCCGCCGACTCGCGGACCGCTCCGGCAGCGGCGGTGAGCAAGGCGCGGGAAGTGGCTCGGTACTTCGCGACTGTGCCCGGTACGTGGACCAGCTCGGCGGCCGTGGACGCTCTCGGCGAGGACGATGACCTCCTTGTGCTCGAGTTCGTCAAGAGCGGGCTCGCGGCCGCCGAGGAGCAGGACGACCGCACAACGCTGACCGGTCTCACGGTCACCGGCACCCCGGCCATGAGAGCCGCTGCCCAGAACGCCCTCAATGGCGGGTGGCCCGACGTCATCGAGTTTCTCGACGACCCGGACTATCCCGAGCGAGCCGCCGAAGAACGAGAGCAGGTCGGGCGGATCCTCGCCGATGCCCGCAGCGCCGGCAAAACAGAGACCGAGCAAGCGGCGAACATCGCCCTGCGCTCGGACGATCCAGATGCCCTCGAGAAGTTCCTGGAGTCGACGTACAACACCGCTCACACGATCGACGTCCGGTCGAAGGTCGTCGCGATCGCCGGCGATGATTCTCACGGTACCGAAGTGCGGAACGCCGCCCAGGTCGCTCTCGCCGGCACGACGGCGATGCAGGTCGAGTTCTTGGAGGAGGGTCGGCACCGTGCGGCCGAACGTGACTACGCGACCGCGACGCACAACTACATCGCCACATCCTTGATGATCGAGACATCGCAGATCGCGCAGAGCGCCGTCGAGTTCGCGCGCACCGCGCAGGCCGCGGCGGCACGAGCCCGCGGTGCGGCGGAGCAGGCGATCGGTTACGCCAACGACGCCGGTATCGCAGCCGACCGGGCGCGGGATTACGCGAGCGACGCCGTCGACAGCGCACGCGACGCCGCCGCGTCCGCGGAACGAGCCGCGGAGGCCGTCCGCACCGCTGCCGCCGCGACCCAGCAGGCCCAGCAGTCAGCCAGGAAGGCGTCCCTCTCCGCCCGTTGGGCCCGCGCCTCGGCTGTTTCGGCGGCACAGGACGCGGCCAGCGCCTTCGCCGCCTACGACACCGCGTACGCGGCGCAGATCAAGGCCGGCCAGAGCGCGTCGGAAGCGGCTCGCATCGCCGCCGAGGTGTTCGAAGACTATCGGGCAGACGCCGAGTTGCGTCTGGGCGCGCTCAAGGCCGTCTGGTACGGCCACTGCAAGTGGGGACCCGAGGACGGCCTGCCTGGATACAACGACTGCAACGCTTACGCCGAAGAGATTCTCAACGACCCCAACGGGCCACTCCACGACCCGGACGGCTACGCCCAGGAACGAATCCAGCACTGCCGGAACCAGTTCGTCGGCAAGGCCCAGGACGCCTGCATGTCCGTCGTCATGAGCCCCCTTTTCTACTTCGCGGCAAGGGGGATCTCCGACCGGGAGACCGAAACCCACCGCCTCGCCGAAGAGTACATGGGCCTGTTCGGACTGGACCTGCTCAACGCCGCCTCCCAGTACTCGATCATAGGCAAGTGCAAAACCGCCGCCAAGGGAGGCGTCGCGACTGGAGGGAAGAAGTTCTCGGACTGCCTCACCGGACTCCTGGACATGGGCGAAGATCCCGACTGGAACAAATACGCGAGCCAGTGGAAGGGAACTTTCGTGGAGTCGCTCCTCCCAGAAGAACTCCGGTTCGCCGAATACAACTCGATCTGGGGAACGATGTACCTGCAAAGTCACCTGTCTGATCGGACCATCCTCTCGGCGCTTTATGAGACCAATCTCGCGACATCACTCCTGCGGATTCTCCCGATCGGGTGCGTTCAGGAGGGAGGGCAGTGCCCGTACGAGAACACCGCGCAACAGCTCAAGAACGTGAGCGAGTCGATCAAGCTGCAGAACAACCAGGGCTATATCGTCGACGGGTCCGGACGGGTGCTCGATGCGAACGGACTGCCGATCGCGAATCTGCCACCGGTCGACGATCTCCAGAACTGGGCAAGATATACAGTCGAGAGCGGGCTGCACGACGACCTGGCGGCCCTCGAAAACCGCCTCGCGCTGCTGTACAGGCAGGAGTTCGGTGTGCCCATCGCGCCCCCAGCGTGGCACCTGGAGACACAGCTCGCTTATCGCGTCGCCACGCGGGAAGTGGCGCTACGTGATAACACGCTACGGCTTGTCATGAACAACCGTGGCGGTGTCTGTGACGCGGTGCCGATCAACGGCACAGCACCTGATCAGCAGCGACAGGCCGTGGCAGGGTGCGTCCAAGCCATCAAAATGCTGCTTCCGGCCGGCACGACCATGATCATCTACTACCCCGACCCGGACAATCCGGCAGAACTGCTTGAAGTCACCGTGCGTGGCGTCGGCCGCTGGCTGGACTGAGTCTGCCGGGGGCATGTGGATGGGCCCGTAGCGAACTGGCCGGCCTGGGATATACGCCGTACGACCTGCGGCCGGCCAGCAGCGCCGGCAGCCTCGCCGCCGGCGCCGACGGCCCGCGCGAACCGCTGGCCGGGGGCCCTGATCGAGGCTCGGGATCTGCTCGCCGAGGCGGCCCACCGCGGTCTGTGCCACCTGCCCCCGACGTACGATGCCCGGCTCGCCGACGCGGCGCAGTGGTCGACCGCACTGGGGCTGCACCGCGTCGCGCAGGCTGTCACGGCCTTCGCGGCGACCCTGACCCGCGATCGTGCCGAGGCGATGGAGCGGACCTGGGCCGACGCGTTCCTGCGGCTGGAACTCGCCCTGGACCTATGCTGACCGGCTCAATTCCCTGTGACGATCGCGCTCTTGCCGCACCGGCGCCACTCGCTCATGGAATCCGCCGTCCGGGGACCGGGTGATGATCCCGGTCTCCACACCGTGCTCGGCCACGTCGCGGTCCGACTGCTGGAGCGCGAGGCAGATCCACCGGGTGACGACGAAGGCGACGACGGGCCCGATGACCACGGCGTACCGGAAGAAGATCGTCACGACGTTGAGGGTGAGCTGGAACTGGTGGGCGAGCTGATCGTTGGCCGCGGCTGCCCACAGCAGGGCGTAGAACGTGATCCCGGCGGCGGCGATGGCCGTCTTCACGGGCGTATCGCGCGGCCGGTCGAGCAGGTCACGCGCGGGTGTCTCGCGGGCGATGCGGCGCGTGCTCTTGGGCCGGCCCAGCGCGTCGCGGCGGTCGCGTCGCGCCAGGAGGAAGCGCTCGGCCATCGGGTACGCGGCCAGCGCGGTGAAGAAGACCCCGGGTACCACCACCGTGGGAACGAGGACCGCGAGGCTGAGCGTGTAGTTCCCGAGGGTGAGCTCCCATCCAGGCATGATCCGGAGGGCGCCGTCGAGGAACCCCATGTACCAGTCGGGCACCGAGCCTGCCGAGATCTGCGTCGGCTTGGCTGGGCCGTACAGCCAGATCGGGGCGATCTGGAACCCGAACCCGAGGATGATCAGCATGCCGATCGTCGCGACCGCCATCAGCGGGCGGGCGCTTCGCCGCGACGGCAGCGAGGCGACGAACCGCGAGTGGCTGTGCCGCCGCACCAGCAGCTCACGGGCGATCAGCAGCACGGCCATGACGGCCGCGAGCAGCAGGTGCCCGCCGTACATGACCGGAATGACCGTGTCACCGGGAAAGCCCGAGCCGAACAGCAGAGACATCAGCCACGTGCCCACCACCGGGATGGACTGCACGACCGACATGATCAGCCACAGGCTCCCGCCCGACAGCATGTCGTCGGGCAGGGCGTTGCCGGTCTCGCCCGCGAACATGCCCAGCGCCAGCAGCGCCACCCAGATCAGCCACTGCCGGATACGCGGGCGGCGGAACGCGCCGGTGAGGAACATGCGCAGCAGCTGCAACACGACGGCTGCCACGAAGACGAGCGCCGACCAGTGGTGCATCTGGCGGATGAGCAGGCCGCCGCGCACCTCCAGGCTCAGGTGCATGGTCGAGTCGAACGCCTTGCTGACGACGAGCCCGCGCAGCGGGCCGTAGGAACCGCCATAGGTCACCTGGGACATGCTGGGGTCGTAGAACAGCATGAGCATCGCCCCGGTCACCAGCAAAACGACGAACGACCAGACGGCGATTTCCGCGAACATGAACGACCAGTGAGAGAACTGGAACGAGCGGCGTATGGTCGGCAACGAACGCATCTGAGGCCCCCTAACCTTGCCTACACACAAGACGCGATCGGGCCGTCAGATGTGACGTCGATAGGGGCCTTTGTGACCGTGAATCACGTCACTACGGAGGGCCAGGACAAGGTCAGTCGCGCGTGACGGGTGTCAGCCACAGCCCGACGAGTGCATCGATCAGCCCGGTCGCGGTGTCGTGCCGGCTCTTGCGGGGTGTGGAGGCGCCTTCCGCGCGGGGTCGGTGCCCACCTGCGCGAGGAATCGGGCGTACCAGGTGGGGGAGCCGAGCCGCGCGAGATGCCGTTGGTGACCGGGCGCACTTTCGCGCTCATCGACGGCGCGATCGTCGCGCAGCCGGACACCGCCGGCGAACTCGGGCGCTATCTATGACATCGAGGTCGGAGCGGGAGCCGGGCAGCAGGCATACAACCGGGCCGCACCCCTCGTCCCCGGCCAGTGGACGGACTGCGAGATCGAGGTACGGGGCAACAGCTACACCGTGCGCGTCAACGGCCTCCAGACCACGACCTTCAGCAATCAGGACCCCGGTCGTGGCAAGGCCGCAGCCGATGACCCCCACTCCGGTTTCATCGGCCTGCAGGCTCATACCGGCCGGGTGGCCTTCAGGAACATCTTCATCAAGGTGTGAGCTCCGGCGATGTGACCGTCACCCCACCCGGGCGGGGGTCGGATGCGGGCTTGTCGGCCGAGGCCACGATGTCGGCGAGGGTGACCTCGCTGAGCAGGGCGTGTTCGTGGTCACGCATGGCCGACCAGACGTCGGCGAGCGGGCCCGCGACGCCGCGGAAAGGTTCCATGTCCTCCTCGATGCCTTCGGTCACCACGATGATGTCGGCCAGAGTGATGTCCTCCGGTGGGCGGGCCAGCCAGTAGCCTCCCTCCGGTCCTCGCTGGCTGCGGACCAGCCCCGCCCGCCGGAGCTGCAGCAGGATGTTGTTGCAGAACTTGAGGGGGATGTCCTGGCTGGAGGCGATCTTGTTGGCCGGCACGGGCCCTTGCGGTGCCGCCGCCAGGACGACGGCGGCGCGCAGGGCGTAGTGGGTGCGGGCGGAGATTCGCATCAGTTCGTGTGCTGGGTGAGCCCCCAGTGGCCCCGGCAGGTGGTGGTCATGGCGTGCTCAGCGCCAGCGGGCGGGCGGCCGGGCTGGGCCGTACGTGGACGTCCTGGCCGGGGTGGAGGTCCAAGCTCTCGACTGTGCCGCGGGTCACCTGGGCCCAGGCCTCCTGTCCGTTGATGAGCAGTTCCACCCGCACTTCGAAGCCGAGGCGGACCACCCGGGTAACGGTGGCGGGGGTGCCGCCCTCCAGAGGGCCGGTGCCGATCTCGATGTCGTGCGGGCGGACGAGGTGGCCGTCCAGTTCGGTGACCGGGCCGAGGAAGCGCATCACGAACGGGTCGGCGGGGGTGTCGTAGACGTCGGCGGGGCTGCCGACCTGCTTCACCTGGCCGTCGGCGAGGACGACGATGGTGTCGGCGACTTCGATCGCCTCCTCCTGGTCGTGGGTGACGAAGACGGTGGTGACGTGGACCTCGTCGTGCAGGCGGCGTAGCCAGGTCCGCAGTTCCTTGCGGACCTGGGCGTCCAGCGCGCCGAAGGGCTCGTCCAGCAGCAGCACCTCGGGCTCGACCGCCAGGGCCCGGGCCAGCGCCATGCGCTGACGTTGCCCGCCGGACAGTTGCGCCGGGTAGCGGTCGGCGAAGCTCTCCAGGTGGACCAGCTCCAGCAGCTCCATCACGCGCTTGCGGATCTCGTCCTTGGGTCGCTTGCGGATCTCCAGCCCGAAGGCCACGTTGCGGAACACGCTCAGGTGCTTGAACGCCGCGTAGTGCTGGAAGACGAAGCCGACGTTGCGCCGCTGCGGGGACAGGTTCGTGGCGTCCTTTCCGGAGATCACCACGGTGCCGGTGTCGGGGGTCTCCAGTCCGGCGATGACCCGCAGCAGGGTCGACTTGCCGCCGCCGGAGGGGCCCAGCAGCGCGGTCAGCGAGCCGGAGGCCACGTCGATGGAGACGTCGTCCAGCACCCGGGTCGCGCCGAAGGCCTTGTTGACGTTGCGTACTTCGATGGCCATGAGGTTCAGTCCTTGGGGCGCAGGATCTTGGTGAGCAGGAGAGTGACCACGGCCAGCAGGGCCAGGGCGGTCGCGGCGGCGAAGGCGGCGGGTTCGTCGAAGTTCTGGAAGCGTTCCTCGACGAACAGGGTCAGTGTCTGGGTCTGCTCGACCAGGCGGCCGGAGACGACGGCGACCGCACCGTACTCGCCCAGTGCCCGGGCCAGGCACAATACGACGCCGTAGGCCAGTGCCCAGCGGATCCCGGGGAGGGTGATGCGGCGGAAGGTCTGCCAGGCGCCGGCGCCGAGGGTTCGGGCGGCCTGCTCCTGGTCGTCGCCGAGTTCCTCCAGGACGGGGATCACGGCCCGGACGACCAGTGGCAGGGAGATGAACACGGCCGCCATCACCATGCCGGGGGTGGAGAAGATGACCTGGATGCCGATGCTCTCCAGCCATCCGCCCGCGGGGGCGAAGCGGCCGTAGACCAGGATGAGCGCCAGGCCGACCACGACGGGGGAGACGGCCATGGGGAGGTCGATGAACGCATTCAGCAGCCGCTTGCCTGGGAAGTCGCGGCGCACCAGGAGGATGGCTGTGCCGACGCCGAAGATGGTGTTGGCCAGCACGGTCCAGAACGCGACCGTCAGGGTGACGGCGAACGCCGATTGGGCCTGCGGCGTGGTGAGCGAGTCCAGGACAGGGCCGAGGCCGTTCTGGAAGGTGCGCCAGCCGATCAGCATGACCGGCACCACCAGTAGGAAGGTCAGATAGGCCAGGGCCAGTGCGCGGAGTCCGTACTTAGCCACGGCGGCTCCCCCATCGCTGCAGAAGATCGAGGGCGAGCAGGGTCACCAGGGCGACGACGAGCAGGACGGTGGAGGTCGCGGCCGCGCCGATCGGGTTGTCGGTTTCGATCTGCCCGAAGATGTACACCGAGGCCACCTGGGTCTTGAACGGCAGGTTCCCCGAGATCAGCACGACGGAGCCGATCTCGGCCATCGATCGGGCGAAGGCCAGCGCGGTGCCCGACAACATCGCCGGGACCAGGTTGGGCAGGATGATGCGGCGGAAGATCTGCAACGAGCCCGCGCCCAGCGAGGCGGCGGCCTGCTCCATGTCGGCGTCGAGCTCCAGCAGCACCGGCTGGACCGTGCGGACCACGAAGGGCAGCGTGACGAACAGCAGGGCCAGTACGACCCCGGCCCTGCTGTAGGCCAGATCGAGGCCGAGCGGGCTGTTCGGCCCGTACAACGCCAGCAGCACCAGGCCGGCGACGATGGTGGGCAGCGCGAACGGCAGGTCGATGAGCGTGTCGACGACGGCCTTGCCGGGGAACCGGTCGCGGACCAGCACCCAGGCGATGACCGTGCCCATGACCAGGTTGATCACGGCCACTACGAAGGAGGCGCCGATGGTCAGCGTCAGCGCCGCCCAGGCATCCGGCGTGGTGACCGCGTCCCAGAAGTAGCCGATCCCGCGCTCCTGCGAGCGCCACACCACGGCGGCCAGCGGGATCAGCACGATCAGGCTCAGATAGAGAACGGCCGAGCCCAGCCCGAGCGCGGTGCCGCCCCGCCCGGACAGGCCGCGCCGGGCCCGCGGGGGCGGCGTGCCGCCCCCGGGGGGAGCTGTCTCGACACTGGTGGTGGCGGGCATCGTCACTTCTCGATCGAGACCCCGAGCTTGCGCTCGACGTCGGCCATGATGCTGCCCTTGGGGTCGAAGAACTCGGTGGTGACCTTCGACCAGCCGCCGAGGTCCGCGATGGTGAACAGGCCGGGCGGGTTGGGGAAGGAGACGCCCGGCACGCCACCCTTGATCACCGGACGGTAGCCGTTGTCGGCGAAGATCTTCTGCGCCTCGGGGGTGTAGAGGTACTTCAGGAACGCCTGGGCCTCCTTCGGGTGCTTGGAGTTCTTGGTCACGGCGACCGGGTTCTCGATCAGGATGGTGGAGTCCGGGACCGTGTAGTCCAGCGGCTGGTTGCTCTGCTGGGCGAAGATCGCCTCGTTCTCGTACGCCAGGATGGCGTCGCCCTTGCCGCTGGAGAACGTCTGCAGCGACTTGCGGGCGCTGTCGTCCTGCACCGGCACGTTGGCGAACAGGGAGTTGAGGAAGGCCACGCCGGCTTCCTTGTCGGCTCCCTTGTTGGATTTGGCGCCGTAGCCGGCCAGCACGTTCCAGCGGGCGCCGCCGGAGGTGAACGGGTTGGGGGTGATGACCTCGACGCCAGGCTTGATCAGGTCGTCCCAGGTCTTGAGGCTCTTGGGGTTGCCCTTGCGGGTGGCGATGACCACGACCGAGTCGGTGACCATACCCTTGGTCTCGCCCGTGTTCCAGTCTTCGGCGACCAGGCCCTTCTTGACCAGGCGGGTCATGTCCGGCTCGAGGGAGAAGGCGACGATGTCGGCTGTCAGGCCGGCCTCCACGGCCCGGCTCTGGTCGCCCGAGCCGCCGAAGGACTTGGTGAAGGTGACGTTCTTGCCCTCCGGCGTGGCCTGGAACGCCTGAATGATCTTCTCGTATGCCTTTTGCGGCGTGGAGTACGCCACCAGCGACAGCTGTACCTTGTCGCCCGAGCCTGCACCGCCCCCGCAGGCGGTGGCCAGGGCGGTGACCGACGCCACCGTCGTGGCCGCCGCCAGACTCCGAAGCCTGCGAACGTTCACCAGTTCTCCCTATTTCCTACTTAACTAGTCGCTATATAGTAGATAAGGCGGCGGGAGTGCGTCCGGCAAGAGCTCGCAAGTCTTCGTTATCGTTCCGTGTTGATCGTTGGCGCTGGTAGTCATGAGTTGCTCGCAACTATGGTTACAGTAACGATGGTTGCGGTAAGGAGATGGCTGTGAGAGGTGCATCCGGCCAGTGGGTGCTGCTGGCCTACCGGATTCCCCGGCAGCCTTCGACGTTGCGGATCACGATCTGGCGCAAGTTGGATCGGCTCGGGGTGGCGAGGCTGGGTGACGGGCTGGTCGCGTTGCCCGCTGACGCCCGTACCCGTGAGCAGTTGGAGTGGATCGCCGAGGAGATCGGCGAGATGGGCGGCAGTTCGACGCTCTGGCTGGCGGCTCCGGGCAACCAGGCTCAAGAGCAGGCGATCGCGGCGGAGATGCGGCAGGCCAGGGCGGCCGAGTATCGGGCAGTGATCGCGCAAGTGGAGGCGGCAGCACAGGCTCGGCCGGGGGAGCGCGCGCGGGCCGTCAAGCGACTGCAGGCGGAGTTGCGCCGGATCGGCCGCCGTGACTACTTCCCGCCGCCGGAGCGGGAGAAGGCTCGTCTCGCGGTGCGAGCACTGGCTCAGGAGGTCGTCGTCAAGGAGGAGAGCCGGTGAAGTGGGCGACGCGTAGCGGAGTGCACATCGATCGGGCGGCATGTGCCTGGCTGATCCGCCGCCATGTCGATGCCGACGCCGAGTTCGTCTTCGTGGACGATCCCGCCAAGGTGCCGGAGGACGCGACGCCGTTCGACATGCGAGGGGTGGACCTGTCCCATCACGGTGGCGACTGTACGTTCGAGACGATCCTGCGCCGCTACGACCTGGCCGATCCGGTGCTGTGGAAGATCGCCGAGATCGTCCACGAGGCCGACATCGACGACGAGCGCTTCGACGCGCCGGAAGCTCCCGGTCTGGACGCCATCTTGCGCGGGCTGTCGATGATCTGCGATGACTCCCACGTGCTGGAGATCACCGGGCCGGTCTTCGACGGGCTGTATGAGTTCTACCGGCGCGGCCTGCTGCTGGGGCGCGAACCGGCATGAACGACGCAGGTAGGGATGCCGTACGCATCGTGCGCATCCTGCTGAGCGCCCAGGCCATGCGCGGCCTGGGATATGGGGTTGCCGCTGTTCAGCTGGGCGCGATCTTGCGCCTTGGCGGCCTGTCCCCATCGCAGGTGGGACTGCTGCTCGCGGCCATCGTCGCAGGGAGCCTCGTGGCCAGCCTCGTTCTGGCCCGATGGGGCGATCGCGTCGGCCGCCGTCGTTGCTATGCGGCCTTGTACGGCGCGCTCATCTGCTGCGGGATCGTCATCGCGGCCGGGGCACCCTTGTGGCTGCTGGCCGTGGTGGCCATGACCGGGGCACTGTCGGTCGAGGTGATGGAGTCCGGGCCGTTCACCACCTTGGAACAGGTCATGCTGGCCGGCACCGGCCGCCCGCAGCGGCAGATCGTCAAAGGCTTCGGCCTGTACAACGCCGTCGCGGCGGTCGCGGGCACGGCCGGTGCGCTGCTGGGCGCTCTGCCCGCCGACCGGCGGCTGCTCGGAGGAGCGCTGATCGTGGCCGGCATCTCAGGTGGCTTGCTGGCCGTACGCCTGCCCGCCACCGTGGAGGCACCGGCGCGCCGCTCTCACGGGAAGACGCTAGCCCGGTCGAGGGGAGCGGTGACGCGGCTGTCCGCTCTGTTCGCGGTGGACAGCCTCGCCGGAGGGTTCGTGGTCCAGGCCTACATCGGCTACTGGCTGGCGCTGCGCTTCGACGCCACTACCCAGACGATCGGGATCACCTTCGCCGCAGTCGGCGTGCTGCAGACCGCGTCCCTGCTCGCAGCGCCCCTGGTGGCGGCCCGGGTTGGGCTGCTGCGCACGATGGTGTTCACCCACATCCCGTCCAACGTGCTGCTCGCCGCCGTCCCGTTCACCCCGGCCCTGCCGGGGGCGATCGCGCTGCTGCTGGCGCGCGCCTGCCTGTCGCAGATGGACGTGCCCACGCGGCAGGCGTACGTGATGGCGCTGGTGCCCGAGGAGGAGCGGACCGCCGCCGCGGCGGTCACCAACACCGCCCGCTACGTCACCCGTCCCGCAGGGCCCGCCCTGGCCGGGCTGGCGCAGGGACTCGGGCTCGCCTGGCCGTTCCTGCTGGCGGGCACCGCCAAGATCGGCTACGACCTGGCTCTCTGGCGGCTGTTCCGGCCGGTCCGGCTGCCCGCGGAGCGACATGACGACACCCTTTCCCCCGAACCCAGGAGGACGACGTGACCACGCAGGCACCGGCAGATGTGATCCCGTTCCGGGAGGCCGTACGCGCCTGGTTCCTGATCTCGTTGCAGACCTTCGGCGGCCCGGCGGGGCAGATCGCCGTGATGCAACGCACGCTGGTGGAGGAGAAACGCTGGATCGGTCAGCAGCGCTTCAACCACGCGCTCAACTACTGCATGCTGTTGCCCGGCCCTGAGGCGCAACAGCTGGCCATATACGTGGGCTGGCTGCTGAACGGTACCCGCGGGGGACTCGTGGCCGGCACCCTCTTCGTGTTGCCCGGCATGCTGGCGCTGCTGGCGCTTTCGGCCGTGTACGTGCTGTGGCAGGACACCACGGTGGTGTCCGCCCTGTTCGCCGGGATCGCGCCGGCGGTGCTGGCCATCGTGGCCCAGGCCGTGATTCGGGTCGCCAAGCGCTCGCTGACCCACCCGGTGTTCGTCGCCGTGGCGGTGGCGGCCTTCCTCGCGCTCGCGCTGTTCGGCGTGCCGTTCCCTATCGTGATCGCCATCGCCGCGCTCATCGGCTGGACGGTGCACAAACTCGCTCCGCACGCTCTCAAGAGCGGCAACGGGCACGGTGGCGACGGCGGCCCGGCCCCGCTGATTCCCGATGACGCCCTGCACCACGCCCAGCCCAGCTGGCGCTCCGCCGGCAAGATCCTTGCGGTGGGGCTGGTCGCCTGGTGGCTGCCGGTGGCCGCGGTCGCGCTGCTGCTCGGCACCGACAGCGTCTTCACCACCCAGGGCCTGTTCTTCTCCGGCACCGCCCTGGTGACCTTCGGCGGCGCGTACGCCGTGCTCGCCTTCGTCGCCCAGCGCGCTGTGGAAACCTACGCCTGGCTCACCCCCGGCGAGATGGTCCGCGGGCTGGCTTTGGCTGAGACCACCCCCGGCCCGCTCATCATGGTGGTGCAGTTCGTCGCCTTCCTCGGCGCCTACCGCGACCCCGGCGTCCTGACCCCATGGGCCGGCGCGCTGCTCGGAGCCCTGCTGACCACCTGGGTCACCTTCGTCCCCTGCTTCCTGTTCATCTTCCTCGGCGCCCCCTACGTCGAGCGGCTGCGCCACAACACCGCCATCAGCGCCGCCCTGACCGGCATCACCGCCGCCGTCGTCGGCGTCATCGCCAACCTCGCCCTCTACTTCGCCGAGCACACCCTCTTCGGCTCCACCTTCACCTGGGACTGGGGCCCGTTCAGCATCCAGCTCCCCGAACTGGGCACGGTCAGCCCCATCGCCCTCGCGATCACCGTGGCCGCGCTCGTCATGACCTTCGTCCTGAAATGGCCGATGCTGCGCATCCTGGGCATCTGCGCTCTGCTGGGCATGGGCACCGTCCTGCTGCCGTGAGCCATGGCCGAGATCGGCCGTGTCCTCATGCGCTGCCGACCTCGGCCTGGACCCCGGTAGACCATGTGCTGACGGCGATCGGCAGTTCTGCTCGCGGTCAGCGCGGCCATCGGCATGGTGCTGTATCTGCCCTCCATCGACAAGTGGCTGGCCTCTCGCGCTTGCCGACAGACAACGCCGACGACTCCAACGTCATGGTGTGATCACCGTCGACCGTTATGCCACATTCCATGGTTTCCCTATTGCTTTCATCGGGATTTTCGCGGAGGATCCACACAAAGACGTGATGTCGCAGAAAGGCATCCCATGAGCGCGCACGAACCCCCCGAGAGCCGCACTGCGTTCAACGAGGACTGGGCCGCTACCATTCTCGGCCTGGTCTTACTCGTCCTCGTCCTCACTGGCGTCATTCCGCCTGGGCTGGTGCCGTGATGACCGCCGAGACCTCCACCGCGCCCCGGACGTGGCAGTGGAACGCACTCGGCGTCCTGACCGTCCTGCTGCTCGCCGCCGCCACGAGGTTCTTGGAGCAGGGCGTCCCGTCCTGGTTCGAGGGGAACGCGCTGGCCAAGGCCATCGAGTTCCCGGTGTATGCGATCGCGCTCGGCCTGCTCGGCAACGCCGTCCTGACCGCCACGGGGCTGCGGGATCGGCTGGCCGGCGGCTTCCGCACCGAGTTCTTCATCAAGACGGGACTGGTCCTGCTGGGCGCGTCGATCAACCTCAAAGTGATCGTGACCGCCGCCGGGCCGGCCATCGTCCAAGGCATCGTGCTGATCAGCACGGTGTTCCTGTTCACCTGGTGGCTGGGCGGCAAACTCGGGCTGGACGACAAGCTGCGCGCCTTGCTGTCGGCCGCCGTGTCGATCTGCGGGGTCAGCGCCGCCATCGCCGCGGCCGGGGCCGTGCAGGCCAAGCGCGAGCAGCTCGCCTACAGCGCCAGCCTGGTGATCGCCTTCGCGCTGCCGTCCATCTTCATCCTGCCGGCGCTGGCCTCCCTGCTCGGATTGAGCCCTGAGGTGGCCGGCGCGTGGATCGGCGGCAACATCGACACGACGGCCGCGGTGACCGCGGCGGGCACGATCGTCGGCGAGGACGCCCTGGCCATCGCGACCATCGTCAAGGTCACCCAGAACGCGCTCATCGGCGTCGTCGTGGTGGCGCTGACCGCCTGGTTCGCCTTCCGGATCGAGCGGCGGCCCGACGCGCCCCGTCCCGGCCTGGCCGAGCTGTGGCGGCGCTTCCCGAAGTTCGTGCTCGGGTTCGTGGCCGCCTCGGTGCTCGCGACCTGGTACCTGACCACGGTCTCCGCGGCGCACGGCAAGGAGGTCATCGGGGCCGCCAATGACCTGCGCACCTGGTTCCTCATCCTCGCCTTCGTGAGCATCGGCCTGGAGTTCCGCGTCTCGTCGCTGCGGGAGGCGGGCTGGCGGCCGATCGGCGTGTTCGCCGTGGCGACAGTGGTCAACGTGCTGGTCGCACTCGCCCTGGCAATCGCATTGTTCTCGGGGTTCTCCGCAGCCTGATTGGCCGACGGTGGGCACCCGAGCAGCTTGCGCAGGCCGGATGGTTCTGTCACACGGGGAGTAGGAACAGGCTGAGCGGTGTGCTCACCACGGTCAGGGCGACCGCCAGGATCAGGATCCGCACCGACCATGACGTGCGGGACGGCACCGTAAGGCGGACGATGCGGGCGTCGAGGTCGTGACCGGTTCCGCTGAGCGTGCCGGGCGGTGAGGCGAGGCGATCGCAGGTGCGGAAGCGGTGGAGCGCGGTGGCCAAGGTCAGGTGGTCGTTCTCATGGGCGGCTCGGTCGTCGGCGCGCATCTCAACCAGCAGCGCGACCGCGTCCAGCATGGCGCGGACGTGGCGGCTGGCGGGGAAGGCGCGATGGAGGGCGGCGAACGGCAGGACCACCAAGTCGTGGCGCTCGCGGGCGTGCGCGCGCTCGTGGGCCAGCACTGCGCGCCGGCTGACAGGGCCACCAGTGAGAGCCCCGTCGCACCCAGCCCGACCGCGACCACCACCCGCGGCGACAGCCGATCCAGCAGCAGCGCCCCACCCCACCGGGAGATCAGCGCCGCCACCACGAAGACCGCAAGCGCGACGGGAGCGAGCTCGGGACCGGCGAACACGGCGAGGAACGCCAGCGCGTACGCACCTAGCTGGTTGAGGATCCGCACCCACAACAACGCCTTGGCCGATCTCGGCGCCCTTTGCTCCCATCGTCGAAGTGAACACCTCAGGGTGCCATGTGCCGAGGGCTTGTACCTGACGCGACGTCACGGCATAGCGTCCTCGACAGGTGATCGATATGACCGAACAACGCTGGAAGATCGGCGAGCTGGCCGCCGCGACCGGACTGACGGTGCGGACATTGCACCACTTCCACCAGATTGGGCTGCTGTGCCCGGCCGAACGCTCGGCCGCCGGCCATCGCCTCTACATCGGCGATGACGTACACCGCCTGTACCGCATCCTGGCGCTGCGCGAGCTGGGGCTGCCGCTCGGCGAGATCGCGGACTCCCTGGACGGCGACGGCGCCGATCTGCGGGCGGCCATCGAGCGGCAACTCGACCAGGCGGAACGCCGGCTGGCCGTGCACCGCACACTGCACCGGCGACTGCAGAACCTGGCCCAGGTCCTGCGCGAGGCCCGCGAGCCGACGATCGATCAGCTCATCCAAACGATGGAGGCGATGATGCAGGCCAAACACTTCACGGCTGAGCAGTTCACCCGGCTCAGGCAACGGCACGAGGACGTCGGCGAAGAGGGGTTCGCCCGCTGGCGACAGCGGATGGCGGTCCTGGCCGAACGAGCTGCCGACCACGCCGAGCGCGCCACCGACCCTGCCGATCCGAGGGTCCAGGAGCTCGCAGAGGAGTGGCACGCGACAGTCACGGAGATGACCGGAGACGACAGAGGCGTGCTGTCCGCCCTCTACGCCAAGATCGACCGTAAGGGACCTGAAGCGGCAACGAAAGGAATCCTCACCGCCCCGGCATGGGAGTACCTGAAGCGCGCCTTCGCCGTCGGCTTCAGGGGAACGGGATGAGCGTCCGCCAAGCCCTCGACTCGTCTGGAGCAGGAGTTGCACCTGCGAGTGGTTGGTACATGATCCGTTGTCGCGTGCGTACATGACTACATATACTGCGCAGCCTGGTCTTTGTGCGGATAAGGAGTGATATGTCCAACCAGCAGGACCAACCCCAGCACGAACACGGACACGGTCATGGGCATGGACACGGTCATGGTCATGGACACGGGCATGGGTCCGATGCGGCGGGTAAGGCCGGTCGGTTGCGTGGTCTGCTTGCCCGCGCAGGACATGCCTTCACTCCGCACAGCCACGACAGCGCCGACAAGACGGACGCCGCGTTGGAATCCAGTAGCCGCGGCATGCGGGTCCTGGCGATCTCGTTCGCGATGTTGATGGTGACGGCGCTGGCCCAATCGGTCGTCGTGGCGTTCTCGGGATCGGTGGCCCTGCTGGGCGACACCTTGCACAATTTCGCCGACGCCCTGACGGCGGTGCCGCTGGCCATCGCGTTCTGGATCGGCAGACGGGCGGCGACGCGGCGCTTCACCTACGGCTATGGCCGCGCCGAGGATCTGGCCGGGATCGTGATCGTGGTCATCATCGCCGCGTCGGCTGGCCTCGCCGGGTACGAAGCCGTCAAGCGGCTGATCGACCCGCAGGATGTAGCGGCTCTGGGCTGGGTTGCGGCGGCGGGCCTGGTCGGGTTCGCAGGCAACGAGTGGGTGGCCCGCTACCGGATCAAAGTCGGGCGCGAGATCGGCTCGGCAGCACTGGTGGCGGACGGCCTGCACGCCCGCACCGACGGCTTCACCTCACTCGCGGTGCTGCTCGGCGCCGGCGGCGCGGCGCTGGGCTTCCCCATCGCCGACCCCATCATCGGATTGCTGATCACTTTGGCCATCTGCTTCGTCCTGCGCGACGCCGCCCGCGAGATCTACCACCGCCTGATGGACGCCGTCGATCCGGCGCTCGTGGACCAGGCCGAGCACATCCTGCGCGCCACCCCGGGTGTACTGAACGTGGGTGCGGTACGGCTGCGCTGGGTCGGCCACGCCCTCCACGCCGAGGTCGACATCATGGTCAGCCACGAAGAGACCCTGGTCGGCGCCCACGCGATAGCGGTGGAGGCCGAGCACCGGCTCATCCACGACCTTCCCCGCCTACGCGCGGCCACCGTGCACACCGACCCGGCGATCATCGAAGGGGTCGATCACCACGCGGTACTGGCGACACATCGCTGACCGAAGACGCGGCGGCAACCCGGCCGGCGGCGGCCTGGCGTTGCATGGTGAGCGCGACGACCACGCAGGCCAACGCGACCACGGCGACAATGCCCGCCGTGACGGCTCCGATCCGCTGGCTGGCGACCAGGTCCGTGGCCAGCGGTGGCGCCGTGAGGAAGAACCAGTCCTCCGCCATGATCGGCCCGATGAGCAACAGCAGCCCGCAGGCCTCGATGGCGGAGAAGGTGGACGTCGTCGAGAACGGCGAGTTCAACGAGCTCATGGTGGAGGCCTTCGCCAACGACGAGCGCTTTCGCAGGATGGATGGCAGCGTGGAAACCGTGAGCATCGTTTCCCCGGCGGAGGCCGAGGTCGTCTACTCCCTTTCTCGCAACGACATGGTCGTGCTGCCGGGCGGGCAGGTCCGGGCGGTGCTCCAGGACGGCGTCTGGAAGATCTAGTTCAAGACCGTGTGCTCGTGGACGAAATACGGCGCGGACGTGCCCAAAGCCGGCACGTGCCAGCCTCCGGGTCGCGGTCGAGCAGCCGCACGGCCAGCGCGCCCACCGCTCCCGTGAAGGCGAGCGCGCCCCAGGCCCAGACCGGCCCGAGGTCGAGCAGCCGGCCCACCGCCAGGTTGCCGGCGGCGACGCCGATGCCGGCGACCGTGTTGTAGAAGCCGTAGTGGGTGGCCACCCGGTGACCGCCCGACAGGGTCACGACGGTGTCCATCTCGAACGGGTAGGTGAGCACCGTCCCCAGCGTGAGCAGCACCGTGCAGGCCAGCACGGCCTCGAGGGGCGCCGCCGCTCCCACGATCCCGTACGGGATCAGCGGCACGAAGGCGAGCGCCATCAGCGCGAGGCCGCGCACGATGGCCTGCGCGGCCGTCCACCGCCCGCGCGCCCAGTCGGTGATGCGCACCTGCCCGAGCAGGGCCACCAGCGCCGACACGGCGAACAGCGCGCTGACCGCACCGTCGTCGCCCAACTCCAGCGGCAGCGCCAGATAGATCTGGAACGACAGCACGTACGAGCCGACCATGGCCAGCGCGAACATCACGAATGGCCGGTTGGTCACGACGCTGCGCCAGTCCGCCAGCACTCCGGTGCTTTCTGGTGTCTCGTTGCGGCACGGCGGCAGGGCGGACAGCTGCACCACGGTGAGGACGGCGAAGACGGCCGCGGCCACCACGCAGACCAGCCGGAAATCGACCGCGAGCAGCGCCACGCCGATCAGCGGGCCGAGCAGGATCCCTGCCTGGTAGAAGACATTGAACAACGCGAACGCCTCCACCCTGCGCTCACCCGCGCCGTGCGCGACGTAGGCGCGGACCGCCGGGTTGAACAGCGCCCCGGCGAACCCGGTCATGGCCGAGGCGACGAGCAGCGCGGGCAGGGCGTCCACGAACCCCAGCAGGCCGAAGCCCGCCGTGCGCAGCAGGCAGCCGGCGATGATGACAGGCCGGTAGCCGAGGCGGTCGGCGAGTGTCCCGCCCAGCAGGAACAGGCCCTGCTGGCTGAGATTGCGCATCCCCAGCACCAGCCCCACGGTCCAGGCGGCCAGGTGCAGCCCGCCGGACAGGTGGCCGGCGAGGTAGGGCATCAGCATGTAGAAGCCGATGTTGATGGCGAGTTGGTTGACCATGAGCAGTTGGACGCTGCGGTCGAAGGAGCGGAAGCGGTGCCACATCAGCGCATCACCATGCGGGTCCACCCGGTGACCTCGGCCTCGCCGGGGTGCTTGATCTCGTCGGGTTCGCCGGCAGGTGGCCGGTCGAGCAGCTGGTGTTCGGCGCAGTAGGCGTCGTCGAAGACGGTCGTGTAGTAGCGGGCGGGACCGTCTGGGAAGATCGCGGCTATGCGGGTGCCGGACGGGCTGGTCCTGGCGTACCAGGAGGCCACGACGGTGACCGCCCCGACGCTCCACCCACCCGTCGCGTAGTGCGTCTGGGCGAGGGTGCGGCTGGCCCACACCGCCTCGTGCGGTGCCACCCAGTGCACCTCGTCGAAGGCGTCATGGGCGACGTTACGCGGATGAATGCTGCTGCCCAGCCCTCTCATCAGCCGGGGCCGCGCCGGCTGCCCGAAGATCGTGGAGCCGACCGAGTCCACTCCGACCAGGCGCAACGCCGGGTGATGAAGGCGCAGACGCCTGGCGATCCCGGCTGAATGCCCGCCGGTGCCGACACTGCACACCAGCACGTCGATCCGGCCGAGCTTCGCGACCAGCTCGTCGGCCAGGCCAGCGTAGGCCTCGACGTTGTCCGGGTTGTTGTACTGGTCCGGGCAGCAGGCGCCGGGGTCGTCCGCGAGCAGGCGGGCGACCCGGTCCAGGCGGGCCTGCTGCCAGCCGCCACGCGGGTGAGGATCGGCGACGGTCTCGACCCGGACGCCGTACGACACGAGCAGGGTTTCGATGATCGCTTCCATGCCGGGGTCGGTGACCACGGTGACCGGATGGCCGTAGGCGATGCCGGCCAGCGCCAGCCCGAGGCCGAAGGTTCCCGACGTGGACTCGACGATCGCCGCGCCGGGAGCGAGCTCTCCACGGGCCCTGGCCTGTTGCACGATGTGCAGGGCGGCGCGATCTTTCAGCCCGCCGGGATTGGCGCCTTCGAGTTTGGCCCAGAAACCATGGCCGCGCGGGGCGAACGGCTCCCCGATCCAGCAAAGAGGAGTGTGCCCCACCAGGTGCGTCATGGTGAGTTCGGTAACGAAAGGAGACATGGTGAACGCTCATTTCGGCGCATGCTGCGCCAGGTCGCTGACTGCAGAGGACGGTGACGTACACGTCCTCGTCAGCAGCGGCACACCTCGAGCGTTCGGGTGAGCGTGGCCCGCCCGCGGTGGTCACGCGGCGGCGCACGCCCTGTCGGGACAGGAGCGAGATCCCGCTCGGCATCCCTGGGCTGGATCGCCACGGCAGCCCACTGGCTTTGACGATGTGGGGCGCCGCTCACGAGGGAGGTCACGAACAGATGGGAATGCGCCTCCTCGCCCTGATCATCATGCTCTGGTTCGCTGTGGCTCGCGGCCATGAGCATGTCCGCGCCCACATGGTCGGAGATCTGAATGGCGTGAGACCACAGATGCGCGACCGTGAGCAGCCCGAGCAGCACAATGAACCACGCGTACTTGCGTGGCCATGAGGGAAGCCGTCGCGACTGTATGAACATGATTGACTACATATAGTAACGAGAGCATTTCGGGCGCTCTCCTGCGGCCCCTTGTTCCTTCTGCGCGCACGGCGGCAGGATGGCCAGGTGAAGCCTTGGGTGAAGGGCGTCGGGATGGCACTGTTCTATGTGCTCGCCGCCGTGGCGCTCATATGGGTGCTCAGCGTGTTGGTCAATGAGCTGTGAGTGCGGGGAAGGCGTCCGACGAGCCGGCATCCATGCTCAGCCCGGCGACGAAGAGATGGTGGAATCCGGGCCGACCGTTCACGACGCTGATTTCCGACGCGGGTTCCCGACCTGCCCACCTGCGGCTTCACCCGCACCAGTCCGGGTGTCGTCCGAGATCCAGATAGGGGAGTGCCCGGTCAGCGGTCGGGCGTGAGGATGGGCTTGACGTCCAGGATCGGAGTCGCGTCGAGGGCTTTGAGGTTGCGGACGTGGATGCGCGGGCCGGCGATGGACAGGATGCGGATTGGTACTGAATACAGTGTTCGGAATCTGGAGGGCTCGGTGCCGGCAGCCGCGGACCGCAGGGTGAGGCGGACCAGGGAACTCGTCCGCCGCGCCCTCGTGGAGCTGATCCTGGAAAAGGGCTACGACCGGATCACCGTGCAGGACATCATCGACCGCGCAGACATTGGCCGCTCGACCTTCTACGCGCACTACACCGACAAGGACGATCTGCTGCTCGGCAACCTGGAGGAGTTGGCGGCGGCGTTCGAGGAGCACATGGAGCGCCACTTCGCCAGTCGTGCCGAGCCGAATCCGGTGCTGGCCGCGTTCCAGCACGCCGACCGGCAGCGGGACCTGTACAAGGCGCTGGCCGGCAAGCGGGGCGCTGAGGTGATGCGGGCGGGGCTGCGCCGCAGGATCAAGGAAGTCATGGCACGGCGGATGCCAGAGTTCCTGCCGCACCGGGACGGCGCGGTGCCGGTGGAGGTCACCATGGAATTTCTGCTGACTTCGTTGCTCGGCCTGCTGGTGTGGTGGCTCGACAACGACGTGCCCTACACGGCCGAGGAGATGGCCGAGATGTACATGCGTCTCATCGTGCCCGGTGTGCAGGCCGCCTACGGAATCTGAACAATTCCGCTGATCTGTTCATTACCGCACTGAACTGCGGTTTCGTCGATTGACCCGGCCTGTCCATACCAAACATCGTGTTCTGTAACTGACTCGATGTTCCGATAGGAGGCTCGGTGCCCGTCATCGACGTACGCGAGGTCACCAAGACCTACGACACCCCACAGGGCCCGTTCATCGCACTCCGTGGCGTGTCGCTGCAGACCGGCCCCGGCGAGTTCCTGGCCGTGGTCGGCCGGTCCGGCAGCGGCAAGTCCACCCTGATCAACATGATCACCGGGATCGACCGGCCGACCAGCGGCGAGGTGCACGTGGCCGGGGCTGCCGTACATGAATTGGACCAGCGTGCGCTGGCCGTCTGGCGGGGCCGCAACGTAGGCGTGGTGTTCCAGTTCTTCCAACTGTTGCCCACGTTGACCGTCGCGGAGAACGTCATGCTGCCGATGGACTTCTGCGACACCTATCCGCGCGCCGAGCGTCGCCCCAGGGCGATAGAGCTGCTGGAGCGGGTCGGCATCGCCGAGCAGGCCGACAAACTGCCCGCCGCGCTGTCCGGCGGCCAGCAGCAGCGCGCCGCCATCGCCCGCGCGCTGGCCAACGACCCGCCGCTGCTGGTGGCCGACGAGCCGACCGGCAACCTGGACTCGGCGACCGCGATCGCGGTGCTGGAGCTGTTCTCCGCCATCGCCGCCGGAGGCACCACCGTGGTCATGGTCACGCACGGCAGCGAGGCGGCCCCGTACATCACCTCTACCGTGGAGCTGGCCGATGGGGCGGTGAGCACGCATGTCTAGGCCACGCTGGCGCAAGCTGCGCCGCGACGTGGCGCTGGCCTGGGGACGTGGTCATGATGGTCGTGGCCATCGCGACCGGGGTGACCGGGATCGGCGCGGTGCTCAGCGCGAACGCCATCGCCTCCAGCCAGATCACCCGTAACTACCTCGGCACCGCGCCGGCCGCAGCCACCCTGGAGCTGGACCGGGTCGACGCCGCGCTTGTCGAGCAGGTGCGCGCCCGCCCCGGCATCGTCGACGCCCAGGCCAGGGCCACCGTTACCGCCAGGATGCGGATGGGACCGGATGAGTGGCGAGGGCTGGTGCTGTTCGTCGTCCCCGATTTCGACCGCCTGCGCATCGCCACCTTCACCCGCGAGTCCGGCGCCTGGCCGCCGCCGTCCGGCACCATGCTCATCGAGCGATCCGCCCGCGACATGGTGCCGTCCGGCCCTGTCGAGGTACGCCTGCCCGGCGGCGAAAGCCGCTCCCTCACCGTCTCCGGCACGGTGCACGACCCCGCGCTGGCTCCCGCTTGGCAGGAGCGCGCGGGCTACGGCTACATCACCCCGCAGACGTTCGCCACGCTGGGAGGCGGCACGCTCGATGAGCTGAAGCTTCGCACCCAGGCCACCACCCAGGACGGCATCACACGAACCAGTCGCGACCTGGCGGCCTGGCTGCGCGCCCAAGGGCGTCAGGTGCACGAGATCCAAGTGCCGCCCCCGGGCAGGCACCCGCACGAGTCCCAGATGCAGGCGCTCATGCTGATGCTGCTCATCTTCGCCGTGCTCGGCCTCGTCCTGGCCGCGATCCTGGTGGCCACCGTGATCGGCGGCATGCTGGTCCAGCAGATCCGCCAGATCGGCGTGATGAAGGCCATCGGCGCCCGCACCGGCCAGATCACCGGCCTGTACGCCGTCCAGGTGCTGCTGCTCGGACTGGCCGCCGCCGCGCTCGGCATCCCTGTTGGCACGCTGGCCGGCCGCGCCTACGCCGACGTCATCGCCGACCTGCTCAACCTGACCCTGCACAGCCGTGCCGTCCCACTATGGGTGTACGCCACCCAGCTCGCGGCGGCCGTCCTGGTGCCGCTCCTGGTGGCGGCCGTGCCGATCCGCCGGGCCGCCCGCCTCACCGTACGCGAGGCGATCAGCGACTACGGCGTCCGCCCGGAAACGGTCTCGGCCCGGCTGACCGGGCTCAGCCGCACCCTCCTCATGGCCCTGCGCAACGCCTTCCGCCGGCGGGCGCGGCTCGCGCTCACCCTCGGCCTGCTGTCAACGGGCGGCGCGCTGTTCCTGTCCGGCCTGAACGTGGCCGCCGCCTGGCAACGCACCGTCGAGGACGGCATGGCCGCACGCCACTACGACATGGAGGTCCGACTCGCCGCCGCCGACCCCGCCCTCGTCGAACGCATCCGCGCCACACCCGGCGTCACCCGCGTGGAGACCTGGGGACGCGCCCCGACCACTGCCGGCGACGTGGTTTCCACCTACCCCGACGGCGGCCACGGCAGCTTCAGCCTGCGCGGCGTGCCCGACGACTCCACCCTCCTGGACCTGCCCATCACCTCAGGCAGATGGCTGCGCCCCGGCGACACGAACGCGGTCGTCCTGAACTCGATGGCCGCCAACCCGCTCCCGAACGCGAAACCCGGCGACACGATCACCCTCAACCTCGACGGCCGCGCCACCACCTGGCGAATCATCGGCACCGTACGCGAGATCGGCTCCCCGGCAGCCGCCTACACCACCGAGACCGCCCTCGAACAACACGCCGGCCCAGCCCGCGACCTGCGCATCGCCACCTCCGACACCGCAGCCGTACAACGCGCGCTCCGCGAGGCCCGCATCGAGAGCGCGACCCTGACCACCACCGAGCTCCGCGAGGCGATCGACAGCCACATCTTTGTGCTGATCGGCGCGTTGATCGCCCTGGCCGTGCTGATGGCCATCGTCGGCGTGCTCGGCCTGGCCGCCGCCACCGGCACCAGCGTGGTGGAGCGCACCCGCGAGTTCGCCGTCATGCAGGCCATCGGCGCCACCCCGCGAACGGTCCTCAAAGTCGTGCTCGGCGAGACCGTCTTCATCGGCCTGCTCAGCTGGTTGGCCGCCGCCCTGCTCGCGCTCCCGCTGAGCTGGGCCATCGGCAACCTGCTCGGCGACCTCGCCTTCCGTACCCCACTGCCGCTCACCCTCTCTTCCCTGGCCCTCGCCCTCTGGGCCTTTGCCGCCGTCGCCGGATCAGCCCTGGCCGGAGCGGCCCCCGCCCGCCGAGCCGCCCGCCTGACCATCCGCCAGGCCCTCGCCTACGTCTGAGGAATCCCGATGCGCAAGACACTGCTCATCCTGCTCGTGGTCACCGTCGTGATCACCGGCCTGGCCATGGCCGCCCACCAGCTGGACTTCACCGGCCTGATCCGGCAACTGCACGGCGGCTGATCCGGCATCATGCCCGCGGCACCGAGATGAGCGCGGCGACAACCCTCCGAAGATCATTGTCTGGGTCCGAACTGGGCGGAGGCTGCGTCGTGAACAGGTGGTGCGCGGTGGCCACAAGCGCGAGCGCTCCGGTGTCGGCATCAAGGGCGAGCCTTCCCCGCTCCCGCTCCGATTCCGAAGCGGCCGGCAAGTAGGCGCCGAACGCGAGGGCGGCTTGCGCCAGGTTGCCGGCCACCGTGCCCTCACCGACGCGCGAGCCCAACTGCGTGACGGTGCCCGCGGTCTGGCGGGCGCCGTCGGCGATGAACTCGGCCAGGTGATCGCGAAGATCCCCGACTCGGTGACTGTAGAGAAGGGGACCTGCCGGGAAGTGCCGTGAAATGCGTAGTGGTGAAGGCCGAGGTGTACGTTCCCGTTCAATGACTCACGGGGTCGATCGTCTGGGATAAAGAATCTTATGGCTGCCGCCTCGACCTTCCCTGGCTACGTGCACCAAGTCGTCGGCGGCATGTTTGTCATCCCCGTCGCATCCGCCCAGAAGAAGCGCCAACCTGCAGCAGCATCCATCACATTCAAGGTGTTCCAACGGGGGCAGTGACCCGGGAAAACACGACCAAGATCATCCCGACCATATCCCCGGATCATGGTCCTACGGCTGCATGCGGGTGCCCTTGGCAACCTTCGAGGGGCCTGGAAAGCAAAAGATTTGCGGCCGAGAAGTCGCAGGTCAGAGCGCGAGAAGCCTGGTGGTATCGGAGTGGTGTCTTATCGTGCCGCTCGGTTTGTGCTCGTCCGTTCGGCGCTGAGTGCTAGGGGTCCGGCACCGCCTGACATCAGAGGGATGCGCGCTCAGGGGAGCACAGTGATTAGTATTGCCCACTTGGCCCCGCGCGGTGCCCGAATCGTGAGTTCGCGAACTTTTGGTGGCTTTCGCGGATAATTATCAATTGTATACATGGTATGGCCGGCTTTGCATGGACGCACCAGGTGCGGGCCGGCGTCGTTTACTGTCTCGACCACCAACTTCCCTTCCGGTCCCACGCAATCCATGGCGACTGTGTAGTAAGTGCCGAGTTTTACCTTTGCGGGCCAGTAAGCCTGTTCTCCCTTCTCGTCGGTGTGATAGAGCACAACCTTTCCCTTTACCATTTTCCTCAAGTCCATTAGAGGCCGCATTGTGTAGGGAGAGCGACTGGCCGAAGCAAGTGGAGAGGAGGGTTTCGTAGTGTGGGGCCGATCTTGCTCCGTCCGGCCCTGTGCCGAGCAACCCGGCAGGAGCGTTATAACCAAGACAACGACCGCTGACCTGCGCATCACTTGCCTTATCTCAATAATAGATGGGGATTGCGTCGATGACCTGCGTGGGACGGCCGAAGTCATCTCGGGCATGAAGATCCTATAGCCTGATGCAGAGGACCTCCAGAAGGCGTGGCAAAGTGCATCAATAGGACCTTCGTGGTCGCATGTGAGATCCCTCGGAGCTACCTGGAGCCGCGGCCAGGGCCGGACGCACTTGATGTACTGTACCGAGCAGCCAGTAAAGCTGCGGCCTAAGTGTCTAGATTGAGACAGGGTCATAATATGGAAACGGCCGGGCCGTGTCATCGCCCGGCCCGGCCGCACCCTACCTAGATGTTTAAGGTTACGTGTCATTATGGTCGAGCCTCATCGGTTCAACCACTTACTCTTTAGGGTAAAGATGCGCTGGTCATCATCCCCCTTGAAGGCTTTGATGTTGAAGGCGCCGGTGGACATCAGTCGGAACTTCTCAAGCTCACAAGCCGTTGTCCCTCCACTCAAACACTCTCCCAGCACGGCGTTGCGATAGGGCGCCAGACGCATCGCGAGGAGGCGACCGGACTCGTCGATGTGGAACATTCCGTCGCTGTTCATGGCCATCCTCCAGCCAGTCGGTCTATCGCCCCGCACGTATGGGATGTCATGGGAACACCTGAGCTCCGGGGCATTACCCGATGGCGTTCTCAGTGGTCCGGGTACGCCGGGGACTCTGGCGGCAGCACGAGTTTCGGAAGATCGCGGGCGAGTACGTTGAAGTAACGCTGCGTCGACCACGACGTCCGATCGCCGATCACGTAGAGGCGCCGTTTGGCGCGGCTGATCGCCACGTTCAGCAGGTTCGGACGCTTGGCCGCCCAGGCTTTGGCGCCTGGCCGTTGCGGATCGCCGCCCAGGACCAGGATGACCACCTTGGCCTCCTTTCCCTGGGCTGTGTGCACGGTCCCCGCCTCCACGCCTGGAAACCGCCGCGCGACCTGCTGCATCCCGCGTACAACATCGCGGAACGGGCTGATCACGAAGATGTCCTTCGGGGCGACCCTGTCGCGGGCGAGGCGGGCCAGGATGCGTTCCAGCGCGGCCCCCTCCTCGGGGATCCAGTGCCCGCTGAAGCCGGCTCCGACCACGTCGATCCACACACTCTCCGGCAGCTCGATCGACGATTCAGCGATCTTGCCGCAGACCATGAGCCCGTCGTAGGCGATGGTGTTGGAGATGCCGAACATGGGCTCGTCGCAGCGCCGGTGGACGCGCAGCGGGGCTCCGACCCAGACGGGAGTGTCCTCTCCGGGCAGATACGTGCCGTACGCGTTCGTATGATCGGCCAGCTGCTGAACCGAGGTGCGTCCCGGCAGCCAGTGCTCCTCCTGGACGCCGAACGTACGCCGCAGTGCCTGCTGGGCGGCGAACGGCAGCGTCACCACCGGCTCCAGTTGCAGAGGATCCCCAACGGCCACCACCCGCCGTGACCGCCAGATCGCGCCCGCCGCGAGCTGTGGTGCGGCCTGGCCGGCCTCGTCGATGAACAACCAGCCCAGCGCCTCCTGCGTCAGGTGCGAGAACACGCGATCGAAGGAGGCGAAGGTGGTGGAGACGACCGGGACCAGGAAGAACAGGCTCTGCCACGCTGCTCGTACGGCCTCCTCCGGCACGTCGGCGGGCACCTCCCCGGTGACGACGTCCATGGCCGCCTGCAGGCTTCTGCGCATCCGCGTCGCCTCGGTCCGGAGGAACGCCTGGTGCAGGCGAAGGGCCTCCACGAACAGGTCGGTGCGGGCGTGGTTCCAGGCCTCGTCGGTCCACAGCGTCTGACTTTCCCGGTGCTCCTCATCGGTCCACCAGCGCTCGTCCGGGAAGAACCGCCCGAGCCGCTCCTGCTGGACGGCCAGCCGGGACCGGAGCTCGGCCAGCCGGGAGCGGGCGGTGTGCAACTCGGCACGCCGGGAGTCCAGCTCATGGGCGATCTGTGCGGCGGCCTGGCGGAGTCCTGCCAGCCGCGCGGTCGCGGTGCCGAGCGCGTGCTCAGCGCTCTGGACGTCACCTGCCAGGGCTCGGTCCTGCGCATGCCACTCCCGGGAGGCCTTTCCGAGGGTGAAGAGCGCGGTGACCAGGCTGGGCTGGAACTGTTGATGCTCCTGGCGGCTGCGCTTGCGTGTGGTGATCTCCTGCCGTGCCGACTCCTCGAGACGCTTGGCATCGTCGAACTCGCTGCGCAGAGCGGTGAGGCGATCTTCTGCAGCGGTGATCTGCTCGGTCGCCCGTACGATGATGCGCTGCTGTACGGGCATGTCACGCAAGGCGTCGTGGGCGGTGGCCCGTTCCCGCCGGAGAGCCTGGACGCGTTCGTAGGCGAGGGTGAACGACTCGACGGCCGTCGCCCATGAGTCCGTCACGGTGTTCTGCCAGGCTTCGAAGCTCATCCGCAGCCCGGGTTCGTCGGCGGTGCCGTACCAGGCCCTGCTGACAAACTCCATGCGATAGGACTTCCGGCCCAGCTTGGCGGCCACCAGGCCCCATGCGGGCTCGCCGAGCACCCGGCTCGCCACGTCGTCGAAGTAGGTGGCCTCGCCTCGCCAGAGGGCGTCGATCGCTTTCTCTCCGGGGATCTCGGTCGTGACGTTCTCCACAGCCCCGTTGTTGGCCGAGGTGACCACCATCTCGAAGCCCGTGAGCTCTTCGCGCCACAGACTCACCACCCGCCGGAAGTCACCCGTCTGCCAGCGCATCTCCCCGGTGAACGCGGCCTCGGTGCTGGGCAGCCTGGACAGGCGCAGCGCGCGCTCCACGACGTTGGCCGCGATCAGATCCCTGAGCATCGTGGTCTTGCCAGTGCCCGGAGGCCCGTTGACGGCGAACAATCCCGCCCCCGGGGCCAGCTCGGACATGATCGTGTTGACCGCGAACTGCTGGCTCAGCGCGAGCGGTAGACCCGGCCCCTGAGGCCAACGTCCCGCAGGGACCTGTTCGGGTGCCACGTGGTCGAAAACCACCTGCGGCTCCTTGCGCAGGTCTGTACGGGACGGCTCTGGAATCCGCAGATAGGCGTCCAAGGCAGCGCCATAGGCGCCTGCCCGCACCGCTGAGGCCACGCGTTCGAGATCGTTGACGATGAAGCTGTTCAGGAAGTCGGTGCTGCCGTCATCGTCGTGCTCGCGCCGACGCGAAACCTGTACGCACTTGACGAGCAGACCGTCGGGGATCAGGACTTCCTCCACACCGAACCGGTCGGCCGTGAGCTCCATGAGCGCCCGCAAGTCGTCCTGTCTGAGAGGGCGACCGACAGAGACGTCTTCGTTCCGCAGTTCGGCGGCTCGCTTGTCATGTTCCAGGGCGGCGACGAGTTCCTCGCCGGCGGCCCCCACGCGTCCGGCCGCCACGTCGAAGCCCATGAGCCAGGCCGGATCCCGAGGGCCGGGGGACACCGTGCGACCTGCCGCCCAGGCGGCACTGGAAAACTCCCACGCTCCCAGCAACGGCCGCCCTTCATCCGTGACCAGCATGGCGAAGAGCGCGCTCGTCCCCTGCGGTGCGCGGTCGAAGTTCTCCGGATCGGGCCCGAACACGTTCTCGAGCAGGACCCGCACGCGCTCGAGCTGGAAGACGCCGCCGTAGACGATGTACCGCCACGTCATGGTCGGCTTGATGCGCCTGCGCTGGAGAGGATGACCGGCCTCCCAGGGGAGCAGGGCGCCGGCCTGCACCTGGAACACCGGCTCCCGCTCGTCCCGAGGATCGACCCTTGGCAGACTCGGCGGGCTGAACAACTCGCAGGCCCGCCAGAACTCCATGACACGCGCGCGGCTGTCGTTCAGATGGCTCACGGCACTCCTTGCTGAGGGACTGCACGACTTCGTCCGGTTCGACCTCGTCAGGTCTCGGGACTGGAGCTCTCAGGGCGACCACAGGTTAACGGGACGCCCTGAGAGACGTGGGCAGGATCGCGATGTTGGTCGGCAAGCAGGGATCTACGCGGCCAGCACACCGTCAGCGGCCGGGATGCTCACCACCTCAACCTCGATGCCGTACATCCGCACCACCCTGGCCGCGTTCGCGAGCGCCACTCACGCCGGCGTACGGCCGAGGCTGTCAGGCTCGCCGCCCGTTCAGGTCGTTCGATCTTGGCTCCGCCTCCGGGCGCTCCACATGGACCTGCGGCTTTACCCTCGGCAGGCCTCCGGCACAAGCAGCACCTCACGCTGATGGTCCGCTTCTCTCACAAGATCGAAAAGGTGTGCGCGGGAACGCATCCACCAGCCCTTCGTCGAGGTCTGGCATGCGCTGTTATCGTGTGTACCGAGAGTTCATTGCATGATGAATTAGGTGGGACGAACAGGGGAGCGGACCCCCTCAAGGAGGACTTCGTGCATTCGGTACGCCAGCCCGCCATCGGCGCTCCGGCTCGCCGATACCGCCTGCACGCCGGCGCGGTGCTTGTGTTGATCGCCTGGTGGGGGTTCGGCAATCTCTACGAGGCAGTCGTGGTGATGCCGTGGCTGTGGCGCCTGCCGCCCGGGTCACTCCCCGGCGAATTTCAGCCGGGCAGTCCCGTGCTCTATTTCGTGCCGGCCGGCGTCGCTCTGCTCGCGCTCGCCTGGACGCTGGTCATTCGCGTCTACCGGGATCCGTACCGCCCTGGACGTGCTGTGCTGCGCGCCAGTGCCCTCATCACGATCGCGGCCGCCGGCACCGGGATCCTGGTCAGTGCTGTTAACCCGACGTTCCGCGATCCTGCGGCGAGCGTGTCCGATGTGCACGCCGCGATCGTGATGTGGGAGGCAGGCAATGCGGTGCGCCTCGTCCTCGCGGCTGCCGCGGCCGTCAGCCTCCTCCGTTGGCGGGCGTCTGCACCGGATCCAGGACGATAGGCCGAGGGCCCTCGTCAATGATGAGACGGTACCGAGTTCCGCTGAACAGAACTGCGTCAACGACGTGGTGCCGCTGGCCGTGCGTACCTGGTAGCGGAACCCGTTCGTAGACTATTTCGACAGCCCTGGCATTGGACATCCGGTCGGGGTGGCGTGGTACGTGGCTTTGGGCAGCCGCCTGGGGGGTTGGTTACGGGGTTGTGTAGGGGTTCTGGGTGAGCAAGTGGGCCTTGTAGCCTTCGCCGACGCCGAGTTCGGGGGTACCGTTCCAGTCCTTGATAAGGACGCCGCCGGTGCTGCAGCCCCACGGGTTCCAGGTCCATGCCAGGTGGGACAGGCCGCGTGCGGTGGCCCAGTCCATCAGCGTGTCCATGTAGTCGTAGCCGCAGTTGTCCTGGCCAAACTCGCCGATCACTACAGGTACCTGCTGGGCGAGCGGGGCGATTTGGGTGTCCCAGCAGGACGCGGTGGCGCAGGCGTTGAAGCTGTACGCGTGCCAGGACGCGGCGATGTTGTTCAGCGGGTCGTTCGGCTTGTATGTCAGCCACTCCCGCATGTCGTTGGCCCACTCCAGGCCGCCCACCATGAGGACGTTGGTCGCGCCGGTTGCCCGGACCGCGTCGACCAGGTCCTGCATGCCGGCCACCTCATAGGGAATGCCGGCGCAGGTGCCGCCGTCGCGCAGGCACTGCCAGCCCAAGGTCTTGTTCCAGTCGCTGCCGATCTCCGGGTACGGCTCGTTGAACAGATCGAAGACGACAGAGTCGTTGCCTTTGAAGGTGTTCGCGACGCCGGTCCAGAACTGGGGGGCGTACTGCGCGTCCGGCATCGGCTTCTGGCACGTCGCGGTGGCGTCCTTGCAGTGCCAGTCCGGCCCGTTGCTGTAGGCGCCGGAGGTCCAGTGCAGGTCGAGGATCGGGGTGATGCCGTTGGCGACCAGCAGGTTGACGTAGGCCTTCACGCCCTGCTGGTAGGTGGCGCCGCTGGGCGAGCCGTTGACGCCGAGCCAGCATTCTTCGTTCAACGGCAGGCGCACCGCGTGGATGTTCCAGCTCTTCATGGCATCGACCGAGGCTTGGTCGACCGGGCCGGCGTCCCATTGGCCTTTGCCTTGCACGCAGGCGTATTCGCCGCTTGAGCGGTCCACGCCGAGCAGACGGTAAGGCTTGCCGTCCGACGTGACGATCTTGTTGCCGGACACTCGCAGGCGTGGTGCTGGACCACTGGGGTCGGGGGAGGGACTGGTGGTTGTGGTGGGGGTCGGCGTGGTCACCGAGCCGGTGCAGATTGTGCCGTTGAGCGCGAACGAGGTCGGTACCGGGTTGGCGCCCTTCCATGCTCCGGAGAAGCCGATGGAAGTGGACGCGCCGGTGTCCAGTGACCCGTTCCAATTCAGGCTGGCGGCGGATACTTGAGCCCCGGACTGCGTCCAGGTGGCGCTCCAGCCCTGGGTGACCTTCTGGTCGGCGTTGGGGAAGTCGAACGTTAAGGTCCACCCCCTGACGGCGGAGCCGAGGTTGGTGATGGCCACGTTGGCGGTGAATCCGCTGGGCCACTGGCTCTGGACGGTGTACGTGACGGAGCAGCCAGTGGCGGCAGCCGACGAGGGGAGCGTGGTCGCTGCCATGCTGCCTAGTGCCAGGACTCCGACGGCGCCGAACGTGAGCAGCGCATGACGATGTTTCATCTGATCCCTCTGTTCGAGATAGATGCGGACAGCTGCTCAGCATGCTTAGTTAGCAAAGTTATGAAAGTCAATCGCGAAGGGATATCCAGGAAGAACGGCGCCTGGAGGTCGGGATAGGACCCCAGCTCAAGGGCTTGGCGGCGGAGCTGCTCGTCCGGCGGGCCGCTGAAAATAAGGTAGCTTTTGTACATCAGGTGTGGGAGGTGGCACGGTGACGAGCCCCATCTGGGCAACTCGGACGAAGACCCGCGGAATGGTGCTCGACTTGATCCGGGCGGCGCGGGCGATCAGCCGGGTGGAGCTCGTGGGGGCGACCGGTTTGACGGCACCGACGATCTCCGAGGTCGTGCGTGAGCTCATGGTCGACGGTCTGGTCGTCGAGGCGGGGCTGGGGGCGTCGACGGGTGGCAAGCGACCGATGCTCGTCCAGCTCAATCCTTCGGCCCGCTACAGCGTCGGGGTGCAGCTGGAACGCAATACGTGCGTGATCGTTGTGGTCGATCTGGCCGGCCGGCAGATCGCGAGGATGTCGTTCAGCGGAGTGTCGTCGATGCCGCCGGAGCGCGGTCTGTCGTCGGTGGCCACGCAGGTAAACGCGCTGCTCGACACGGCGGCCGTCGATCGTGACAAGGTGCTGGGAGTTGGCTTGGTCAGCTATGGGCCGCAGGATCGGCGGACTGGTGTGTTGCTGACCCCGCAGCCCACCGAGGAGTGGTTCGGTTACCCGATCGCGGACCGTCTCGCCGAGAGCCTCGGTCTGCCGGTCCTGTTGGACAACGACGCGGCGGCGGCCGCGATCGGTGAGTACTGGATGGGTGCGGTAGAGCCACGCAGCACCTACGGCTGCATCTACATGGCCACCGGGATCGGCGGTGGCGTGGTGATCGCAGGAGAGGTATATCGCGGCAGCTCTTCGAACAGCGTGGAGATCGGCCACATCTCCATCGACGTCAACGGGGACGAGTGTCCTTGTGGCAACCGCGGTTGCCTGGAGAACTACGCCGGCCCGGCCGCGTTGGTCAGGCAGGCGCTGACGACGCCCGGGCTTGGCCAGCGGCTGGCGCTCGATCCGACCGGTGACGACTTCCTCACGGAGTTCACGCGGCTCGCAGCCGCGGCGAACGCCGGCGATCCGGCCGCCCGAGGCCTGGTCGAACGGTCGGCCCGCTATCTGGGTTATGCCGCGGTCACCATGACCACCCTGTTCGACCTCGACACAGTCGTCCTCGCCGGGCCGAGTTTCGCGGTCGCCGGTTCGATCTACCAGTCGGTGATCCAGGAGGAGGTGGACCGCCGCACCTTCGCGCGGCGGGCTCACCGGGTGCGGGTCGTGCCATCGGTCAGCGGGTCGGACGCCGCGGCGATCGGTGGGGCGGTCCTCGTCCTGCAAAGCGAGTTGACTCTCGGCCACGGCCGTCCGACAGACAGCGCCCAACCACTGTCCCCCGAGGGCGAGGCGGCGGACGCAACCGTCGTGTGACGTCGCCCGAGGCTCGGACGAACGCATCTGTACCGATGAGGCGATCGACTTCAGCCCGCAGCGTTGACTTAATTAAGTCTGCTACGTAAGAAGACTCGCCTGCCGGCCCCCGGCCCAGGTGCCGGGCCGGCAGGCGGCTTCCGGCGAGAAGGTCGGGCACCGGCCCGCCCACGGCAGCCAGGTGCCACCCCGTCGTGGCACCCTCTCCTCGTATCCGACTTACCTTCCGCTACCTTTTCGCCTGGTGCTCCTTATGACCGTCTCCACCAAGAGCGTCAACGCCCAGTTCCGTTCATCACGAGCTTCCGGGGAGCTTGCCCGCTCATCTCGCTGTGCTTGCTCGCGTACTGCCTCCAGCTGATCCGCCGATAGGCACCCGCACCACAGGCTGCCCTCTCTGACGAAGGAGCCTTGACCATTACTGATCTTCTGTCTGTAGTTGATCACTTCCGCACCCATCACTGCAATTGACTAGCCGCGGTTAGCGTTGAGCCTGCTCCCCTCGGCGTCGAACACCTCGCGATCTCCCAGGGGACGCTGGAGAACGACCTCTACGTCTTGCAGGGTGGCCCCCCCGAAACCACGGTTGCGCGACTCCCAGAAGGGAAGCGTCACGGGGCACACGTCACGCAGCAAGATCTTCACGTGGATCCGATCCGGCGACTCGTCGGCCTTCGCAGAAGCCACGGCGGTGCAGAGCTTCCCGTCCTTGCCCGCGTCACCGAAAATCGTCACGATCAGCGCCCTGGATTCGGGTGACGCTTGGACTTGGTGAATGGTGGCCAGGGAATCAGGCTGCCGGTACTCGGCACAGGCGGTGAGCAGCAGGACCAGAGCTGCCGTGATCAGCGCCCGGCGTGTTCCGGTCCTGCTGCTTCTCATATCGCCTAGTGCTTTCTCATCTCGTATCCGGAAGCGCGGACAGCGTTCGCGATATCGGTGAAGTCGTGGACGCACGGCCGATCGGCGCTCGGCGTGTACTCCAGCGTGTTGGCGCCGCTGGTGATTCCCTTGGCGATGACGCCACCATTACCGAAGTCATAGACGGCGCCGCCGGAGTCGCCTCCGGGAGTTGCCCGGGCCGTACAACAGATCGGTGGGCTGTACGCCGACGGTCCAGCCCACCGAATTGCGCGTGTCAGCCGATGGCGTTGATCGTCCAGCCGACCCCGATCTGGGAGCGGCTGCCGAAGCGACCGTTGCCATTGCCGGGATAGACCCACAGATTGCCACTGCCGTCGAGGGCGACCAGGTCGGTCTTGCCGTCACCGCTCAGATCCATGGCCGCGACCTTGTAATTGCTCCAGCCGGTGCCGGATTGGGTACGGCCGGCAAGAGTGACACCGTTCTGGCTCGTGTTGGCATAGAACCAGAGCTCGCCCGAGGTGTCGATCGCCATGACATCGGCGCGGTTGTCGCCGCTGAAATCGGCGGGGAAGATGCGGAAGGCGGTCCAGCCGCTATTGCCGATCGGTGTCTTGCCGCCCCCGTCGGGATAGTAGTACAGCGCGCCGTTGCTGTTGTTGACGCCGAACAGATCGGCGCGCGGCGTGCCGTTGGCGTTGCCTGCGGCGTGGACGTAGTTGGCCCAGCCGGTGCCGATCTGCTGCCTGGCGCCGGAGACCAGCTGTCCGCTCCGGTTGGGATACATCCACAGGACGCCGTCGGAGTCCTTCATGACGACGTCGGCCAGGCCGTCGGCGTCCCAGTCGGTGACGACCCATTTCAGGGAACCCCACCCGCTGCCGATCTTTACCCGGTTGCTGACGCTGACGGTGGTCAGTCCCGAGCCGCCCTGGTTCGGATACATCCACAGGTCACCGGCTCCGTCGGTGATGATGACATCGTTACGACCGTCCCCGTCGAAGTCGTGATTGTTCAGCGCGGGCGCATGCGAAAGCCGGTTCCAGGTCTGGAGAGTGGACAGGACGCCCTTGAAGTGGCCGCCGAGGCTTGCGGCGCCGGTCTTGTGCGCGCCTGCGCGCAGTGCGCCGGCGGCTTTCCACTTCACCGTGTGCCTCACGCTGGCGACGTTCCGTCCGTTGACCCAGAGGATCACGACGCCGGTGGCGGCCTTGTAGGTCACGGCGACCTGTGACCAGACACCTGCCGGAGCACTGCCCGCGGGTGCGATGGCGGTGTCCCAGACGGGACTGGCCACGTCGGATCGGCTCATGGCGAAGCGCCAGGATCCGTTCTCAGCCCAGAGTTTGAAGCCGGCGGTGTTGGCACCGTCCTGGGACAGAACGGTGCCACCGGCGGCAGGTTTGGCCCAGGCGCTGAGGCTGAAGTCGGCATCGGTGACGACGGCGGGGCCACCGGCCGAAAGGGTTCCGGTGGTGCCGTTGAGTTCGACGGCCGGGCTGAAGGTGTCGCCGGTCTTCCAGGTCGCGCCGGCGGTGGCGGTCAACGGGAGACCGGTTCCGGTGAAGGCGCTGTCGGCGCCGGCGCTGACAGCGGTGCCCGGAGTGGCTGTGGCGGGCAGGTCGGCCAGGGGCCAGGTGTGGTCCGCCGTGGTGGTGGTGATGGCGTTGACCCAGGTCGCGAGATCGTCAGCGCGGGCGGCGGTGAGGGCGCTGCCGTTCCCGGCGGTGTCGGGGCATCCGGCCTGGCCTGCCTGACTGAGCACGGCGGCGAGCTTGCCGCCGTTGAGGACGGGCGCCCCGGCCATCCCGCTGCACACGAGCGGGCCGGCCGCGGCGGTCAGCGTTGTAGGGGTGGCGGCGGTGAAGGTGATCTGCGCGCTCTGCTGCCGGTCGGTGGTCCAATCAGTGGCCGTCACGGCGGCGCGGCTGTGGCCGACGGTGGACAGCTCGACACCGGTGGGAGCGGCGGCTGCCAGCGGGATCGGGGTGATCCCTTCGATCGGGGCGGCCAGCCGGGCGAGGACCACGTCGCGGCCGGGACGCGGGCTCAGCCAGTCGACCTTGGTGGCGGCCTTTCCGGGGAACGCGACATAGGTCGCGCCGGCCGGCGGGCCCTCGGCCAGCTGGGGCTGGTTCGGATCGGTGGCCAAGCAGCTTGCGGCGCCGAGCGCCCAGCGTGGTGCGACCAGCGTCACGGTGCACTCACGGCCGACGGTGGCGAGCTTGCCGACCGCCGTGTGCTCGCCGGTGCCCGGCGCGGGGCCGGTGCCGGCACGTAGTTGCAGCAGCATGGTCGGCGACGCATTCGGGTCCGCGCCCAGACCCACTTGAGTGCTGCCGTCCGGATCCACGTCGACGGTGAGCTGTTCGCCGTCGTCGCTGCGCAGCTGCGCGGTCACCCGGTGACCGGTGCCCTCACGCTGGCCATCGCCGCGAATCTCGAACACGCCCGGAACTTCGAGGTTCAGCACGCCGGAGGATGCGGTCACCTTGAAGCAGACCCGGCCGATTCCGTCAGCGCCGATGGCCTCGTCAGTGGTCCAGACCTTCAGCAGGCCGATGTCACCCTGTGCCGGCGTGGCGCAGTCGGCTAGCAGGATGTGGCCGTCGCCGGAGACCAGCCTGACGTTCTGAGCCGCCAGGATCTCCGCCGCACCGGGGTAAGGGTAGACGCCGTTGTCCACCAGCGACGGAGGCGAGATCGCGGATGCGCCGGCCGGCGCCGGCCCGACAGCTACGGATAAGGACGCAGCCATCGCTGCGACGACGCCCAGCGTCGCCCAGCGTGGTGGAGAACTCATGATCACAAACCTCCGGTGACGCCCCCGACCCGTTCAATCTGCGGGTACGAAACGAGGCTAGAGACGCCCGGTATGTCGGCGGTATATCCGCCCCTCTCCGGGGTTGCCCGGCATTCGAGCATCGTGTGACACTCCGCAGTGCTGAATGGACGGTGATCGGTTTCGCCTCTTCAGCGCTCCCTGGTGTGCGAAGGCTCGAGCGGTGACGGAGGCTGAACGTGCGTGCGTGGATACCGGTCATGAAGGGACAAGCGCGCCCTGGTGCGGTGCGTCGGCAGGCGATGATCGCGGTACTCGTGGTCATGACTCTGCTGGCCAACCTGCTGCGGGTGACGCCGGCACATGCCGAGCAGTCGGTCGCCGCTGATCGCTCCCACGTGGTGGCGGCCTGGCAAGAGGGCGGCCCGCAGGTCCGATTAGCGGCTGAGGCGGCGCTGCTGGGCTCGGACGAGCAGGTCAGCGCGTTCCTGGCCGAAGGATGGCGCCAGGCCCAGCATCTCGACCAGCGGGACAACCTCGCGAACGTCATCAGCAACGGTGGTCCTGCCTTGCGCGCGAAGGCTCAGGCCGCCCTGGACGCCGACGCAGCAGGTGATCAGAGCGCGATCACCACGTTCCTGGACAGCGGATGGCAGGGCCCGTCGGACATCGACGCGCGGGTGTCGGTGAACCAGCTGATGAGCGCCGGCGGCGAACAGGTCAAGCAGGCGGCGCAGGCCGTACTGGACTCCGGAGACACTCAGGCGCTGCGGGAATTCCTGGAGTCCGGCTGGCAGACGCAGTGGAACACCGACCAGCGGCTGCGGATCAACCAGGCCATTGCCACCGGTGGCCCGCACGTCCGTGCCGAAGGCCAGGAGGCGCTGGACGCGGGTACGCCAGAAGCGCTGGAGGCGTTCCTCGCCTATGGCTGGGCAGTGGCGTCGGCGCGGGACGACGAGACCGCGACGCTGCAAGACCTGCTCGGCCAGGCGCAGGCGGCCGGTGCGCTGGCGGCGCAGGAGACCGCCAACGCCACTGGCGAGGCTGACCGCGCCAGGGACGCCGCAGCCGCGGCGCGCCGGTCCGCGGCGGAGGCCGCTGCCGCGACCGAGGCTGCGCGCAACAACATGGCTGAAGCGAAGGCGCAGGCCAAGCGGGCGGCGACTGCGGCGCAGAAGGCGGCCGAGGCGGCGCAGGTGGCCGTTCAGGCCGCGGCGGCGGCGAACCGGGCGGCACGAGCCGCCGCCACCGCGGCGGCACGGGCGGCGCAGATGGCGTCGAAGGCCAATCAGAAAGCTGCCGTAGCTTATCGGGCGGCTGCCGAGGCGTCCGTGGATGCCAACAGGGCCGATATCGCACGACAGGCGGCGCAGGAAGCCAACGGGATCGCCCAGGATACGCGAGACCTCGCCGCCCAGGCGGGAGCGGCAGCCAGGGCGATAGAAAACGGCAACAAGGCCATCGAATCCGCCATCTCTGCAGCCGAGCATGCCCTGGCGGCAGCGGTCGCCAATGACGAGGCGGTCCGGTATGCCAACGCGGCCGGCGCGGAGGCCCAGGAGGCGGTTGCCGCGGCGGCGAGGGCGCGGGCCAACGCCGAGCGGGCCGTCCGGGCGGCACGGGCGGCCGAGAATTATCTCCGGGTAGCCATCGACGCTGCGTACAAGGCGCAAAACGCCGCCATCAAGGCGGCAGCCAACGCCGAGGCAGCAGCAGCCGCGGCCCTCGAGGCCGCGGAGCACGCCGGAGAGGCCGCGGGGGCGGCGGAACGGGCCACCCTGCATGCCAAGAACGCCACCACGGCCGCGGAGCACGCAGTAGAAACCGCAGACCAGGCAGTCGCGGTGTTCGATGCGGCGCGCGCCGCCGACGCCGAGCGCCTGGCGGTGGCCCGGGATGAGGGGTTGGAGACCGTCCGGGCCGCCAACGCCGAGTATGAGGCGCAGCAACGTGTCGCCGACTGGGACGTCGACCAAGCCGCCAAACGCGATGCCGAGACCAACCAGCTCATCGCCGTGGCGCTGGACCCAGCCACCGAGCCTGCCGCCGCGGTGGCGGCGGCCCGCAGGGTCGCGCTCAACCTGGCCGGCGGCCAGGGCGCCTGGACCAAACAGGCGGCGCTGGCCGCGCTGGGCGGCGCCGACCGTCTCGTGCTGGAGTTCGTACGCACCGGCATCACCGACGCCGCGGCACAGGACAACCGTCTTGCGGTGACGAACCTGGCGGCGTCCGAGAACGCCGCTTTGGCGACAGCGGCCAAGAACGCGCTGGCCGGCAGCGACCAGACGGTCGCGACCTTCTTGCGTACACAGAACTATCCCGGCCGCTACAGCGCAGACCGGATGAAGGTCAACCAGATCCTGTCTGCGGCCAAAGCGGCCGGCGATGTCGTGCTGGCGCAGCGGGCACAGCAAGCCCTCGACACCGACACGCTGCAGGCGTTACGCGACTTCCTTGACACCGGCCAATACACCGCGGCGGTCATCGGTGAACGGGTGCTGGTCAACCAGATCCTGGCCAGCCCGGACAGCGGACCGGAGGTGAAGGCCGCCGCGCAGATCGCCTTGGACGGACCCGCTCCGGGCCTGCGGCAGTTCCTCGACACCGGCCAGTTCACGGCGGCAGAGCGGGACCACGAAAGCGCGATCCACCTCGCTGTGGTCGCCGGTCTGCTCAAGAAGATCAACGAGGTCGCCGAGACGGCCGTGCAGCAGGCGCTGGAAGCGCAGGCCGTGGCCGCCCGCGCCCGCGACAATGCCGCGGAGGCTGCATCCTACGCCCAGCAGGCGATCGACTCGGCGGAGCGGGCCGCCGGCTATGCCCAGCAGGCCCGCGACTACGCCGGCCAAGCTGTTGCCTCGGTGGACAAGGCGGCGGCCGCGGTCAAAACCGCCCGCCAGGCGGCCACCCGGGCCACAGCCTCTGCTCGCAGCGCCATCCGGTCGGCCGGCTGGGCGATCGCCTCCCACCGGACCGCCGTCGGCGCCGCCATCAAGGCCAACCATGCGGCCCACGCCGCCTACAACTCCGCCGTCAGCGCCGGCCTCGATGCTGAGGCTGCTGACGCAGCGGCCAAGGAGGCATACGAGGCCTATCGGTTTGCTTATGGCGTGGAGATGAGCAAATGCGTCAACAATTACACCACCGGAGGCGTCGACGATTGGGAGCAGATACTCGGCGACTCCGAGGGTGAGTGGGCTCGCAACTGCGCCTACAACGTTTATGCGGACCCGGAGGAGCTGCCCACACGGGCATACATCAACTCCGCCCTCTGCGAAGCTGTGTATCCGCAAGGCAGCCAGGATTACCGGAACTGCATTAACTCCACCTTGGACCCCAAGTTCGAAGGAATGCAGCGGCTCATTGTCACCTACCAGGCGTTCAAGTACGGGGCCATCACCTACGCCGTGGGCTGGACGCCTGCGGTGTTGCAGGCCGTTGTCTACTGTGCCGCCAACAAGGTCTGCGGCAGAGTGGCCGGCGCCCTGCTCACCATTGGCGAAGTGAGCATCGAAGTTTACCGCTACATCAAGGGTGACCAATCGCTGGCCAAGACGCTGCTCAACCTTAGCGCGATTGCTATCGAATCTCTGGTCTTCGCCGGGATCGGCAAGCTGCTCAGCGTCGGCTTCCGGGCACTTAAGAACGCCTACACGGCTGCTAGAACGAGCTCGAACGCGGTCTCCGATGTTCAAACAGAACTGAGCCGAATCAAGCAACTTGCCGTCCTCAGGGACGTCCGGGCAATGATTGCCGGCAACTACTCCACCACCAGGAGTACTGCTTTCTTCTGGTCTGGCCGCACCGAGAAAAAACCTGGAGAGTACCTGTCGGCAGGACCTGAGGAAGCCGCTGAAATCGCGAGGAGCATGGGCGGTACCACGCTCGAATCTCTCATGGACAGCCGCGGAATTCCACAGGCTAAGTGGGACCCCGTTGCGGCGGGGTGGGACCCCGATGAGACGGCGTGGGACATCCTTAAGGCCCATGTGGACGACGCGTGGAGCAAGGTGTCCCTTGACTATGCCCGAAATGCCTCCGGCGAGGTCAGAGTGGTTCTCGGAGCTAGTCTGCGGCCTGGCAATGTATGGGAGACCACGGAGTTTCCCGCGCTCAAACGCAACCTCAACGTTACCAAGATAATCGCGATCGATCTGGTCACAGGGAAACCGACGGTGCTCTTCGAGCGATAGCAGCCAAAGGATCGCGTTGGTATCCTGGATCGGTGGATTATGCTATCAGTGAAGAATGGAAAGAACGAATCGTCTACCGGGAAGAGGGCGCCAGCTTCACCTTCGACTGCGCCTGGGGTGTCAAGCCTCACGCCGTCTACGTGCCATCCGCAGAATACTGGCCGGAGGCGACTCCGGCCTGGATGCACGATCGGCGGGACGAGATTCTCGGTCGCATCCGCGATCATCTCGGCGCACGCTACGTCATCAAGGAGTTTGCGAAGAGCGATACGGCCCCCCGGCAATGGGTGACGGTTCTCGGCGCCCGCCACTCGGACGGATCGATTCCCGGCGAGTGGATCGCCGTGCTCATGGATCCCGACGAAACAGCTACACCCCATGCTTCCTGGACGCCCGAGCAGCGTGGTCAGTTCTTCGCTGACCACGCGGGCAGGGTCGGTGGCGGGTCCACTCCGGATGAAGCGGTGGAAGATCTCCGGCAACGGGTGGGCCGGCCAGACTTGCGATGGGGAACCTGAGGCAGAATAACTTAACCAAGATCCTACGCCCGGAAAGCAGCTGTGCTCTCACGGACTACGAGCTCCGTCCCCAACTCCACCCGCTTCTGGTCAGCTTCTCGGCCGTGAACAGTGAACGACCGAGCTTGCAGCTCCTCGCCGTCGATGGCTGGGGGCCGGCAAGCAAAGACCTGGGATACGGTGCCGTGCGGCGCGGCCCCTTCGCATAACGAGCGAGGCTCTCGACGGGCTGGACCAGCTCAACTTGGCCGAGGCTGGCCGCCCATCCGACGGCGAGGTCGTGCCGGTGGCCGAGGAGTTCACGGTCGTCCGCCAGGCGATGATGGAGCTGAGCAGGGTGGACCCGCAGTTGACCGCCTGTCGGCAGGCTCCGGGCCGTCTGTCCTGTACCGGTGAGGGCGCCTCCGGGTCCGCGGGCAGGACTGAGTCCACCTCACTCCACGACGCTAAGCACACTCGGTGACGATCTCCTTTCGGCCTGGCACGCGGACCCCGGCCGCGTAAGGAGACGTCATGCCTCAGCTTCCCGCCCGTCCCGATCTCGGCCAGTTGCGCCGCCAGGCCCAAGAGCTGCTGCGCGCCGCCGAAGCAGGACAGCCCGACGCCACCGCCCAGTTCGCCGCAGTCACGGCGCAGCCCACCTAGAGCGCCGCCCAACTGGCGATCGCCCGTGCTTACGGGTTCACCAGTTGGGCCAAGCTGAAGACCGAAGCGGACCGGCGCGACATCCTCAAGCAGCGTGACCTGACCCGGCTGGCGGCGCTCTCCGGCCGCCGCCACCGCTCCTCGACCGCGTATCCGGCAGCCAGTAGAGCGGGGTCAACAAGGCCAGGTGGACGGCCGCGGCGGCTAACGGCACTCCAGCCGGCGGGCGAGGTGAGGGACGACAACAGGCCGTCGCTACGGGCCGGAGCCGGAGCCAGACAGCGCCACTCGCCCTGCCTTGCCGGCGCTGACCCGTGGCAACGCCGAGCGCGGCCGTGGTGAGGACGCCGCAGCGTTGATCGGTGCGGCGGTGCTCGGCGAGAATGAGGACCATGGGGAAGGGGGACACGGACTCCGCCAGGTTCGGGCCCCGCGTGGGGGAGAGGCAGGGATGGCGCGAGGCGGTCGGTACGGTGCGTAACCAGAATGAGGTGTGCCCGTACCAGGGGCTCGCGCCGTTCGAAAGCGACAAGAGCGAGCTGTTCTTCGGCCGTCGGCGTGCGGTCCGCGACCTGCTGGAGCGGCTCGGGTCCCGGCTGCGGGAGCGCGGCTCCATCCTGCTGGTCTCGGGGGCCTCGGGCGTGGGAAAGTCGTCGCTGCTGCGGGCTGGGCTGATGCCGGCGCTCGCGGAGGGTACGCCGCTGCTGCCCGGGTCACGGGACCGGCCCCGTCTGCTCGTCACGCCGACTTTGGAGCCGTTCCGCGCGCTGGCTGAAGCCTGGGCGCAGGCGTACGGCGGAAGCGCGGAGGATGCTGATGAGCGATTACGAGCGGGTCCCGAGGAGGCCGGTGAGCGATTACGAGTGCGTCCGGACGAGGTCGGCGGGCGATCGAGGGAGCATCTGGAGAGGGCAGGCGACGGAGCGCAGGAGCGTGTAGGGGAGGCCGGCCCGCCGGACGGGCGGTTCGTGCTGGTGGTGGACCAGTTCGAGGAGCTGTTCACCTTGGTGGCCGACGAGCGGGAGCGCCAGGCGTTCGTCCAGACCCTGTACGCCCTGGCCGGAGCCGGCGCCGCGGTGATCATCGGAGTGCGCGCGGACTACTGGGACCGCTGCGCCGCCTACCCTCAGCTCGCCGAGGCCATCCAGGACGGCCAGGTGATCGTCGAGCCGATGACGGAGCCGGACCTGCGGCTGGCCATCGCCGGTCCCGCCGCCGCTGTAGGCCTTGAACTCGAAGCTGGTCTGGTCGAGATCATTCTGCGTGAGCTGCGTGCCGGCGGCGACCAGGCTGGTGGCGTCCAGGCCGGCGGCGGCTTCGAGGCCGCCTCCCTGCCGTTGCTGTCGCAGGCCCTGCTCAACACCTGGGAAAGACGCGAGGACGGCAGGCTGACCATCCGCGGGTACGAGGACTCCGGCCAGGTCCGCTTCTCCGTGCAGCGCACGGCTGACGAACTGCTCGACCGGCTGTCTCCCGCTGATCGTAAGGCCACGCTGCGGATCTTCCGGCGGATGACAATGATCACCTCAGGTGGGCGGCTGGTGCGACGCAGCGCGACCTGGGCCGAGCTCCACGCCGCCGCGGCCGCGGACTCGGAGCAGCGGAGGGCCCGGGTCGGGGAGCTGCTGTCGGCGTTCGCCGGGCTGCGCCTGATCACGCTGCACGAGGATCGCGCGGAGATCGCACACGACGCCCTGCTGCCCGCCTGGCCCACTCTGCGGCAGTGGATCGAACCCGATCTGACCGCGCACGCGGTGTACGACCGGCTCGTCGAGGACGCCGGGCAATGGGCCGAGAACCACCGCGACCCCGCCTTCCTCTACCGCGGGGCCCGGCTGCTGGCCGTACAGGACAGCCGGCCCCGCTGGGACCGCGACCCGGGCAGCTTCCCGCCGCCCGGTCCCGTCGTGAACCGCTTCGTCGTGGCGTCCGTCGGGGCCGTGCGGCGGGCGGGCCGGCGCCGCGCCTTCGTCATGGCCGGTCTGGCCACGCTGTCGGTGCTCGCCCTGCTCGCCGCAGGCATCGCCGTGAACGCGGCGAACAACGCCGACGAGCAGCGCCTGCTGGCGGTCCAGGAGCGGCAACTGGCGGTGTCGCGCCGGCTCGCCATGGAGAGTGAGGTCACCGACGATCCGGTCACGTCCGCGCTGCTGGCCGTGACGGCGTGGCGGCTGGCCGAAACTCCCGAGACGCGTCGGCGCCTGCTCGACGTGGCGGCCCGCGCGGACCGGGGAATCTTCTCCGCGCAGGACAGCTCCGTCGACCAGCTGCTGTTCAGCCCCACCGGTTCGATCATCGCGACCGGCTACAACGGCACCGTCCGGTTGTGGGACCCGGCGACCCACCGTCAGCTCGGCGACCCGATCGTTCATGAGGGGTTGTGCGTCTTCGGGTTCGAGGCGGCCTTCAGCCCCAACGGGAAGGTGCTGGCCACGGCATGCTTTCACGAGGTCGTGTTCTGGGACGTGGTCACCCGCCGGCCGCTCGGACCCCCGCTGGACGTCGTGGACGGAGTACGAGCGATGGCGTTCAGCCTGAGCGGCAGGACCCTCGCGACCGCGACCACGAGCGGCACCGTGCGGTTGTGGGACATCGTCGAGCGCCAGCAGGCGGGAGCCCTCATCGGTCGCGCCGACCACAACTCCGTTCGCAACTCCATCGATCAGGTGGCCTTCAGCCCGGACGGAAAACGGCTGATCAGCGCCGGCGCCGACGACACCGCACGCGTCTGGGACCTCGCCACCCGCCGCCAGATCGGCAAGGCGCTCACCGGGCACGCCGGCGACATCAGCGGCATCTCCCTCAGCCCGGATGGCGGAACACTGGCGACGGTCAGCGTCGCGGACCGGACCGCCCGGTTGTGGAATCTGACCACCTACGAGCAGATCGGTGGCGTCCTGCGGGGAACGGGCAGCGACCTCGGCTTCTACGCGGTGGCCTTCAGCCCGGACGGGACGAGGCTCGCCACCGGTGGCAGAGACGGCTACACGAGGCTGTGGGACACCGCGAGCCGTCAGCAGGTGGGCGACCCGTTGACCAACAGGCGGTTCTGGAACGAGAGGCTGGCGTTCAGCCCTGATGGAAGGACCCTCGCGGCCGCCGACGTGGACGGCCAGGTGTGGCTGTGGGACCCGACGGCGCACCGGCAGCTCGGCGCAGCGATGCCCGGCACGTACGACGTCGCCTTCAGCCTCGGCGGAAAGACCTTGGCCGCCTCCGATCCCGTGGTCGCCATGGGTACCGACCGCAAGGACAGCGCTGTCCGGTTCTTCGACGTGGCCACCCGCCGCGAGGCCGGCCCCCGCCTGCGCCCTGAGGACGATCCGGTGCCCCGCGAATGGGCCGGCGTCCGCGCCATCAGGTTCAGCCGTGAAGGCAGGACGCTCACCACGGCCGGGACCGATGGCGCCATACGGCGGTGGGACGCCGCCACCCGCCGCCAGATCGGCCACGCCGACAGGCTCGGCTCGTTCGGCGAGCTGAGTGCCGACGGCGGGCTCAGCGCCTTCTGGGTGCTGACCGGTAACGATGGTTCTGTCGCGATCTGGGACGTCGTGGGCCGCCGCGAGGCCGGACTTCGCATCGTCGTCAAGGGCCACACCAGCTTCGTGCCCGCGAAGGCGTTCAGCCCTGACGGCTCCATCCTGGCGCTGGCGGGTAGCGACCAGACCGTAAGGCTGTTCGACGTCGCCACCCGCCGTCAAATCGGAGAGCCTCTGCACGGCGCCGCCACGGATCAGCAGAGCGCCCTGGCCTTCAGCGGCGACGGGAAGCTCCTGGCCACCACGGCGGCTGACGGCACCGTGCGGCTGTGGGATGTGGCGAGCCGGCGTCAGAAAGGGGTCATCCTGACCGGTCACACCAACTCCGTCGGCGCGATGGCGTTCAGCCCCGACGGCAGAACCCTCGCCACCGGCTCGGGGGACCGCACCGTGCGGTTGTGGGACGTACCGACCCTCCGACAGGTCGGCCCCGCGCTGACCGGTCACGCGAAGACCGTGGCCGATGTGGCCTTCAGCCCGGACGGGGCCCTGCTCGCCACGGCAAGCGCCGATCTGACCCTGCGGCTGTGGAATGTCGCGGCGCCCGCCGACCCCGCCGCCGCGGTGTGCGCGCAGGCGGGCCGCTCCTTCACCCGCGCCGAGTGGCGGCGCTACGTCGAGGGAGAGGAGTTCCGGCAGGTGTGCCCTTGACCGCTTGTAGATGCCGCTTGAAGCGTTGTGAGTTTCCGCGGCGTTACCAGGTCACGTCCCGTCGGGTCTGCCCCTGTCAGAGGTCCTTGCGGTAGTGAGGAGCTCCATCGCCGGGCGGCCCCGCCACCGGCGCCCCAGCTGTGTGGGCGATCGGCTGGACGTTGACCGGCAAGACTCCGCACAACGCGAAGCCGCGGATCACGTCCAGCGCCGCGATCCGCGAGCGACGTCGCCGTACTTCGGTCAGGACCGGCCACCCACATTGGCGCAAGGCAGGAATCCGGGCGGTATTTCGGCCGGTACGAGAGCCGCCCGGCGACCCGTGCTACCGAGGCTGTGCTAACTGGTTGGGGGCTACGGTGCCGGCCAGCAGGCCCTGGGGATCGGTGATGATGGGCAGTCGTTTCACCGTTTCCTGGTCGAGCAGGCCCACCTGGTTCTGCTCGTGAGAGTTGACCGCAGTTGCTCGCCGGGTGTGACCGCGGCCCTGTTTCGGTGAAGTCGTTGTTCGTGAGTTTTGACCGCACGATGTGTCTTATGGTGACATGCTGGATGCGCTTCGTTATGAAGGAGCGTCCCCATGCCCCCTTCGAAGGTCGAGCTGTACGCCGCGATCCGCCGGGATGTCCGTGCGGGGATGTCGGGCCGTGCGATCGAGAAGAAGTACCGGGTTGGCCGGCGGACGATCGTCAAAGCCATGGCGTCTGCGTGGCCCGAGCCGCGGTAGCAGTTGCCGCCCAGGCCCTCGAAGCTGGACCCGTTCAAGCCGGCGATCGATGAGATCCTGAGAGCGGACCTGGACGCGCCGCGCAAGCAGCGGCACACCGTCACAAGGATCTGGCACCGGCTGATCGACGAGCACGAGATGACGGACGTGTCCTATCCCGTGGTCAGAGCCTATGTCGCCGCACGAAAGCCGCAGATCAGGGCGGAGGCTGGCCGGGGCCCGGCCGAGGTGTTCGTGCGGCAGTCGCACCGCCCTGGCGGCGAGGCGGAGGTCGACTTCGGCGAGGTCGTGGTCCGGCTGGCCGGGGAGGATGTCAAGTGCTTCCTGTTCTGCCTGCGGCTGTCGTTCTCCGGCAAAGCGGTGCACCGGGTCTCCCTGTCGGGCGGGCAGGAGGCGTTCTTCGAGGGCCACGAGCACGCGTTCCGCGTCCTGGGAGGGGTGCCGACCGGGAAGATCCGCTACGACAACCTCAAGTCCGCGGTCGCGCAGGTGATCGGGTTCAGCCGGTCGAGGGTGGAGACTGACCGGTGGACCGCGTTCCGCTCCCACTGGGGCCTGGACGCCTTCTACTGCCGGCCCGGCATCGAAGGCGCGCACGAGAAGGGCGGGGTGGAAGGGCAGATCGGCTGGTTCCGCCGCAACCATCTTGTCCCCGTCCCGGACGTGCCGTCAGTTCAGGCTCTCAACGCGATGATCGACGAGTGGGACGCCGCGGACGAGGCCCGCCGGATCGGCAGCCGGGCGCGGACCGTCGGGGAGTTCCTGGCGATCGAGAGGCCGCTGCTGCGGCCCCTGCCGGCCGAGCCGTTCGAGACTGGACGCTGGTTCACCCCGCGTGTTGACCGGTTCTCACAGGTCACCGTCCGCACCAACAAATACTCCGTGCCGGTCCGGCTGATCGGCCGCAGGGTCCGCGTCCTGCTCCACGCCTCAGACCTCGTCATCTACGACGGGCGCGCCGAGGTCGCCAGACACGAGCGGCTGCCCGGCAAGTCCGGAACCCGCCTCGACCTGGACCACTACCTGGAGGCGCTGGTCCGCAAGCCCGGCGCGCTGCCCGGGTCGACCGCGCTGGAGCAGGCCCGCGCCGCGGGGAAGTTCACCCCGGTCCACGACGCCTGGTGGGCCGCCGCCCGCAAAGCCCACGGCGACGCCGCCGGCACCCGAGCCCTGGTCGAAGTCCTGCTGCTCCACCGGCACATGGACAGCGAGCACGTCGTCGGCGGGCTTGCCGCCGCCCTGCGGGCAGGGGCGCTGACCGCCGACGCGGTCGCGCTGGAGGCCCGCAAGGCAGCCGACGAGACCGCTGGCCAGCCCGTCCGGGGCGCGGACCCGGCTACCCCGCCCGCAGTGGCGTCCCTGACCGCCCGCCGCCTGGACAAGCTGCCACCTGACACTCGCCCGCTGCCGTCGGTCGCCGCCTATGACCAGCTGCTCCGCCGAACCCGAATCGCGCAGGAAGGAAACGCCAGGCCATGACCTCCAAGCCCCGCCGCGGACTGACCGAGCAGGCCGCCGACGCCGCCGTCGACCAGGCATGCCGGATGCTCCGGCTGCCCACCGTCCGCGCCCAGTTCCCCGACCTGGCTGAGGCCGCCGCCCGCGAGCAGATGTCCTACCGTGGCTTCCTCGCCGAGCTGCTCATGGCCGAGTGCGACGACCGCGCCCGCCGCCGCTCCGAACGGCGCATCAAGGCCGCCGGGTTCCCCCGCGAGAAGTCCCTGCGCGCCTTCGACTTCGCCGCCAACCCGAACGTCGACCCCGCCGTCATCAACACCCTCGCCACCTGCGACTGGGTCAAGAAGGGCCTTCCCCTCTGCCTGATCGGGGACTCCGGCACCGGCAAGTCCCACCTGCTCATCGCCCTGGGCACCGAGGCGGCCATGGCCGGCCACCGCGTCCGCTACACCCTGGCCACCAAGCTCGTCAACGAGCTCGTCGAGGCCGCCGACGACAAGCAGCTGACCAAGACCATCAACCGCTACGGCCGCGTCGACCTCCTCTGCGTCGACGAGCTGGGCTACATGGAACTCGATCGGCGCGGCGCCGAGCTCCTCTTCCAGGTCCTCACCGAGAGAGAAGAGAAGGCCAGCGTCGCCATCGCCTCCAACGAATCCTTCAGCGGCTGGACCAAGACCTTCACCGACCCCCGCCTCTGCGCCGCCATCGTCGACCGGCTCACCTTCGGCGGCAACATCATCGAGACCGGCACCGACTCCTACCGCCTCGCCCAGACCCGCGCAGCCCAGCAGAACTGACCACCGGCCCAAGCTCCGCTGACAGCGGTCAGGCCTCGCCGAGGTCGGTGCAGTGTGTGATCGTCGCATCGTCCGCCGCCACTGCATAGCGCGCTTCCGCCTGCCGGACACGACGGATGATTTCGGCAGGTCCGCTAGACGCCAAAACGGCCATGACCTGTGGCCAATCGGCGAGCTGGAACCGGTCCACGATGCGGCTGGCTCCATTGCTGAGCAGAACGGCGCCGGTTAGTCCGGAGATCGGGCAGCTTCCGGTGATCGCCTCGTCTGCCGCCCGCGGGTCGTCCTTGGCCAGCCAGAAGCCGCCCGGCTGGTTGCGGTTGGCGCGCAAGTCTCGCAGGAGTCGGTGGTGCTCGTCGCTACCCTTGGCGGCGGCCTCGATCGCGGGCTGGTACGACCGGCTGATGATTACCTCCCGGGGATCGGATACGACGAACGGCGCATCATCTGCTCTGCCGAGCACGAGGACCGAGTCACCGAGCACCAGGTACTCGAGGAGGCCGTCGGACAGGCGCAGGATGGCTACGGTCGCCGATGGGCTGATGGGGCTGGCCACGTCGCAGGTGTCACGATGATCGTTGGTCACCTGCTCGATGGCCTCGGCGAGCAGCGCCGAAACACTGCGGTCCTGCACGAGTGACAAAAGGCTGAGGAGGCTGCCTCCCAGGCGATTGGCATACCAGGCCACGCCGTGCCGACAGATCGATTCGGTGCCGGGGATGCCAGCGCCGTCAATCAGCACCGCTGCCGTCGGTCCGGCGCAGGTGAAGTCCTCATTCGCGCGGTCAGTCCGTTTTGGAGCGCTCGTCATCGTCACCCGCATGTCCTGCCGCCCCTCCCTCCGATCAAGGCGGAGATGGGGCGTCCGCGGTGGCGCCGAAACGACTCCGACACGCGGACCCGCAGCCGCCAAAGTGCGGTCACTTCTCGCGAACATCGATCATGCTTCCGGCCGCCAAGTGCGGTCAAGACTCACGAGCAAGTGCGGTCAGTTCCCCACGAGCAAAACCACACGTGCCGTGACTCAGCAATGAGGCGAGCGCGTCAGGCGCCGGCGTGCAGGTAGGAGGCCCACAGCGAGGGGGCGGCCCGGAGCCGGTCGCGCATGGCGTGGACGGCATGGTGGAGGGCGTGGGCGGAGCGGCCGGTGTCGAGAGCGCCGGATTCAGTGCGCAGTGCTGTGTAGAAGGCGTCGGCCACGTCCACCGCGATGGCGTCGTTGATTTCCCACAGGGTGCCCACCACGTGCCGGAACCCGGCGAGCTGGAAGGCGGACGCGAGGTGGATGGCTTCGTCGCGGAGGTCGGGGTGGCTGGCGAGCGAGGTGCTGCAGGCGGACAGGTAGGCCAGTTCGGCATGGTCGAGATTGACCGGGGCGAGGCTGGCCACCGTCAGTGGGGCGGCGGCGTGGTCATGGAGCAGTAGCCGGCTGAGAGAGGGCTCGGTGGGGTCGCTCGTGGCGTGGCAGGCGAAGTGCGCGATCGAGCATTCGGAAAGGCCGGAGAGAACCTCGGTTCGGATCGGGGCTCTGTAACCGCGGCCTGCCGGGGGCTGCTGGAGTGGATCGGGCTCGACGAATCGGAGGGCGTTGGGAAGTTTGGCGCTCAGCAGCGCGGCTTCGTCGGCGGCGTACGGAAGCGGGTTCTCGCCGGGGGTGGTGGGCATCGCGACGATCAGGGTTCTGGCGGTCGTGGGAGAGGTGGGCGCCGAGGCCCGGGCATGCCGCAGAGCGTGGACGGTGGGAGTGTAGGAGGAGATGACGTGGTCCATGACCGTGCGGTTGCCCCGCTCTTCGGCCGTCAGGCGGTGGTAGCCGGCGGCGTGGAGGGGCAGCAGGCCCAGCGTCCCGCCGGGGATCCACCACACCCGGGGCCATGGCGTTCCCGGGACGTGCGGCGCATCGTGGCCGAGCGCGTGCAGGACGGGTTCGGCGGCGGCATCCCATAGCCACTCCAGGATCTCGTGGAGGACGGCCTGAGCCTCCATCCGCCGCCTTCCGGTGACCTTCCGATCTCGGGTGACCGCCAGCGCGCGGTGGAAGGTGTTGACCTTGTCGGTCAGGGGACGTACGGCGAGCTCTGGAAGGTGGATGTGGGTGATGCCCTCCGCGGTCAACAGCAGGGCGTCGCTTCGCAGGCGAGAGGTGTTGAACACCACGACCGGTCCCTGCCCCGCCTCCGCGGTGAGTTCCTGAGGCTCCGGAGGGAGCAGGAATGAGGCGAAGCCGTCACACGCGCGGATCTCCCCGACGGTCGCCTCCAGCTCGGAGGCCAGGCGGTGGCGGTCGCTGCCGTCCCGGTGGTCGAGTGGTGTAGCGGTGGCCGCGCTCAGGGGGACGAGGGCGGGGTCGGCGGTGTCGAGCCGGTCTCGCAGCTCGAGGAATCGAGCCGCCAACCGGGGGTGGCGTTGCCGGAGCTCGGTGAGGTCGCTGCGAGTCTCCAGCGTCTGAGTGAGCAGGAGGGCACGACCGGACTCCAGCAGTCGCAGCGCGCGAGCCGCGCTGTTCCGGTCCGGCCCTTCCTGGCTGTCCGTGGCGAGGACCTGGGCCGCGGCGTCGCTGGCGAGGCCGGCGAATCTGCCCAGCGCGTGCTGCTGGTCGCTTCGACGGAGTTGGCGCGGCGCGACCTGCGGCAGCAGGCGTACCGCAGTCTCCAGCAGATCCGCTGAACGATTTGGCTGCGACAGCGCCGCGGCCAGTCTCGCGGCCATCTTCGCCGCGCGGATCCGGATCGACGGCCCGGCCGCGGTCACGTCCACCGCGCCTTCGAGGGCGTCCAATGCCGCGGTCTCGCCCACTCCGGTGCGTCCCAACCGCGTCATCAGCGCAAGGCCGAGACCCTCCAGGAATGTCGCCCGCTCGGGGTGGTCGGCCGGGCTCGTGTCCACCGCCTGCTGCCGGGCTTCGATGGCGGCGTCCAGGTCCGCCTGTTCTCCGGAGCGTTCGAACCGCGCCTCCCGGGCCGCGCCCAAGTTGGACAGGTAGGCGGGCCGGGAGGGGTGGTCGGCCGGGGCGCTGTCCACGGCCTGTTCGAAGGTCTCGATGGCGGCGTCCAGGTCCGCCGGCACCTCGGTGTGCTCGTACCTCTGGAGCAGTACACCACCGAGATTGGACAAGGACATCGCCCGGTCGGGGTGGTTGACCGGGGTGGCGGCGGCGGCCTGCTCGAGAGCCTTGACGGCGGCGTCCAGATCGGCTCGCGCGCCGGTGCGCTCGTACCGTACGGACAGGGCGCCGCCGAGGCCGCTCAGATAGAGCGCCCGCTCGGGGTGGCCGACGGGGGTGGCGTCGGCGGCCTGCCGCCCGATCTCGATGGCGGAGTTGAGGTCCGCCAGCGCGCCGCCATGCTCGAACCGTACCCGCAGCGCGAAGCCGAGGTTGAAGAGGTACATCGCCCGGGTGGGGCGGCCTGCGGGGATGACGTCCACGGCCCGCTCGATGGTTTCGATCGCGGAGTTGAGGTCCGCCAGCGCGCCGGTGCGCCTGAACCGCGCCTGGAGAGCGATGCCGAGGTTGGACAGGGACAGCGCCAGATTGCGGTCGTTGGCTGGAGTGACGTCCGCCACGGCCTGCCGCCCGATCTCGATCGCGGCATCCAGATCCGCCGGCACCGCGGTGCGCTCGAACCGTGCCCAGAGCGCGCCGCTGAGCAGCGACAGATAGCCCGGCCGATCGGGATGGTCGGCGGGCGCGACGGACACGGCCTGCCGCCCCGCCTCGATCGCGGCGTCCAGATCGTCCAGCGCACCTGTGCTTCCGAACCGTGTCGATAGCGCGCTGCCCAGGAGAGACAGGTGCCCCGCGTCGGCAGGATGCCCGGCGGGGGCGGCGGCCAATGCCTGCTCGATCACGTCGATGGCGGCGTCCAGATCGTCCATCACGCCCGTGAACGTGAACCGAGTGCGCAGGGCGGAGCCGAGATCGGCCAGGTAAGCAGCCCGGTGAGGGTGGTCGGCGGTCACGGTGGACACGGCCTGCCGCCCGGCCTGGACGGCGGCGTCCAGATCGTCCAGCGCACCTGTGCGTCCGAACCGGACGCGCAGGGCGGAGCTGAGGTCGGCCAGGTCGGCGGGGTCGCCCGGCTGTCCGGCCGGTGTGGCGGCTATGGCCTGCTGTCTGGCCTCAATAAGGGCGTCCAGGTCTTCAACCGCGTCGGCATGCTCGAATCGCGTCTGCAAAGCGGAGGCGAAGTTGGTCAGATAACCCGGCCTGTCGGGGTGGTCGGCGGGCGCGGTGTCGACGGCTTGCCGCCCCGCCTCGATCGCGGCGTCCAGGTCCTCGGGCATTCCTGTTCGCTCGAAACGGGTCAGCAGGCTGCCACAGAGGTTGGACAGGCTGCCGGCCCGGCTGGGATGGCCGGAGGGAGTGGCATCCATGGCCCGCTGCCCGGCCTGGACGGAGGCGTCCAGATCCCTCACTGCTCCGGTGAGCCCATACCGGGCACGCAATGCGAGGCCGAGGTTGGACAGTGCCTCGGCCCGTACCGTGTGGCCTGCATCGGAGTCGACGGCCTGCTCAGTCGTGGCGATGGCCGCATCCAGATCGGCCGGCGATCGCGTGTGTCCGAACCGCACCAGCAGGGCGCCGCCGAGGTTGGTCAGGTAGCCCGCCCGGGCCGGGTGTCCGGTGGGGGTGGCGGCCACGGCTTGCTCGACCAGGTCCATGGCGGCATCCAGGTCAGACGTCTGACCGGTGCTCTCGAAGCGGAGCCGCAGTGCGTAGCCGAGGTTGGACTGGTACCTTGCCCGGGCGGCGGCATCCGCGGCGTCGTCCACCGCCTGCCTGCCGACCCGAACGGCCGCATCCAGGTCCCCAAGCGCTCCTGTACGCCCGAACCGCGCCAGCAGCGCGCCGCAGAGATTCGACAACATCGACGGCCGGTGGGGATCCCTCGCGTTGACGGCATCCACGGCCTGCTGCCCGGCCTGGACGGACGCATCCAGATCCGCCGTTGATCCGGTGAGTTCGGACCGGACGTGTAGAGCGCGGGCAAGGTTGTAGAGGTACGTGCCAAGGTCCGGGCCGTCGGCAGGGGTGGCATCCGCAGCCTGCCGCCATGCCAGGATCGCGGCGTCCAGGTCCTCCGGCAGGCCGGAGTGCTCGGCCCGTGCCTGAAGGACGGCGCAGAGAGTGGCCAGCATCATCGCTCGGTCGGGGCCGTCGATGTCGGCAGCCTGCCGCCAGAGTTCGATGGCGCTATCCAGATCCGCCGGCCTTTCATCGAGTTCGAACCGCGCAAGCAGGGCGGTGCCGAGGTTGAACCCGATGGCGGCGCGGTTGTCATGATCCGCCGGAGCGACGTGCATGGCCTGTTGTCCGGCCACGATGGCGGCGTCCAGGTCCGCCGGGGCGCCAGTGCGCTCGAATCGTCTTCGCAGGATGGCGCTGAGGTTGGACAGCGCCCCGGCCTGGATGTGGTGGGCGTTCGAGGAGAGATCGAGAGCCTGCTCCGCGGCGTGGACGGCAGCATCCAGATCCGCCGGCACATCCGTGAGTTCGAACCGTTTCAGCAGGGCGCCGCTGAGGTTCATCTGGATGGCGGGCCGGTCGGGGTGATCGGCGGGGGCGATGTCAAGAGCCTGCTCCGCGGCGTAGACGGCAAGGTCCAGATCCGCCGAGGCGCCGGTCTCCTCGAACTGAGTCTGCGACGCGGCGGCGAGGCCGTAGAGGGCCGTTACCTGGTGGGACTCGTCGGACTGCCCGCCCATCTGGGTGGCCGCGTCCAGGTCGGCGGGCTCAGCGAGTTCCAAGCGCAGCGCCAGCGACATCCCCAGGTTTGCCAGAAATGTCGCTCGATCGGGGTGGTCGGCGGGGGCCGCGGCCACGGCACGCTTGAGGGCGTCGATCGAGGCGTCCAGGTCCTCCGCCGCCCCCATACGCTCGAAGCGACGCCTCAGGGCGACACCGAGATTGGACAGGCCGCCGGCGCGTCCGGGGTCGTCCGCCGTGGCGTGCTCCTCGGCCTCCCGCCAGCTGAGGATCACGCCGTCCAGATCGGCTGCGGCGTCGGTGTTCTTGAACCGCGTCCACTGCGCGGTACCGAGGTCGTACAGCAGGCCTGTCCGTTCTGGAGCGTCGGCTCGCAGGGCGACCAGGGTACGGTGCCCGGTCTCGATCGCGGCGTCCAGCTCGGCGCCCGTCCCTTCGAGCTGGAGCCTTCTGCGTACGGCGAAGCTGAGGTTGGCCAGGAAGCTCGCGCGGTCCTGGTGGTCCTCAGGCAGGGCCGCGGCAGCCTGCTGCCCCGCTTCGATGACGGCGTCGAGGTCGGCCGGGTTCCCCGTGCGATCGAACCGGCTGCGCAGGGCGGCACCAAGGTTGGACAGCGCCCCAGGCAGGCCGGGATGCCCGGCGGGGTAGTTCTCCACGGCCTGCTCCAGCGCATCGAGCGCGGCTTCCAGATCCCCGGGGTCCGCGCTGAGCTCGTATCGCGTGAGCAGGAGGGAACCGAGCCCCGCGAGGTGACCTGCTGGCAGCGGATGGGTTGCAGGGGTGAGGCGCAGGGCATGCGCCGTGGCGTCGACGGCCGCGTCCAGATCGGCGCGCACGCCGCCGTGACGATAGCGGCTGTGCAGTGAGCCGCCGAGGTTGGCTAGGTACGGGGCCCGATCCGGGCCGTCCGCTGTGACGTCCACGGCCCGTCGTCCGGCATCGACAGCCGCGTCCAGATCGGCCGGCACGCCCGTACGTTCGAAGCGGCTCCGCAGGGCAAGACCCAGGCTCGACGAATACATGCCCTGGACGTCGCGGCCTTCGGCGGTGGCGACGGCGTGCTCCAAACAGCACACGGCGGCCTCCAGGTCGTCCGCCGCGCCGTCGCGTTCGAAACGGATGTGCAGCGCGACACCGAGATTGAACAGGGCACTCGGCCGGGCGGGGTGGTCGTCGGGAGCGAGAGCGACGGCCTGCCGGCCTGCCTCGACGGCGTCGTCCAAGTCCTCTCTCGCGCCGGTACGGTCGAAGCGGTTGCGCAGCGCGCCGGCGAGGTTCGTCAGCACGGCGACGGCCTCCGGGTCGTCCCTTGGGATGCCCGCGTCGGCTTCGCGGCCGGCGTCGATGGCGATGTCGAGGTGAACCGGCGATCCGGAGGACAGGAAACCGAGGAAAGCGGCCGTCGCGAGTGCCACCTGCATCGAGGTCCGGTACGGGGCGTCCACTGAGGTTCCGGCGACGGATTGGCGGAGTCCCCGGATGGCATCGTCCAGGTCCTCGGAGGCCCCGTTGAGCTCGAACCGGTTGTACTGCAGGAGCGCGAAGTGGAACAGCTGGACGGCCCGATCCGGGTCGTCCAGGGGGGTCGCCGCGAGGGCCTGCTCTTCCGCCTCGAGCGCCGCGTCAAGGTCCGCGGGGTCGCCGGCGAGGTCAAACCGCTGTCGCAGTCCCATGCCGAAGCCGAACAGCCACTCCGCCCGCCCGGGATCGTCGGCCGCCATGGCGGTGACGACCAGCCGCTGCGCTTCAATGAGCGCGTCGAGATCCTCCGGCGCGCCGGTGAGCTCGAACAACGCGGCCCTCACGGTCGCAAGGCTCGGCAGCCAGTGCGGCGGAGTGGCTTCGTCCTCCGGCAGGGAGTCGAGGGCCTGCTGCATCGAGTCGACGGCGCTGTGCAGATCTTCCAGGGCCCCGTTCTGCTGGAATCGGGCCTGCAGGATGTAGCCGAGGTGGAAGTAGTAGTCCGCTGGCTCGAGTTCGCTCTCCGCGGCGGCGTTCACGGCGTCGCGGCACGCCTCGACGGCGGCCTCCAGAGCCTCGTGCTCCCCGGTGACCTCGAACAGGCGATGCAGGGCGATGCCGTATGTGGTCAGGTGATGCGCCCGGTACAGGTCGTCGTGCGGTGTGGCGCTGGCGACGCGCCGCCAGGCGTCGGTGGCCGCCCGGACGACGTCAGGGTCGGGTGCGGCCGCTTGCTCCAGCAGTGCGGTGGCCGCAGGAACCGCGGCCTGTGCGAGGCGGGGAAGGAGCGGTTGGGGAAGCGGTTCGAGACCTGTGAGAAGGCAGTCGGCGAGCAGCGCGATCGCCCTATTGAGGGCCTCCTCGCCCTCCCTCTCGGGCAGGGCCAGATGTTGGTACCAGTACAGCCACCCGAGCGCATACGCGGCGGCGGTCCCGCCGTCCTGGACGTCCGCCAACCGGCCGGCATCGGCGAGTGCGTCCGGCGACAGCGCGTGGGCCGGATCCTGGGTCTCGGCAATGCGCTGGAGATGCGCCTGTACCGCAGCGACCTGCTCCTTGGCCACGAGGTCCCCTCTAACGTACTGAAGGTGACTTTAGCCGGACATCTGCCGCCTCGGCAGGGCTTGCAGCGGATACGGTAACCCGGTGGACGAGAACCAGGGAGCGGCAGGCGCCGATCCGGTGGGCGAGGCGATCGAGTACGTGTGCCAACATCTCGCCGACATCCGCTGGCAGCTGGAGCAGGCGGGCGACACCGGCCCGCTGGACAGGCTGCTCGCCGCGCTGCGCGCGGACGCCGAAGTGGACGGCCTGATCCGTGCACTGCACGAGGCACTCCAGGCTGGCGGCGACGCGCTGGGCGTGTACGGCAACGTACGCAGCGCCATCCCGAAGGCCCTCGGCGACTTTGGCCTCGCCCGCCCGAAGCGCGCTCTCTACCTCTGCCCGGGCCGCCGGTGCGCCCGCTACGCCTGGTTCGATCCGGCCGCCAGCCCGCCAGTGTGCGGCATCGACGGCGAGCCCATGTTGCAGGAGCGGCTGTGAGATGGGCGGACTGCTGGCAGAACTCGGGAAGAAGATCGCGGAGCGCTGGCTGACGCTACTCGTCCTGCCGGGCGCCCTCTACCTGGCGGTCCTGGCCGCCGCGCGGACGCTGGGCCACGCGCATCCCTTTGACGCGGACCGGCTGAGCCGCCGGATCGACCAGTTGGCCGGCGGAGCCCAGTCGGGCTCCGCCGGCCGGACAGCGGCCGTACTGCTTGCCCTGCTGCTGGCCTCGGCGGCCGCCGGGGTGATCGCACAGGCCGCCGGTTCGCTGGCCGAACGGCTGTGGCTGGCAGCCGACTGGGAGCAGTGGCCCGCGCCCGGCCGCCGCCTCGCCCGACTGCTGGTCGTGCGCCGCCGCACTCGCTGGCACGCCGCAAGCGACCGCCACGCCCGGCGGCGCGAGGAGGCCGCCGCCGCCCTGGCCCGCGCTCACCGCGCGGGCGGCAGGCCACCTGAGCCGGGCGACGGCTTGGAAGCCGCGTACGGCTCGCTCGTCCGGATCGCCCATGAACTCCCCGAGCGTCCGACCTGGATGGGCGACCGTCTGGCCGCGGTCGCCACCAGGCTCGAGCGTGACTTCGACCTGGATCTGGCCACAGTGTGGCCGTACTTGTGGCTTTCCGTCCCGGACATCACCCGCACCGAGGTCACCGCCACCCGCGATGCCCTCAGCCGTGCCACCACCCTCGCCGGCTGGGGTCTGCTCTACCTTGCCATCGGCGCCTTGTGGTGGCCGGGGCTGCTGCTCGCCGCCATTATCACTCTCACTGCCTGGCGTCGCGCCCGGACGGCCACGAACGCCTATGCCACGCTGGTGGAAGCCGCTGCCCGGCTCCACACGCCGGAGCTCGCCCGTCACCTCGGCCTCGACCTGTCAGGTCCCCTTACCCGGCAGGCAGGCGCGCAGGTGACCTACCTGCTGCAGACGGGACAGACCACGGCCACGCCGAGCTGCTGACGCCGCGTTCGCTCACACAGCCGTCACCGGGCGTAGCGATGGTGACGCGGGCGCGGCAGAGCTGCGTTCCCGCTCTTCAGATGTGAGTACTCTTACGGGCGATCAGCGTGCCGAGCGGTACAGCGAGGCCCGTTGAGCAGCCTGGCTCGAAGAAAAGATCAACGAAGATTAGCTCAAGTTCCTCCGTAAGGTAACTTGCTGAGATATGTCGGCCGCGCAGCTCTGGTGGTGCGGCCACGGATGCCTCTAATCCCGCTCGACTTCGATGAGCCCCTTTGCCTTCCAGTACGCCCCATGGGCTGTCCTCTTCCGGGATTGAACACGTAAGAATTGCATAAGAACAACGGGCCGCCATTTAGGCAAGGAGCCATACGATTTAAGCGGAGATTTCGTCATTGCCGCACTCTGTGTTTCTTCCCTGAACAAGTGGACTCCTTGAAGCGGTGAATCGCCCCAACGAGTTTCTGTGCTGCCGTAGCGCTAGATCAAAAAGCTCCCTGTCGCTTGCTCTCGCCGGTAGCCAGCCGAACTCGTGGGGAGACAGGTCGATGGATCTGCGATATTGCGGATCAGCAGACTTGGATCGAAAGCCCAGCAGGTCGAGCAGACGGCGACGCGCCTCCTCTAACTCCTTGCTGAGATCAGTCGGTGCGCAACCGGTGAGCCTGTGCTCAGCGGCCCGCATGTTGACCGTTGACGAGGGCCAACCGGTGGTGGTCCACTCGCGCTGACATTCCGGGCAGCGCGTCCACGCTCCGTGCTGTTCACGGCAGCGAATGGCCCTCTGGAAGGAGCGATACGATTTTCCCGCGTCATGCGACAAGCTAGTCAGGAAATCGAAATCGAGAACATCTGAACTCGTCGCGCCGTCGAGCAAGCATGCCGGATCCGGCTCGCTATGACAGTGAAGAAGGAAGCGAAAGAGATCGGAGAATCGTTTCGGTCGACCGACGGGCATGAAAGAAAAAAGTAGTGTTGGATCGCCGATGTACCGATCGTGGACCTCGAAGTTCTTCCGCGCTGGTCGCGGGCGTTCCGATGGGAACGCGACCTGGGCTGAAACATCCGTGAGCCGGTTGCTTCCTCGCTGCCCCTCTCGCCCCGGATCAGGTGAGGTAAGGGGTGGTTGCTTCCCGGCAGATTTCCGCTCCAAAACCGCCGCGTACGCCCGGAGGAGTCCTGGTGGCGCATCATCCATGAGACCCGCGGCGAGCACCGCGATTCGCCTGGCGACATCATCGCGAACCTCGTCCAGAACGCCGTCATCCGCCAGTTGGTGGAGAACCCTGTCCGGACCGCCCGGTCGTTCGATCACTCTCAGGGCCGCGCGCATCCCGTGCGGCACCCTCAGGCCAAAGTCACCCGCCGACCGCCAGACGTCCACTGGGGCAAGCGGCCGGGGCACGGCATGGGCGAACGTATCGGCACGGGGCCACCATGGATCGCCCGTAGTGTTTCCCCCAGCAAGACGCACGCCGGTTCTATGCGCCACGGCTTGCCGACACATCACTGCCAAAATCCGAGTGACCAGGTCATTGACGTCGAACTTGGCACTGAGGGAAGGACGGTGGGCGCGGGCCCGCCGAGCTGTCTCGGCGGGAACCAACGCCTGAATCCGCTTGACCATCGGGCTGCCCAGCGACGAGCCCTCCAGCAGATCGTCCAATTCATCTCGGGCATGCGCCTCGGGCCCGCCAGGTTCTACGCGTGCCCGTGGTGTCCACCGGTCTTCTGCCTGACTCATGACCGTCACCTCTCCGCGTCATTGGAATCTGTCGTGGTCTGCGCGGCCGTGTGTCTCCTGCCGAATTTCTGACGGACCCGCCTCAGCCGGCCTTCGAGCGTCGAACGCAGCCTGGGCTGGCTCATGCTGTATCGCCGTTTAACCCGCGATTATGAAACCCTACCCACCAGTTCCCAGGCCATGATCCACATCGCTTCGATCAACAACCTGACCAAGCGCATAACGGACGAGACCACCCCAACCTGGCGAGGCACCTACTAGGACATAAGCGGCAATCTACTCAAATCAAATGCCCTCTCAGGACACGTCTTGGCCGATCTGGGCTATTTCGACTCCCGGGACGACCTGTTCAAACAGCACGGTCAAACCTTGTGCCTGCCGGTACGCATTCCTGCAGATCTCATCATGAGTCGTCGGGCGGCTTGAGACGCGTCCAGCACACCAAAACGGGCGTTACGCCAATAGTGCACCAAAACGGTCGTCGCGAAAAATCAAGGCCAGCGGAGCGACACAGAAACAGGTGCGGGTACATACGGAGTGAACGGACCATTGCACTTACACGTACACCACTTGCGGAGGAGATCGCCGTGGGGGATCTGGACTGGCGGCGTAAGCCCATGTTGTCACCCCTGGGTGGCTTCTTGACACAGAGGCGTGCGGGCGAAAATGGCAACTACGAAGTAGTGATCACGTGGCCGGACGGCGGGCTGGCGCATTATTGGCGGGACAACTCGTCCGTTCTTGCCCATATCGGGCCGGTACTGGCTTCCGGGGGGCGCCTGTTCGTGGCGTGGAAGGGTTCAGGGGAGTCGGACGACGTAGATCTGAACCTCATCACACCCCTTCTGTTCGCCAATTCGGCGGGTGGATTTGGCATTGAGGGCATTGAGAGCAAGGTCACGCTGGAAGAGACGAGCGAGGCTCCACCGGCGCTGGCATTCCACAACGGGAGGCTGTTCTTGGCGTGGAAGGGTGACGGCAATGACAATCTCAACCTGATGTTCTCGGACGACAACGGCGCAACCTTCAAGGGAAAGATCACCTTTGAAGAGTTCAGCGATAGAGCGCCCACCCTCGCTTCTCATGCCGGGCGCCTGTTCCTTGGGTGGAGGGGTTTGGACAAACAACTGAACGTCGCGAAGGTCACGTTGTTCGCCAATTCGGCGGGCGGCTTCGGCATTGAAGGCATCGAGGGTAAGATCACGCTGGACGAGACCAGTGATATGGCTCCGGCCCTGGCCTCCCACAGTGGCCGACTGTTCCTGGCTTGGGCGGGAAAAGGAAACAGGCAACTGAATCTGAGTTTCTCCGGCGACAACGGCGCTACCTTTCAAGGCAAAAGAACCTTCGATGAGTTCACCCCAATGTATCCGGCCCTTGCCTCTCACGGCGGGCGCCTGTTCATGGCATGGAGAGGTTCGGGAAACGAGAACCTGAGCGTTGCGAAGGTCACATTGTTCGCCAATACGGCGGGCGGTTTTGGCATTGAAGGCATCGAGGGTAAGGTCACGCTGGACGAGAAGAGCCGGTGGGCACCGTCCATGGCCTCCCATCGCAACATGCTGTTCCTCGCCTGGATAGGAGTAGGAGACTCACCCAACATCAATCTGATTTTCTCTGATGACAACGGCACAAGCTTCAAAGGCAAGAAGACCTTCGACCACGCGTTCGTATGGCATGGGCCGATACGGTTCGGTCAAGGTGACTATATCGGCTCGACATTGATTGAGTCCGATTTCCGCTTTATCGCCGATAGCCCCCTCGGCAATCTAGAAGTGCTTGCGTCCCGGCCGAACGGCACGGTGGACCATTACTGGATGGACAACAGCCGGCGCCCGGTATGGAATGGTCCATTCAAGCGCTTCGATAACGTCATCGGCAACCCGAGCATGGCCTACACGGGAGCCGTGCTAAAAGAGGGTCTCCTTGGCTCGAGAGCAACACATGAACCGTTCGACTTTGTGATAGTCACACCCCACGGCTCTCCGATCGCCCCCCGGCAGGCCGCTGGATTCTCCATCCATGATGGAGGGTCTGCCCAGAGGTGGTCCACGAGAATGGTCGGTGAAGAGCTGGAAACGATCGGCTCTGTCAGGCTCGTGGGTGTAGGCCTGGCTCTGACTACCATGTACCCGCATGTGTCAGCTACCGGCTATGCGGATATGCAGTCTTATGGGAGCGTGGTCGTGGCGGGGGTGTCATTTCTTGGCTGGATCCACCTTCACCAACAGGGTCCATTGGGCCACTTGGTCGGGCTTGATTGGCGCCGGCGCACGACGCTCGGCCATGACCTATTCCCGGAACTGGACGGAGAATTCACCGGCATCCCCTGCATTATTCAAGGCGACTACGGATATGAAGAGATCCCCGAGTTCGGCTTTATGGAATTCGGGCACTTCGGAAACCTGGAGCTGGTCGTCCCTAGTATTCGTGGCGGGATTGTCCACTTCTTCAAGGATTGCGGGGAACTCAATAGCTCAAAAGATGTAGATGAGGGCGGCTGGTCTGGTCCGATAAGAATCCCGGGTCCCCAGTATGATGAAGTATCGCTGATTCAGAGCACTTTTGCAGACGGTGACCATGGGAATCTAGAAATGATCGCGCGGCAGCGCGATCAGCGCGGCTTCGATTTCTACTGGCGAGACGGAGCATCGGTCTGGCATGGCCCTGCTTCGGTCGGAGACGGGCCGTCATCGCGGCCGGCTGTGGACCCCCAGACGCGGCTGGCCGGCGTAGGCGACGAACTCATGGACCTCCTCGGCGGGCATCGGGCACGGCTCGATGTGGCGATGGCGTGGTCACTGGCCCGCAAAGGTGTGCGCCTGTATGAGGAGCTGGCCGGGCTGCGGCCGGCGGGTTCCACGGCGCCGGTCGACTATGACAACCTGGCGGCTTTCACCCCCAATGATTTCTGGGCTCGGCCGGGCAACAGTCTGGCCTCCGCGTTGATGGAGCTGTCCAAGAGCCATCGTGACCGGGATGCCATGCGGTCGGCGGCGGCTGCGGCCGTGGCGCGGGTGCGGGTGTATGAGCGGCTGGCCCAACTTGAGCCGGTCGTGCATAAGCCGACGTTCGGTTTCGCTCTGGTCAATGATCTGCTCGGGCATTTCGGCGGAGGGCTTCGTCCGGCGGCGGCGCTGGCTTTTGCGCAGCAGGGTGTGCACCTGTATGAGGAGCTGGCCGGGCTGCGGCCGACCGGTTCCACGGCGCCGGTCGACTACGACAACCTGGCCGCTTTCACCCCCAACGAGCACTGGGGGCGTCCCGGCAACTCGCACCTGGCCACCGCGTTGATGGAACTCGCCACGAGTCACCGTGACCTGGACGACATGGCGACGGCAGCGGTTGTGGCCATCCGCCGGGTGCGGGTGTATGAGCGGCTGGCCCAACTTGAGCCGACAACGTACCAGGCGTCGTTGTCGCAGGCCAAAGCAGATGCGGCCGCCTTCGGCGCGTCCATTTAACGGCTCAACCCCTCCCGGCTCCCGTGTGCGGCGGGGGAGTCTGCATGTTCAGTGCATCACGAATGCATGGGCCGTGCATGGGTTCTGCCTCGCGACCTCCGACGTGCGGACGTTTCACAGGTGTCATGAGTCCGTCGGAGTGCGAAAAGGTCGCCCAGGCGCTGGAGGGTCTGACGCGGCGCGTCGAGCGTTTGGAGCAGCGGGTGGAGGCGTTCAGTCGTTCTCGAGCTCGCTCATGCGACGTTCCAGAGTCTCGAGTCGGCCGGCCAGGCGTTGCAGTTCGGCCATCACCATCCGGAACTCTCGTGATGGTGTGGCGTCTGCTGGTGTCTTGATGACGTAGACGCCGCGGGTGGAGCGGGTGCCGACCAGGCCTTCCTGGGCGAGTTCGCTTTGGGCTTTGCGGACGGTCTCTAACGTCACCGACCCTGAAGCACCGCTCGAAGCTTCTCGATCTCCGAAAGCCACTCAGCCGAGCTGCCGCTTTCATCCCACAGATCCTTCAGCTCCGAATCGTCGGCGAGAACCCGCTCGAGGGCTCGCAAGGCCAGCGCTCGCAAGTCATCCGGCAAATCGGGGATCGGCTGCTCGGGCCCATAAATCGGGTCGGTGGGAGAGCCGCCAGGGCATTGGGCCGCAACGATCGCGGCAGCCGCCACAGCGGGGACTCCCTCGGAGCTATCCAGATAGTCGGCCTCGTCGGCCGCAGCGATCAAGGCCTTCCTGATTGCCGCCACGCGATGACCGATCTCCAGGTCATCAAGATCGCCCGCGAAATCAGCAGCATGATCGTTACCGAACGCAGTAGCGTCCCAAGTCCCCACAACACACCTCCGAAGTCGCGACGAAGGGTATTCGATCTACCTCCCGCCAGACCAACGCAAGACGTTGCGGCCATCCGCTCACCTCGCGCACACGTCCGGCACGTGACAGCCCCTGCCCAGCAGTGCTTGCGGCAGTTCGAGGCTGGTAAATGCAACGACATGGGCGGCTGGGGTAAGGGCTTCGTTCTTGCCCTCTCCCGGCGCTGGCCACAGCCAGAAGCCGACTACCGAGACTGGCACCGCTCCGGTAACGACTTCCACCTGGGCGCAATTCGGCTGGTCCAGGTCGAACCCACGCTATGGGTCGCGAATATGATCGGCCAGCACGGCGTCCGGTCCACCAAGGACGGCCCGCCCATCCGTTACGAGGCCCTGGACCGCTGCCTGTCCGCTCTGCGCGACGAAGCTCTGAACCTCCACGCGAGTATCCACATGCCTCGGATCGGTGCTGGTCTCGCGGGCGGCTCTTGGGACCGGATCGAACCCCTTATCCTCCAGCAGCTAACCGAACGCGATATCACGGTCACGGTCTACGACCTGCCCCAACCGTGTGGGCTCTACTGAGACCAGCCTCACCTAGAGCTGCCATCCAGGCGAAACCCTTCATCGGTTGAGCGATCACTCGGGGCGTGCCCAGCGCCCTTGCCCCTCCGCCGCCGGGAGCCCGAGTAGCTTGTCGATGTTGCGGCGTTCGCGTTTGGTGGGGCGACCCGCGCCACGAGCGCGAACGGCCACCGTCCCGGCCTCCTCGCGGGGAGGAGGTGGAGGGCTCTTTTCGACGTAGCACTCAGCGGCCACGGCGGCGCCGACGCGCTTGGTGATGACGCGGGAGACGACCACAATGCGTTCGTGCCCCTCGTGCCGCAGCCGGACCTCGTCACCGACCTGGAGGACGTGTGCGGGTTTGACCCGCACCCCGTTGACCCGGACGTGACCGCCCCGGCAGGCGTCGGACGCGATCGAACGAGTCCTCGTGAGCCGCACCGACCAGATCCAGCTGTCCACTCGCGCACTCAGCTGCTCACCTGCCACCCCGACACTGTACTGAGACCGCCAAGGCGAAGGCTTATGAGAGGTAGCCGGATCGGGCCTTTGGGCAGCGGGGTGACGCTCGGAGGTACGCACGTATTTGGCGCGATCAACGGCTGTGTTCATCCCAGGCCTAGGCGGTCGTAGCGGGTTACCGGAGGCCCAGATGGCCTGGAATCGCGATCTGACCTGGGGAAACGCGTTCAAGATCATCCCGCATATGTCCCCTGATCATGATCTTACGGCTGCATGCGGGCACCATCGGCTGCCTATCAAGGTCCATAAAGCAAAAGGCCTGCGGCTGAGAAACCGCAGGTCGGGCGCTGAAATGCCTGTTCAGGTGAGTGCCCCCGGCGAGGGACCCAGAAGTAGGGAAGAAATCACGGCATCCCCTGACCAGGAAGTTTTTCCTGGTCACAGGCAGGCGGGGAGTCGGCAGGCGAAGGTCGAGGCCGTCGGTCGGTTGCCGCGGCGGCGGTCGAGGTCGTCCCGATCCAAGGCGAGGCGGTGATCCTGGTGGCTGCTGCAGGAGACCTCGCTGGACTTTCCGAGTCGGGGTCAGGCCGTACGGTGCCATCGCAAGAAGTGATCGATGCGCCCACGTCGGACTCGATCCTGTCGGATCGGTGGATTCGTGGGACGACCACGGCGGCCGTCGTTGTGCTCGCTGCGATTGCGGCTGTGGTGTCGTTTCGGCATATGCGCGAGCTGGCCTTGGCACATGGTGAGGATGAGCTGGCCGCTGCTCTCATCCCGCTGGCGGTGGACGGCACGATCGTGGCGGCCTCGATGTCGCTGTTGCGAGCCAGCCGCTACGGCGCGCGCGGTGGGCTGCTGGCTTGGTCCTTGCTGATCGTCAGCAGTTTGGCCAGCCTGGGAGCGAACGTGGCGGTGGCGGAGCCGACGGTGATCGCTCGGCTGATCGCCGGGTGGCCCGGCCTGGCGCTCATCGGCGCGTACGAAATGCTCATGGGGCAGATCCGGCAGGGCCAATGGGCACGCGGGCAGGGCGAGAAAGGCACGCGGCAAGACCATCAGTCACAGAGCGTTGGGGGCGGCGATGACGCTCAGCCGAAGGTGGCGCGAGAACGGGCTCGTGTCAATCCCCTCAAACAGAGCTTGGTCATGGTCCTCGACCAAGGTCGATGAGGTCACGTGGTTCACGGTGGCAGGCAGGGCATCGCCACAGCATGGCGATCAGCGCGGTCTGGATTCGGGACACGACCTGGTACAGGTTCAGGCCGTGTCCATTCCTTTTGGGTGCAGGCGCTGTTCCAGGCAGAACAGGTGGGCTGCGGAGACGAGGGTCACATGGTGGTGGAATCCGGCGTAGCCACGGCCTTCATAGTCGCCCAGGCCGAGGGCCTGTTCCATCTCGCGGTAGTCGGTCTCGATGGACCAGCGGCTGGTCGCGTGTTTGACCAGGGTGGACAGCGGGGTGTCGGCGGGCAGGTCGGTGATCCAGGCACGAAACTCCTCCGTGTCGTGCTGGTGTCGCCATTGGATCAGCAGCAGGCGGTGCTCGGTGGTGGCGATGTGTCCTCGTTCGATGATCCCGGCGATGTGTACGGGGATGGAGACGAACCATCCGGAACGGGCGGGATGATCCATCGTCTGCGGGCGGTAGGCGAACTGGCGGGCCCGGTGCTGGTTGGCTCGGGCCAGTTGGCTGACTCCGATGGCGGGTCGCCGCTTGGCCCAGGCGGTGATCGGCGCTCCGGTGGCCGGAAGGACCGTCGTGTCGCCGTTGACCGCCACCAGCCAGCGGATCTCGCGCTGGGTGAGTCCGTTGCGGAAGGCGACGTTGGTGCCGTAGTCGCTGTCGGCGATGACCACAGGCGGCCTCAGTCCCCATCCGGCGGCCTCGTCCAGTAACTCCAGTGCGATCTGCTGTTTGGTCCGATGCGCGAGTGCGAGTGGGATGCCGGCCTTGGCCCGGCGTTCAGGATCGTCGGCCCATATCTGGGGGATGAATAATTGCCAGTGCAGCGGGGTGGAGCCGAGGTCGGACACCGCGTGGACCGAGACGGCGACCTGGCACAGGTGCTGCTCGCGTTCCCCGCAGTGCTGCACGATCGCTCCCGCGGTGCCGTGGCCGTAGCGGACGAAGGGGTGGTCGTCGATCAGCCAGGCCACCGGGTCGATCACGGAGACCGCTCGTGCGGCGATACGCCGCATCACGTCGGTGTATTCCCAGGTGGACTGAGCGATGAAGTGGCCAAGATTCTGCCGGGGCAGGCCCAGTCGGCTGGCCATCGGCTCCACCGATTTCCGCTTTCCGTCGAGCATCAGCCCGCGCAGATACTGCTGGCCATAGCTGCGTTGGCTCTGGTAGCCGAGGTACTTGAAGATGTCACGGGTGAAGGCCTCGAGGTCCTCATTCAGCGCCTCGACAGCTTGTAAGTCCATGACCCCACGATGGCCCCGCCGGACAAGGCCGTTCAGCTACACCTGCACCGCTGAACAGGTCGAGGACCATGACCAAGCTCTGTCAAAGCGTGGAGACGGTCCTATGCCACAGCGGTCCTCAGCAGGACCGTTGATGCTTGCCGCTTCTCGATCATCTGACGCTCGAATGTGACAGGCGGCAGCCCGTCATTGGCACTGTGCCTACGCTTGACGTTGTAGAAATCCGCGATCCAGGTCGCGATCTTCAGGCGGGCCTCCGCGCGGGTGCGGAAGCGGTGCCGGTAGACGAACTCGACCTTCAGGGTGCTGTTGAGCGACTCGGCGGCTCCGTTGTCGAGCGCGCACCCGACCCGGCCCATCGACTGCACCACCCCGTGCTTGCGGCATTCTGCCTGGTAGCGGGCAGCTGTGTACTCCTTGGGTTCAAGGGGTCGTCGCAACACTGCTGCTCAGCAGCGAGTTTAGATGATCGCTGAAGGCTTCTGCAGGCGTC
>NZ_JBQHCV010000027.1:0-165462 GCF_052068215.1 Nonomuraea sp. H19 | reverse complement strand
ACCCCGGAGCTCAACCAGTTCGTCATCGCGCTGTGCCGCTCGGCCGGCTTCGCGCCCACCATCTACGAGGGAACCGTCGAGAGCACCCGCGCCGCCGCCGACCTCGTCCTCCAGAACCGCTGCGTGCACTGCATCCCCTCCTCCTTCCGCACCTCCAACCGGCCGGGCACCACCTGGCGGCCCCTGATCGAACCCACCACGCACTACCCGTGGTCACTGTTGTGGCACGAGGCTAACCCGTCCCCCCACATCGCCGCTGTCATCAACAGCGCCCGGCACCTCGCCGAGCGGCTCGGCTGGTTGGAACCCGCCGTCCGGCCCACGGGGCCAACGCCCAGCAAAGGTGCTCCGACAGCCACCACTCCCAGCGATGAGCCTGTCTGATGCGCCGGCGCTCGTCTTTGCCCCGGTGATCGGTTCTGGAGATGGGTTCTTCCCGGATCGCCTGTGTCCGTACGGCGCGCATGGGTGTCGGCTGGAGGTGAACGAGTTCGACCGTCGGCGCCGGAAATCCTGCGGCGGCAGGCCCCTGCTTCGACCGGTCCAGAGGACCGATCCCGTGCAGACGTCGATGCACCGCCAAAGGAGTTCGGCCATGGGCATCATCGCTTGGATCATCCTCGGACTGGTCGCCGGGGCAGTGGCCAGAACGCTGGTCCCCGGCAAAGACCAGCAAGGTTTGATCATCACTTTCGCGCTCGGCATCGCCGGGGCGCTGCTGGGCGGCTTCGTGGCCACCGAGGTGTTGAACGTCTCTGGCATCCAGGGGTTCTTCCACCTGTCCACCTGGCTCTGCGCCATCGCCGGCGCGGCAGTCCTGCTGCTCGCCTACAACCTGATCACCGGCCGGCGTCCGGGCCGCCGGGCCGGCCGCCGATGACCCCGCCCAGCACCCCCGGGAGTTCACGCTCCTGCCGGGGCAGAAGTGATGCGTGATGCCCATCGGCGGAGCCATCGCGGTCATCACGGTCGGCGCCATCCTCACCTTCGCCCTGGCCGACGGCTCGGTGGGCGGCTTCGACCTGCGCATCGCGGGTGTCATCCTGATGCTCGGCGGCGCCCTCGGCCTCCTGCTGTCCCTGCTGCTGCGCAACAGGTCACGCTGGAGCCGGTCGACAGTCCGCAGCCGCCAGGATGTCATCGACGACAGACCGCCACCCAGCCCGGCAGATTCGCCAGGCTACGAGGCCAGGCAAAGCCGCGGCCGCAGGCCTCCCAGCAACAGCCGGTCCTACGCCGAGCGCTGGGCCACGCTCCAGGAGCAGTTCGCCGACGCGCCAGGATTTGCGGTACGTGAGGCCGATCGGCTGATCTCGGCCGTCATGGCCGAGCGCGGATATCCCACCGATGACTTCGAACAGCGGCAAGCGGAACTGCCGGCGGTGTACGGCCGTATGCTGCGCCGCTACCACCAGGCCCACGAGATCAGCTGGCGCATTGCCCAAGACGATGCCTCCACCGAGGACCTGCGGCAGGCCATGGTGCACTACCACGTCCTGTTCCAGGAACTCCTCGACAACAGCGACGAACACCACCACCCTCAACCCGCCGGCCAAACCCACGACAACCAACCAGCGCCCCAGGGCGACTCCCGAAACGGCTCGCGAAAAAGGTGACTCGACATGGACACGCACAGCGACAACGAATGCCTCGACGGCACAGCCGACCTGCCGCCGCTCTGGCCCAAGCTCGTTCTGAAGCGCGACAATGACGGCAAGGTCCGGCTGCCGCCACCGTCTGACAAGCTCGTTTTCGGCCCGGTGGCCCGGCCCTCCGCATCGCCGGTACCGTCCGAGCCTCTGCTCCACAGCGATTCGGCCGACTAACCGCCCTGATGGCCGCCAGGCCGGGGTTTTTACATAGCGGGCGAATCCTGCGCTGCGGCCGACGGCATGACCCAGCCGAAGGGCGGGGAATCTCGCGGTCTCGTACGGCGAGCGGTCCACGGCGTGGACGATGCGCAGCCGGGCCCCCGCGCGTGCGGCGTCGTCGGCCGCCCACTCGACGGCCACGGTCGCAGCGGCCGAACCGTCGACGCCCGCCACAATGACACGAGTCATGGCCCCTTCAGTTTGTTCCATCCATTGCTCATTGCTGGATCCCGGCAATATGCCGGCCCCATGGGGCCGGCAACCGGGGTTTGCCGTGGAGGCCGTTGGCGGCGGCCCCGGTCAGCGCTTGAAAACTCCTGACTTTCGATTCCAGGTACTGGTTTCCGGTGGCGCGGCCGAAATAGAGCATGACCCAGCCCTTGATGACCCGCGGCGACGCGGCCTGAATCAGCCTCTCCGCTGCTGGATCAAGAAAGGAAACAAGCAATTATCGGCCCGGTTATCACCGCAATCGATAACTGTGCCGATGCTGTTGACGACGACAGAATGAGGTAAAATAAAAATACCGAGGACATTTCGTGCGTTGGCATACAGGTTGGCGTCGCCCGCGGCGATAGACGACTTTCGGCCCTTCTCTAGGGCCTGAATAGGCCAGGCAACGATGACACTCCTGTCTCCGTCCGCACCGCCCAGCGCCGCTGCCGGCCCCACGGCCCAGTTCGCACTCCGGCTCAGCCTGAATCCCGTCCTGGACCGGAGAGGCACCGTCGACGGCGCATGGTGGCCCCACACCCGCGACGCCGCCGCCGAGCTGCCCGCCCTCATCTCGGCCGTCGACCAACGGCTCGACAGAGCCGTCCTCCGTGTCGGCCTGTATCTGGACGCATGGGACCACATCCCGCGCCGCATCCCAGCCCGTGGCCGCGACATCCGAGTGGGTTGGTTCCGCAGCGCCGACCCGAATCTGATCACCCTGAGCATCACGGGCTCCGCGCCTATTACCCTGCTGGTCATCCCATCCGGCACCGCCAACGGGCCCGCCGCGGCCGCCCTCACGCTCGCCGCCGCAGGCACGGTCGGCATCCATCCCAGGGACATCCTCCGCCCCGCCGTCCCAGGCGAGGGCACACCCGGCCAAGACGGCTCAGCCTCCTGGGAGAACGAGGGCGGCCACGGCACCGATCGCATGCCCGCACAACCCGCCGCCACCTGACCCTGCGCCGAGCGCCGTTCCCGCCGGCCGCCGGCCGCCGGTCACCGGCTCCCGGCGAAAGGCGGACATGGTCCGGCCTCTCGACGCTGCGTACGTTCATCCGCTCGGAGAACGAGCACACGCAACCAGGCCACGCCGAGGGATAGGCGTCGGCGGCGTGTGAGGCGCACCACGGCAGAGGTCGTGCGATCCCTGCCCTCCTCCGACTCTGGCGAGAGAGGAAACGACCATGAGTTCGACAACCCCGTTCACCACGCGAGCCCCCACACCCGAGGTCCGGCCGTACCCCATCCAGGTGCGCGCCCAGCAGGACCGTCCCCTGTCACGCTGGCTGTGGCTGGTGAAGTGGCTGCTGATCGTGCCGCATGTGCTGATATTGATCCCGTTGTGGATCGCCTTCTGCCTGCTCAGCCTCGTCGCGCTGGTCGCAATCGTGATCAGCGGCCGATATCCGCGGTCGATCTTCGACTTCAACGTCGGCGTCATGCGGTGGAGCTGGCGAGTGGGCTACTACGCCTACAACGCGCTCGGCACCGACCGCTACCCGCCGTTCGCGCTGCGGGAGATTCCCGACTACCCGGCGGGACTGACCGTCGAGTACCCACCGCGCCTCCACCGCGGTCTCGTCCTGGTGAAGTGGCTCCTGGCCATCCCGCACCTCCTGATCGTCGGGATCCTGTTCAGCGGCAGCGCCTGGTTCAGCTGGCAGGCCGGCGGCGACGTATGGACCTGGGGCGGCGGCGGTCTGGTCGCACTGCTCGTCCTGGTCGCCGGGATCGTGCTCGCGGTCACTGGCCAATACCCGCGGCCATTGTTCGACTTCATCCTCGGCCTGAACCGCTGGGGACTGCGGGTGGCCGGCTACACCGCTCTGATGACCGACCAATACCCGCCCTTCCGCCTCGATCTCGGCGGAGACGACCCTGCCGCCCCGAGCAGAGGGCCTGCCGTCCACTCCGGCTTCGGCGGCTGATCACTTCGGGGGCGCCCAAAGGATCGCGGGGGCATCAGCTTGCCGGCGGGGGCCTGCCCGGCGTCACGTGGTGATGACCCTTTCGGTGATCCAGCCGGCGCCCCATCGTCCCGTATCTGCGGCCGTTCATGAAGGGTCCGGGCCAGGGCGCCGCCACGTCCAGCCACACGCGACAGCCAAGGGCGTCGGGATGAGTTCGATCCGGGTCATAACATGTGTACCTAGGCTGAGAGCGTTCCTCCGATATCTCGGGGGGCGCCGGCCACAATCTGAGAGCGAGACGCGACATGAGTAGTGCTCGCACAACCGGAGACCATGCCGTCATGGCGCCCGCCCAGCCGAATGAGGCCGGCGAGCGGCCCGATCATGCGGCCAACGCGCAGTGGCTCAAGGACAACCCCGACTCCATGCCGCAGGTGGGGGCCGGCCGCTGGGACGTGTACGACCGAGCCGGCCACCTGCGCGGCCACCTCGTCGGCGACGGCCCGACCCGCGACACCCGCTTCAAGGCGATCGCCGCGACGAAAGAGCGGACGCCTCCCGGCGACGCGCCGGGCGGTTACGGCATCACCCTGCACGATGCCGGGGCGCACCTTCTCGACTGAGCGGCACCGGCCAGCAGGCGGGCGACCAGCAAAAGTAAGGCTCTGTGTACTAATACTCTTTGTGTATTTATGCACAGAAGGCCGGAGGGCGTTTCCCTAACGTCAGCGGTATCGGACAACAAAGGGGCCCACCGAGAGTCCCGGTCCGGTACGGGGAACCAGGGGGACACCATCCATATTCGCAACCTTCTCGCCGGCACCGCTGTGGCCGGAGCGCTGCTCGCCGGGGCCGTGGCGGCGCCCGCGGCCCAGGCCGACACCGCGACCGCCACTCAGGCACAGAACGTCCAGGCCGGGCCTAAGCACTTCTTCGGTCCCTACTATTCCAACGGCTCCGAGGACGTCCAACACGAGTCGTACTTCAGGGGCCACTGGCAGAAGCGCGGCGGCGACTACTACTTCTCCGGAGACCTGGGCGACCGTCACAACGGCGACGGCGACTACAGCTACGTCTGGTTCAAGTACTACGACAGCAGTGGCAACTTCCACAGGAACGTGTACCGGTCCGACGACAGCCGCCGTCACTTCGAGGCGATCCGCTTCAAGCGCGACTTCAAGGTTCGCGTGTGCGAGGGGAACACGAGGAACAGCGGCTGCGGCAGCTACCACGACGTGTTCTAAGCGCATCGGGAGAATTCTTCCCAGGGATGTCCGACATGCAGAGCCCGCCGGTGATCCGGCGGGTGATGTCCCAGCCGGCCGCGTCGAGCACGTCCTCGATCTGCCCGATCAGGCCCTCGGCGTGGTCGATTTCCAGGGCGAACTGGCCAGGATCGGCCAGCAACTCGACCAGCGCGGCGCGGTAGCCACTGATCGCTGAGATCGCCGCGGTGCCGCGCGGGTCGGATGGCGCATGGAGGGCTTCGCTGAACGCGGCGAGCGGGCGGGCGCGTCCGGTGAACGATCGCGGTGGTGCGGGTGGTTGGCGCGGTGTCACCGGTCGTGCGGCTCGTTCGACCGCCCCGGCGAGAGCAGGTACGGCCGTCCAGAGGCGTTGCAGTTTGTGGATGGCGGTGATGTCAGGCTGGTCTTTGAGGCGATGGGCGTGTTCCTTCCAGGCCAGGACGTCGCCCAGGCGCATGACGGGGAAGCCGTCGATCAGGTCGGCCGAGTCGATGAGGTCGTCGGTGGGCCAGCCGGGGGTCCAGCGGTCGACGAATTCGATGGCGAGAGTGGGGTGGTGGATGACCTGGCCGTGGTGGGACGGGGCCGCGGTGGGAGCGATGCCGAGGGACAGCACCACGTCCCAGGCCGCCCCGCGGGCCAGCACGTCCAGGTCGCCCATGCGGGCGCGCAGGCCGCGTACGTACAGGGCGGCTGAGCCGCACACCACGTAGTGGCCGCGCGGCAGGCTCAGCCGGGCCAGCTCGGCGAACAGGCCGGCCGGGTCGGTCAGCAGATTGCGTGGCGGCTGCGCCACGGCCAGGTGGCGCGGTGGCGCGGCCAAGGTGGATGGATACATGTCGGCACTAACCCCCGTAGCTGGAACGGCTGCGCATCGACGACGCGGTCTTTCCACGCCATCACTCACCTGGCGTTGATGTCGTCCGGCGGCGCCAGGCACGCCTGCCGGCCGCCTTGGCCAACCACGCAGGCCCTCCGCCCGCGCACGATCAGCAGCGGCCCGACACCGGTCAGGTCGCTTTCCTCAGGCCACTCGAGCCCACGCGCCGACCAGCGTCGGGAGCTTGAAGATCACGTCGTGGTGTACGCAGTCCCGCGCGATGCGGTCCTCGAGCGTGTCGATGTCCACCTCCTCCGGCGTCGCCACGCCGGTCTTCTCCAGTACGGGCAGCAGGGTTCGGATGATCCCTGCCGCCATCCGGGCCGCGTCGCGGTCGCCGGCCTCGCAGTAGCCCTGCACTCCGAGCACCGTGGCCCCATTGAACCCCGCGTGCCGCATCACCTGTGCCAGGCGGGCGCCGAGGCTCGCGTCCAGGCCGGCGCGCCGGAACGACTCGGCGATCCAGAAGGTGACCTGCTCGCTCAGCGTGGTCGGCGGCAGCGTCCCGGCGGCGGTCATCTCGTACTCCATCACCGCGACGACCCCGCCCGTGCGCACGAGGCCGGCGAACCGGCGCAGGACGTTCTCCGGGTCGGGCAGGTAGAGCAGGACCAGCCGGCCGACCACCGCGTCGAACTCCCCGGTCACCGGGACCGTGTGCAGGTCGTCGTGGATGAACGACACGTTGGCCAGGGCTCGCTGCTCGGTGCGGTGCGCGGCGAAGGCCAGCGCCTTCACCGACTGGTCGATCCCGATGACCGAGCCGGTCGGACCCACCAGCTCGGCGACCTGGAAGGCGACGTCTCCCGCGCCGGTGCTCAGGTCGAGCACGCGCATACCCGGCGCGATGCCCGCGAGCTCGAGCACGGTCCTCGTCGCAGGCGCGAGCATCCGGGCCTGTTGTTCCAGCCGCGCCAGTTCGGCCGGATCGTGGCCGAGCAGGTAGGTGGTGTCCGTGGTCATGTCCGCCGCTCCTGCCCTCGGCGCGCCGCATTTCCGGCGTGTCCAACGCTCAGCATCGTCCCTAGTCAGCGGCGACGCTTGGGGGGATGATGGCGATGCCGTGGAGATTGTGAGGAGACCCCGGACCGCAACGTCCGTCCTCCTCTGAACGAGAACTGACAAAGCCCCCCTTCAAGGGCATCGCCGTCGAATCCCGAGGGTGGGAAGGTGTATCGGTTCGAGGACTGTCAGGTCGATCCGCGCCAGTTCGAGCTCCGGCGCGGTGGCGCCGTGGTGCACGTCGAACCGCAGGTGTTCGCCCTCCTTACGCACCTGATCCAGCACCGTCACCGGGTGGTCGCCAAGACGGAACTGCTGGACGCGGTGTGGGGCGGCCGGTACATCAGCGACTCAGCGCTCACCAGCAGAGTGAAGATGCTCCGCCGGGCTCTCGGCGATGACGGGAACCAGCAGCGGGTCATCGCCACCGTGCACGGGATCGGCTACCGGTTCGTGGCCGAGGTGGCCGAGCTTGACGACGGCACCGTTGACGCCACCGACACCGTCGATGAACCGGGCATCGTCCGGCCGCCACAGCAGATCCGATACTGCGTCTCGCCGGACGGCGTGCGCGTGGCTTACGCGATCTCCGGAACTGGTTCGCCGCTGGTCAGGGCGGCGAACTGGCTCACCCACCTCGACCTGGAATGGTCCAGCCCGATCTGGGCGCACTGGCTTGACGGGCTGGCCCGCCACCACCGGCTGATCCGCTACGACGAGCGCGGATGCGGTCTGTCCGACTGGGAGGTCGCCGATTTCAGCTTCGACGCGTGGGTCAACGATCTCGAGCTCGTCGTGAACGCCGCCGGCCTCGGCCGATTCCCGTTGCTCGGCGTGTCGCAGGGCGGGGCGGTCGCCATCGCCTACGCGGTGCGGCATCCGGAGCGAGTCTCCCGGCTGGTGCTCGTGAGCGCCTACTGCCGCGGCAGGCTCGCCAGGGCCCGGACCGCCGACGAGCGGGAGGAAGCCGCGCTGGACCTACAGCTCGGTCGCATCGGCTGGCGCCACGACGACCCCACGTTCCGCCAGGTGTTCGCAAGCCAGTTCCTGCCGGACGGAAACCGCGAGCTCTGGGACGCATTCAACGACCTGCAGCGCGCCACGACCTCGACCGAGAACGTGGTGCGCTTCCTCGACGTCTTCGCCCACATCGACGTCTCCACACAGGCGCCGCACGTGCGATGCCCAACCCTCATCCTGCACAATCGCGACGACCTGCGCGTGCCCCGATCCCAAGCACAAGAGCTCGCCGCGCTCATCCCGGACAGCGAGCTGCACTTCCTGGCCAGCCGCAACCACATATTGACCGCGGACGAATCCGCGTGGCCGCACTTCCTTACCGAGATCCGCCGCTTCCTGGCAGCGCGCCCGCCACAGGCCGAGATCACGGCCGATCGGTGAGCCGGGCGCGGTCCGGCCACCGAGCGCCCGGCCAGGGCCGACCGCGACGGCGCTGTGAGGTGCGGCAGGCATGTGGGGAGCCCTGTCATACCCGGGAACGCGGCTCCCCGGCACAATGCGGCCTGCCTGGATGCGTCCGCGAAGAGCAGGCTTGGTACGGCACACCAATGGAACGCAAGGAGCACCATCCATGGCGGAAGATCGGGCTCCTCGGCTACGACCCGGCGTACTCGCTCACACCCGCCTGCGACGCGGTGCGCACCGAGGAGCGCGCTCGGGGACGAGCGACCTGGGCGGCCGACATCATCCGGGACGGCACGACGCTCCTGACGCGGCGTCCGCTCGTGATCGATGTCGGAGCTGCGGGCAAGGGGTACCTCGTTGACATCGTCTCGGCGATCCTGCGAGAGGCCGGCGTCGCCCGGTTCGTCGTGGACGCCGGCGGCGACCTGCGGCAATCGGGCGGGCCGGCCATCCGGGTCGGGCTGGAGCACCCGTTCGATCCGCGGCTCGTGATCGGCGTGTCCAACGTGAAGGACCGCGCGCTGTGCGCGTCCGCGGTGACCAGGCGCGCCTGGGGCGACGGGCTGCATCATGTGCTCGACGCCAGAACGGGCGTCCCGGCCCGGGAGGTGGTTGCCACATGGGTCGTCGCCGACGACGCCGCGCTCGCCGACGGACTGGCGACGGCGCTGTTCTTCACGGGGGCGTACCGGCTCGCGCAGACCTTCCGGTTCGCCTATGTGCGGATGTTCGCCGACGGCCGCGCCGAGATCTCGCACAACTTCGACGGCGAGCTGTTCGTCCGAGGGTGCGCTCGGTGAAGCCGGCCCATCGATTTCGCAGGAGGGTGAGGAAAGGCATGACAGCCCTGAGCAGAAGGATCACGACGGTGGCCGGGATCTCCATCGCACTGGCCATGGCCGGCTGCTCCACCACGGACACGGATGTGGAGAGCCCGCCGTCCGTGTCGAACAGTGGCCGCGTCACTTCGGGACCACCTTCCGGCCGGGACTCCACCTACGCGGACGGCGACTACAACGCAACCGGCCAGTACGGGAGCCTTCCCTCGAGCATCGGCGTGTTCGTCACCCTCGTGGACGATGTGATCACCGACGTCGAGGTCACTTCCCACGCGACGAACCCGACCTCACGCGAGTATCAGGAGCGGTTCGCCGACGCGATCCCGGCACTCGTCGTCGGTAGGAATATCGACGAGGTGAAGGTGTCCCGCGTCGCGGGTTCCAGTGGCACCCCCGACGGGTTCAACGCCGCGATCCAACGGATCAAGAGCGAAGCGTCGAACTGACAGTTGTCGCAGCAGCGCCTCGGGCGAGCAAGGCCGATCCGGTCATGCTCGCCCGACGGCGTTTGGAGGCCCGCCTGGCCGCCGGCACGTCTTGGGTGCGAGCGGGGGCGTGGCCCGGGGGCGCGGACGGCGCAGCCTGTGCAGGCTCGGATCGAGGTCAACAACATGAACGCTTCACAGTGCGGTGAACGGATGCTATGTTGAATAAACGTTTACTCAATGGATGGGGCGATGGCCAGGACACGGAGCGAGCAGGCGGTGTGGCGCCGGGAGCAACTGCTGGACGCGGCCCTGAGGGTGTTCGCCGACAAGGGTGTGGACGGTGCCACGGTCAAGGATCTGGCGCAGGCGGCTGGAGTGACTCCCGGCCTGCTGTACCGCTACTTCGACAGCAAGGAAGCGATGGTGGAGACGTTGCTGTCGGAGCGGGGCTTCCTGCCCAGGCTGCGGGAGCTGCGGGCGGCACATCACGACACCCGCCCGGCCACCGAGGTGCTGACCGAGTTGCTGGAGGCGTTCGATCGGCTGCTGGCCGGCCACGCCGACCTGATGGCGGTGTTCTTCAGCGCCGCCCAGGCGCGCGCGCCGCTGGCGAAGCTGGTGAACGAAGGCCAGCGGTTGATCGGCGACTTCCTGACCGAGCGGGTCGCCGCCGGAGAGCTTCGCGCGCACGACACCACCACGGCGGCCAAGACCCTGTTCGCCACCGTGGCCGTCAACCGGCGGATGGGATCCCCCATCGACGTCGCAGGCCTGGTCGAGCTGCTGTTCCCGAAGGAAGGATGAGATGCGTACACAGTGCTGCGTCGTCGGCGGAGGCCCGGCGGGGATGATGGCCGGGCTGCTGCTGGCCCGCCAGGGCGTGGAGGTGATCGTGTTGGAGAAGCACGCCGACTTCCTCAGGGACTTCCGCGGCGACACCGTCCACCCCTCCACGTTAGAGCTGATCGCCGAGCTGGGGTGGATCGAGGAGTTTCTCCGCCTTCCGCACACCAAGATGCCCGATGTCACGGTCAACATGGGCGGCAAGGACGTCACCTTCGCCGACTTCAGCCGGTTGAAGGTGCGCTGCCCCTACATCGCGTTCATGCCGCAGTGGGACGTGCTGGACTTCCTGGCCGGCAAGGCCGTGGCCTACCCCTCCTTCCGCCTCCTGCGTCGCACGGAGGCGACGGAGCTGGTGACCGAGCGAGGACGGGTGGCAGGTGTCCTGGCAGACACCGCCGACGGCCCCGTGGAGGTGCGGGCGGATCTGGTGATCGGCGCGGACGGCCGCCACTCCACCGTCCGGGCGCGGGCGGACCTGGCACCCGCGAGCGACTCGCCGCCCATGGACGTGCTGTGGTTCCACCTGCCCCGCCGGACAGAGGATCGAGTGCCCTTCTTCCAAGGAGGCAAGGGAGCGTTGATCTCCATTGACCGCGGCGACTACTGGCAGCTCGCCTACGCAATCCCGACGGCCGCCTTCGCCGAGCTCAAGACCGCCGGGCTGGCGGCGTTCCAGGAACGGGTGGCGAGCCTGGCGCCCGCCCTGCGCGATCGCGTCCGGCAGATCGACGACTGGGATGCGGTGCACCATCTGACCGTCCGGGTCGACCGGCTACGCCAGTGGCATCGGCCAGGGCTGCTGTGCATCGGTGACGCCGCCCACGCCATGTCCCCCGCGGGAGGCGTGGGCATCAACCTGGCGGTGCAGGACGCGGTAGCCACCGCCAACCTGCTGGGCCCCGTTCTCGCCCGGGGCGCCGTCCCCGGGGAAGCCGACCTGGCCCGCGTGCAGTCACGCAGAGAGCTCGCCGCGAGGGTGACCCAGGCCTTTCAGCTCGGCATCCTGCGTGACCTCTACCCCAAGAACCTGGCCGACGACACGACACAACACGTGCCCCCGATCTTCACCGCGTTCCGGGCACTGCCGCAGCTGCGCCACCTCATGGGCCGCTTCATCGGCATGGGCGCCCGCCCGGAACACATCGCCGCGTAGTCACGGCCGAGCAGCCGGTTGACCACGGAAAATCCCGCGGCACGGCGGTGACTGGAGCCACGAGCCGCTGAGCGTCCTGGACGAATCCCTTCAGGACAGGTGACTTCCGTACGGTCACGAAGGAGCCCCACGCGACGCGGCCGCCAGGGAGGCGGGCAGCTCACCACCACCGGCCATGTGCTCGATCAGTTCGAGGACGGCCTGGGAACCGCCGTTCGCCTGGAGCCACTGGCTGGCCCGGCATGCGGCCTTGGCATACGTGTCCTGGTCGGCTTTCGCGGTGCGCAGCCAGTCGTCGAGCGTCTGCGGCAGTGCCTCCCGCGTGGACACCAGGCACCGGTCGCCGGTCGCCGTCTCGGGCTTCAGATAGCGGGGGTCGCCAGAGACCACGACCGCCAGTCCTTCGTCGAACCATTGCGGGATCGGCCCGGCATCGGACCCCAGGCGGACGTGCAGCTCGACGTGTGACATCTCGTGTGAGGCGATCACCGGATCGATGCCGTTCGGTGACAGCATGACCGCGCGGTTCAGCACGGCGATCCCACGCTCTCCGCCACCACCGATCTTCTGGTAGCACGTGGCGGTCACGCAGGCCAGGATGTCGGGAGAGCTCCGGCGTCCGCCGTAGAAGTCCGCCACCCGGCGGTCGGCCGCATCGACCACCTCGGCCACCTGCCGCTCCCGCGCAGGCGGCAGTCCGGGCTCCACATACAGGCCGGGCCTGACCTGTCGCATGCCGTAACAGCCGGGACAGGTCGTGGCGGCGACCGATGGGAAGGCCACCGCGACACCGGCCACCGCGGCCACGACCAACCCTGCGGCCATGGCCGGCAGCCACCGCCACATCCTGCGCCTTCGACTCATCACACCACTCCATACGTTGACGTTTCCGTATCATCCCGCCCCGCCGAACGGGTCTCTGGGCGCTGCGGGACACCAGGTGGGTCAGCAGCAGGCGCCCACCGGCGGCGCCGAGAGGGCTTCTTACTTCTCCTCATCGGAGGACACCAATCCTGAGCGGTAGGCATGGATCGCGGCTTGGACACGGGTACGCACGCCGATCTTGGACAGGACGCGCGACACGTGGATCTTGACCGTGCCGGCGGCGATGCGCAGTTCCTCGGCGATCTCGGCGTTGGACCGGCCCAACGCGACCAGGCGGAGGACCTCCGTTTCCCGGACCGTCAGCTCCAGAGCATCGCCCCGCACCGGTGGGGTGGCGAAGCGGCGTACAAGCCTGCGGGTGACCTGCGGGTCGATCAGTCCTTGGCCACGGTGGGCGGCACGGATCGCCGTGAGGTAGAGGTCGGGGTCACCGTCCTTCAGCAGGAAGCCCACGGCGCCCGCTTCGAGCGCCCCGAACAGGTATTCGTCGGTGTCGAACGTGGTCAGCGCGATGACGGGCACGTCCGGTGCGAAGGCCAGCAACCGGCGGATGGCGATGATTCCGTCCGTGCCGGGCATCCGGATGTCCGTGAGTATCACGTCCGGCCGGAGCTCACGCGCCATGTCGACCAGCTCGGCTCCGTCGCGTGCAGCGCCGAGAAACGCGATCTCGGGATCAGCGCTGAGGAGCTGTCGCAGGCCCTCCCGGGCGAGATGCTGGTCGTCGGCGATCAGGAGACGGATCATCGGGTCACCCGGGCGGCAGGACGATCGTCCACGGGGGCTGTCTGAGGGCCGGCCTCGCCGCCGCGGGACTTCGCCGCCGGCCCGCCTTCCTGCGGCGGGTGCGGGGGCAGGTCGGCGCGCACCCTCCAGCCGACTTGCCCGTTCGGGCCGGCGTGGCAACGTCCGCCGAGCGCGGCCACGCGTTCCCGCATCCCTGCCAGGCCGCGTCCCCCCTCGAGAACGCTGCCGTCGCCCGTGTCCTGGCCGGGCGAGATGCGAGGCGGACCGGGATCGTCGACGGTGACGGTGATCCGGCCGCCGGCCGGGCGGACCTTGACCGAGGCCGAGCCGGCCGCGGAATGCCTCGCCGCGTTGGTCAGCGCCTCCTGGACGATCCGGTAGACGCAGAGCTCGGTCTCGGCGCTGAGGGCGCCGTCGAGGTGCGGGTCGACGTCGAGGGCGACCACCAGTTCCGACCCGCCGCTGCGCTCTGCGAGCGTGGCCAGGTCGGCGATTCCTGGCCTGTGCGCCTCGTTTTCCGTGTCCGACCGTACCAATGTCGCCAGCAGTGCCCGGATCTCGGCCAGCGCCTCGGCCGACAGGCCGGCGATCCCGCCGAGCGCGCGGTCCGCTTCGGGATCGCGACCGCCCAGCGCCCGTCGAGCGCCGACCGCCTGTAGCCGAATCGCACTGAGGTGGTGGCCGACGATGTCGTGGACGTCCCGGGCGATCCGCGCCGCCTCCTGCGCGCGCGCTCGCTCCTCCCGGGCGCGTTGTAGCCGTTGGGCCTGCGCGGCTCGGTCGGCCCGCAACCGCAGGGCGTACCCGACTGCGACCGGTGCCGCGCCGGCCACCGCGTAGACGGACATGGCCGCCAGGCCCGGGGCGGCCCCGCTTTGAACTCCCAGCGCCGCCGCCCAGGCGATGGAGCCGGCCAGGAGAGCCAACCGCAGCCGGTGGCGATGGTAGGCGGCCGACGCGACGGCCAGGCCCAGCACCCAGATCCCGGCATCGCGCTCGAGCGCGAGGCTGACCACCAGCACCACCGCCGCCGACGCGGCGACCGCGGTCAGCGGCAGTCGCCGGCGCACCGCCAGCGGGGCGCACGCCGCGACGATCGGGACCGCCCACGCGGCTATCGCGCCCGCGTCGGTGATCTCTGGTGGCTGCCCGCGTGACCAGCCCTCCAGAGCCGAGACCACCAGCGTGAGGGCCGCAGCCATGCATGCCAGCAGGGCGTCGCGGCCCGTTGCCGGGACCCGGCGCCAAGAGGCGGCCGGGCTCCGGGTGGGCAAGGACCACAGGGCCGATGCTCTTGTCACAGCGACCAGTATCACGCCGGCCTAGCGGGGCACGTGGCGCCGGGAGCGGGCAGCTTGCCGTCGATCAGGTACCGATCCACGTGCCCGATCACGCAGGGGTCACCGTGGTTGACATACAGGCCGTGGCCGATGCCGTCGTAACCGATCGTGACCGAGCCGCGGACCTGCCCGGTGACGGCGCGTACCGAACCGTACTCGTAGACAGGCGCGACGCCCAGCAACGGCGGCAGGCCGCGGGCCGGCAGCCGCGCGGGCGGGTTGGTGACCTCGGCCGCCGTCCATGGAGAGCACGCGAGGTGGGCATTCTCCCGTACGCCGGAGAAGTTCGGCGATGTCTTCGCCGAACGGCGCACCGCCGCACGGTAGGCGCGGTAGCCGTCGTAGCGGAATCCGTCGGCGCACCTCACCGCCAGCAGGGCGCTCGGTTGTGGCGGCAGGCCGCGTCCCCGCGGGTCGAAACCGGAGGAGTCGCCGCCGGCGGCCGTCGCGATGGCCTTGGCGAACGCCGGCCAGTTCGCCTCGCGCAGGACCAGGGTCTGGGCCAGTGCCTTGAGATCGTCACCGTCGTAGCGGCGGTCACCGGCGGCTTCGGCGCCACGAAGAGGGGCACGCTCGGCCCGCTTCAGGACGTCCTGCCAGGCCTTCTCCGCGTCGGTACCGCGTAGCGCACACTCGGCAGAATCGGTGCACCAGCGGACGAAACGCCTGAACACCTTCTCCAGGCCCTCGTACTGGAGCCGCTCGGATTCGGCCAGCGAGGACACGTGGTTGGGCACGCTGTCCAGCGCCATGGCCCGCACCCGCTGCGGGAACAGCCGCGCGTAGGAGGTCCCGAGCACGCCGCCGTAGGAGTTGCCCAGGAAGGAGAGCTTCTCCTCGCCCAGAGCGGCGCGTACGGCGTCCATGTCGCGCGCCTGACTGGCGGAGTCCATGTGGGCGAACAGCTTGGGGGCGGCCTCCCGGCAGGCGGCGACCGCACGCGCGCTCTCCTTGACGGCCTGCTCGTACTCGTGCCGGTCCTCGGGAGTGGCGAAGGCGGGCCCCGTCGCACACGATGTCAGAGGAAGGTGTTCGCCGCTCTGCCCGCCGCGCGGATTCCAGGTGACGATGTTCATCCGGGCACGCAGACCCGCGAAGTGGGACAGCGACCGGGACAGTGCCGGGACGCCCGCCCCGCCTGGCCCGCCGGGGTTGAACAGGACGGTGCCGGCGGCCTGGCCCGCACCGGTCGCAGCTGCCCGAGCCAGGGTGAGGGTGATGGTGTCCTTGCTCGGAGCGTCCCAGTCGACGGGGACTTTCAGTTCAGCGCATTTCAGCTCGGCTGCGGTTCCTGGACCGCACGCAGACCAGACCAGGCTGCTCTCCGGTGCTGCCGAAGCCGCACCGGAGACGGCTTCGGCGGGAGACGCTCCCAGCGCCAGCAGCAAGGGCGTAACGAGTAGGGCCGATCGTGGCCAGGTCATCGGAGATCCTCACAAAAGGGCTTTCGGCAAGCGCCGCTGATGCCCCTACACGCTAGGCAGCGCCACCTCCCGCCACATCTGCCACAAGGCCTACTCCCTGATGCACAGATGCCACCGCCAACCGTCCGTCCGCTTGGCGCGGTCATCGACATGGTCGTGGGCGCGGCGATGTATCGCGTGCTGATCCCCACGCCACCCGCCGCCGGCGGGCACGCATCATCCGCGACGCCGACCGCCTGCTTCGGTGAGCGCGACGTGTCGGCCGAGGACGTGCCGCGGTGAGGACCTTCTCGTGGAGCCGCGCAAGATAGGAGACCAGGGCGTCGATGGCCGCGTGGCCGTCGCCGGAGGGGCCATGGCCCGGCAGGTCACAACAGCGCTCCTTCGTGGTCAATGGTGATCAACGGGTTCGGCTCGATGGGCTGCCATGATGCGCTGTCGCCAGTTCGGACAGGTTCATGGCCATCGTGTGGTGGACCGCGGGGATCCAGTCGAGCGCGCGCAGGGCGGTGTTGCGCAGGGAGCGAAGAGGGCCGCTGCCGACTGCCGCGATCTTCGTCATTTTGTGGGTGAAGGCGACCACCTCCTCGGCGACCGGGCGGCGCTCGCCAGTTGTCGTCGAACGCCTCGGTGCGCCCGCCGACGACGGTTCCCACCGGCTGCAGCTCCACGGTCATGTTTCCTCCAGTGCCGGGGGCTGCTCACGACCGTACGGGCAGGCGCACCGCCGCCGAATCAGTCATGGCGACCGGGCGGCATACGGGAATCAGCACCGATTAGGTAAGGCCGGGGCATCGTGATCGGCCGAAATGTGGAGATCGCCATCCTGAAGGAGATGGTGACGCCACAAGGACCGCATCTGCGCCGCGTGATCATCGACGCTTCGGGACCCACGGATTTCCAGGCGCCGATGCGGCGGCGCAGCCGGGCCGAGCGCTGATCGACGGCGACCACCAGACCGAGCACCGGCGACGAGCGGACGCTGACGTCGAACCGGTACGGCGGCAGCCCGGCAAGCGCAGGTGACGAGATCTTCGTGCCGCGTTGTCACAGATCGCGATGCCGCCCTGTCTATCAGACGGACCGGACGTTGAGGAGTGACAGGAGCGAGACCGTGCCACCAGCCACTACCACAATCCGGATCCGCGTCCGGATGGGCGCTCGTGCCATCGATGAGCCGCACCGCGCTTCGAGCCAGCTCGAGCTGCTGTTCGACCTCACCTTCGTGGTCGCGGTCGCGACCGTCACCGCCCAGCTCGCGCACAGCATCGCCGACGGTCATGGCCTCACCGGGCTGGTCCCGTTCCTTCAGGTGTTCTTCGCGATCTGGTGGGCGTGGATGAACTTCACGTGGTTCGCCTCGTCCTACGACACCGACGATGTTCCCTACCGGCTGCTGACCATGGTGCAGATGGCCGGCGTGCTGGTCCTCGCCGCCGGCGTGCCCGCCGCGGCCGGTCACTCCGACTACGAGATCGTCACACTGGGCTACGTCATCATGAGGATCGGGCTCGTCGCCCAATGGCTGCGTGCCGGTCTCGAACACCAAGCCGGCCGCCGCACCGCGCTGCGCTACGCCGCCGGCATCACCATCGTGCAGATGGGATGGATCCTGCAATTGCTCCTCACGGAAACGGGCGCCCTGCCCGCATCCTCCGGACTGCCGTTCTTCGCCGGCCTGGTCGTCCTGGAACTCGCGGTGCCACGGTGGGCGGAACGGGCCAGACCCACCAACTGGCACCCGCACCACATCGCCGAGCGCTACGGCCTGTTCACGATCATTCTGCTCGGTGAGAGTGTCCTGGCCGCGAGCAGGGGAGTCGAAGGAGCGCTCGAAGCGGGCGAGGTCAGCGGGCCCTTCGTCGTCATCGCCGTCTGCGGCCTCGTCCTGCTGTTCGCTCTTTGGTGGCTCTACTTCCTCGTACAGGCGGGGGAAGGGCTCAGTGACCGCCGCCATCGGTCCTACCTGTGGGGATACGGCCACTATGGCGTCTTCGCCGCCCTGGCGGCCCTCGGCGCCGGGCTCGAAGTGGCGGTGGAGCAGAGCGGGCACGAGGTGGCGGCATCACCGCTGGCAATCGGCTACGCCGTCGCCGTCCCGGTCGGTTTGTATCTCGCCCTCCTCTGGGTGGTGCACGCGGCTGTCGTCACAGACCCCGTCATCTCTCCCGCCGCAGTATTGGGCTGCGTCACCGTCATCCTGTCGCTGCCGCTCGCGACGTTCTGGATCGGTGTGGCCGCCGTGGTCGCGGCGATCGCGGCCGTCTGCGTCCTGCTGGTCGCCGTCACGATCGCGACCGCAGCCGCTGTGGCCCGCGCCGGAGCGGGTCGTCATGGCCCGCAATCCCCAGGTCCGGGTGAGTCGTAAAGCAGATCGCCGCCGTGTCACAAACCACGCCGCTACCCGGTCTTGTTTCCGGGATTGCTTTCGTCGATGCGGTCAAAGGAGCACCATGCACGCGCCAGAGAAACAGATCGCCACGTCGGTCCTGGTCATCGGCACGGGAGGAGCCGGGCTGCGGGCCGCCATCGAACTCGCCGAGCGCGGTGTCGACGTCCTCGCGGTCGGCAAACGGCCGAAGGCGGACGCGCACACCTCACTCGCGGCGGGCGGCATCAATGCGGCGCTCGCGACGATGGATCCCGAGGACACCTGGCAACAGCACGCGGCGGACACCCTCAAAGAGAGCTACCTCCTGGCCAACCCGCAGACGGTGCGAATCGTCACCGAGGGGGCCGCACGGGGCATCGAAGACCTCCAGCGCTACGGCATGCCGTTCGCCCGCGAACAGGACGGGCGAATCTCCCAGCGTTTCTTCGGCGCCCACACCTACCGGCGCACCGCCTACGCCGGGGACTACACCGGACTCGAGATCCAGCGCACCCTGATCAACCGGGCGGCGCAACTGGACGTCCCCGTCCTCGACACCGTGTACATCACGCGCATTCTGGTCCGCGACAACGCGGTCTTCGGCGCGTACGGGTTCGACCTGACCGACGGCAGCCGCTATGTCATCCATGCCGATGCGGTGATCCTGGCCGCCGGCGGCCACACCCGGATCTGGCGGCGCACCTCCTCCCGGCGTGACGAGAACACCGGCGACTCCTTCCGCCTCGCCGTCCTCGCGGGTTGCCGCATTCGCGACCCCGAGCTGGTGCAGTTCCACCCGTCCGGTCTCATCGCACCCGAGAACGCGGCCGGCACCCTCGTCTCCGAAGCGGCACGGGGCGAGGGCGGAATCCTGCGCAACCAGCTCGGCGAACGGTTCATGTCCCGGTACGACCCGGAACGGATGGAGCTGTCCACGCGCGACCGCGTCGCACTGGCCGCCTACACAGAGATCAAAGAGGGCCGCGGGACCCCGGACGGCGGCGTGTGGCTGGATGTGTCCCATCTGCCGCGCGAGACGATCATGACGCGGTTGCCGCGCGTCTACCAGACGCTTCTGGAACTGCAGATGCTCGACATCACCAAGGAGCCGATCGAGATCGCACCGACCGCGCACTACTCGATGGGCGGGGTCTGGGTACGGCCCGAGGACCACGGCACGGGCGTCGACGGCCTGTACGCGATCGGGGAGGCGGCCAGCGGCCTGCATGGCGCCAACCGCCTGGGCGGCAACTCCCTCATCGAGCTCCTCGTCTTCGGCCGCATCGTCGGGCAGGCGGCGGCCGCGTATTCCGCGGGCCTCGACGCCCAGCGCCGTTCGGCCGAGGCGCTCGACGCGGCACGGGCGGAGGTGGACGAACTCCTCGCCGCCGACGGCCCCGAGAACGTGCGGTCACTGCAGCGAGCCATCCGCGACCTCATGACGGAGCACGCCGGCGTGGTGCGCGACGAGAGCGGCCTGCGGAAAGGCCTCGCCGAACTCGCCGCGGTAGAGGCCCGCAGCAACGCCGTCGGGGTGCACCCGGACATCGCCGGCTTCCAGGACCTGGCCCACGCCTTTGACCTGAAGTCCGCGGCACTCGCCGCCCGCGCGACGATCGAGACCGCACTCGAGCGTCGCGAGACCCGCGGCTGCCACAACCGCTCCGACTATCCCGAGCTCGACCCCGCACTGCAGGTCAACCTCGTGTGGTCCGGTCCCGGATCGGTGGAGCGGGAATCCATCCCGCCGATTCCCGCCGAGATCGCGGCGCTCATGCGCGAGGTCTCAACCGCCGGAAAGCTCGTCGAGTAGCCGGCAGCCGGCAACGGACGCGGTCGAAGGAACACCGCCGGCCGCCGGATTCGACACCGCGACACAACGCCCTGTCCGCCGTTGGCGGCGCGATGGCGCCTTTTCTCGAAAGGACGACAACGATGAGTGCTGTAGTCGTAGGCGTGGACGACTCCGAGGACAGCCTGCGGGCTGTGGAGTGGGCCGCCGGCGAGGCCGGACGCCGCCGGCGGCCGCTGCAGATCGTGCACGCCTTCATCTGGCCCCTCTTGGGGGTACCCCTCGGACCGGCACCGGGAGCGCCCCCCGAAGGGGGCCTCCGGCACGCCGCCGAACGCATCCTGGCCACCGCACTGGCTCGTGCACACGCGGTCGCGCCCGACATCGAGGTGACCACCAGCCTGCCGGAAGGCGAGCCCGTCACCGCGCTGCTGCACCACTCTCACCAAGCAGAACTCCTCGTCGTGGGCACCCGCGGGCTCGGCGAAGTAGGCGGCCTGCTGCTGGGCTCGGTGGGCGCCCGGCTCGGGACCGAGGCCGCCTGCCCCGTCGTCGTCGTGCGCGGGCCCGTCACGCCACGCGGACCTGTCGTGGCAGGCATCGCCGGCCATGGCGACAGCGAGGCCCTGCTCGCCTTCGCCTTCGCGCATGCCGCACGGACCGCGAATGCCCTGATCCTGGCGCATGTCAGCGCCGCAGGACCAGCCGGCCGGAGTCGCTCGCCCCTGCCCGAGCGCGACGTGGCCCGGTGGCAGGAGCGCTTCCCCGCGGTCACGATCGATCAGGAGGCTCTTACCGGCCACCCGGGTAAGGCACTGATGCAGGCCGCGTCCCAGGCATCCCTGCTCGTTGTCGGCTCTCACCACCGCCACGAGCTCAGCGCACTGATGCACGGCTCGGTCAGCCAGACCGTCCTGCACCACGCCACCTGCCCAGTGGCGATCATCCAGGTCCATCAGTAGGCCCCCGCGCGCGACACGATCGTGGGGCGCGCCGACCGAGACGTCGACCAGCTCCTACACCGGCTCCGGTGGAACAGGGCGCCGCAGCGCGGAGCCGGTCAGGGCAGGGATCTTGATCGTTCATCGATGGCTTCATCCACGGCCTGAGAAGAATTTCGCGGCAGCTGTCACAAGTCCGGACGCTGCCCGGTCTTAGCTGGCGACCGGTTGGCACAGATGCCCCGGCGGACGGAAAGGGATTGCCATGAAGATCGTCGTAGTCGGCGGAACCGGCCTGATCGGGTCGAAGGTCGTGACGAAGCTGACAGAGCACGGTCACGAGGCCGTGGCGGCGTCACCGAACACCGGCGTCAACGCCCTCACCGGCGAAGGCCTGGCCGAGGCGCTGGCGGGCGCGCAGGTGGTGATCGACGTGTCGAACTCGCCGTCCTTCGAGCCCGCCGCCGTACTGGAGTTCTTCGAGACCTCCACCCGCAACCTGCTCGCCGCCGAGGCGGCGGCCGGCGTCGGTCACCACGTCGCGGTATCGGTCGTGGGAACGGAGCGGATGCCTGAGAACGGCTACTTCCGGGCGAAGATCGCCCAGGAGCAGCTGATCGAGAAGTCGGGAATCCCGTTCTCGCTCGTGCACGCGACCCAGTTCTTCGAGTTCGTCCGGAGCATCGCCGACGCATCCGCGGACGGCGACAAGGTACGGATCGCGCCCGTGCGCTTCCAGCCCATCGCGGGCGACGAGGTCGCGCAGGCGGTCGGCAGGGTCGCGGTGGGGACGCCGCTGAACGGCAGGACCGAGGTCGCCGGGCCCGACCAGTTCCGGATGGACGAGTTCTTCCGCGACGCGCTGGCCGGCTTGGGCGATCCGCGCGAGGTGGTCACCGACCCGCACGCGCTCTACTTCGGAACCACGCCGGGCGAGCGGACGCTGGTTCCGGGTGACGGCGCGACGCTCGGCAAGATCCACTACCGCGACTGGGCCACCCAGAACGCGACCGGAAAGTAGCCCTGGCGGCCGTAGCTCACGAAAGGTGATTCCCCATGACTGACATCGACTCCAAGCCGAGATCGACCGCGTGGCAGACGGCGCTGACCATGCTGCAGGAGGCCGAACCGCCGTTCATCCCGCAGGGTGCGCACGCCATGACGGTGGTGATCGAGTACCCGCCCGGCGACCCGGGCGCGCCGCCGCACCGGCACTCCGGGCCCGCGTTCGGCTTCGTGCTGGAGGGCGAGATGCTGCTGGAGGTGGAAGGCGAGCCGGAGCGGGTCGTACGCGCCGGGGAGGCGTTCTGGGAGCCGGGCGGCGACGTCATCCACTACCAGGACGGCAACAACCGCGACGACGTCCCGATCCGGTTCACCGTCACGATGCTGTGCGAGCCCGGCAAGCCGATGTTCACCCTGGTGGACGAGGAAGAGCTCGCCCAGCGAAAGGACCGCCGCGCCCCGCGCCCGTCCCGAGCGTAGATCTTGCCGAGCGGGTAGCGGCGGTCGTCGCGACCCGCCGGACATCCACTCAAGCCACGTATGGAGGAAAGATGAGCGCCTCGAACGGCGAGGACGACGTTCTGTACGAGCTCAAGGCCGAGGTCGAGATCGAACTGACCTTTGCCGAGGCAAGCCGTCCGGAGGAGGAGATGCGGCTGCCGGTCACCGACTGGCTGTTCGATCCGACGGACGTCGAGCGTGAGGAGATCGGCCTGCGGGGTCTGCGCGACGCGGTCGAGGTGCTGGAAGACGACTCCCGGCCCGGCGGTCACGTTGCCTGAGACGCGGATCGACACGCTCGACAGCCTTCGCGAGCATCTCCAGTGGGCGATCGAGTTGGAACACGCGACCTTGCCGCCGTACCTGTGCGCGCTCTACTCGCTGGACCCGGAGCGCAACCCGGAAGCCGTCGAGGTGGTGGGCAGCGTCTTCGCCGAGGAGATGCTGCACCTGGCGCTGGCCGCGAACCTGCTCAACGCCGTCGGCGGCCGGCCGCGACTGGACGCGCCGGGGATGCTGCCGCCGCATCCCCGGCGGCTGCCCCACGGCTCCCTGGAGTTGTCGCTGGTCCCCTTCGGCGCGGAAGCACTCGAGACGTTCCTGCGGATCGAACAGCCGGCACCGCCCGGCGCTCCGGCGGAGGGCGATGACTACGAGACGATCGGCCAGTTCTACGACGCGATCGAACAGGGACTCCGCCACCTGTGCGACCGGCTCGGCGAGCACGTGGTCTTCAGCGGCGATCCGGCCCGCCAGGTGAGCGCCGCCCACTTCCGCCACACCGCCGGACGGCTGATCGCGGTAGACGGCCTGAAGTCCGCGCTCGCGGCGCTGGAGGAGATCGTCGAGCAGGGCGAGGGCACCGCCCGCGGCGAGGTCTGGGACGGCGACCAGGACGTCTTCCACCCCGAACGGGACGAGGTCGCGCACTACTACCGCTTCCAGGAGCTCAAGATCGGCCGGCGCTACCGGCGGGGCGACACCCCGCAGTCCGGACCCACCGGCGAGGCGATCTGGGTCAATCCGGCCGGCGTACTTCCGATGCGGCGCAACCCGCGACCTGCCGCCCCGGGCAGCGCGATCCGTACCGCGCAGGAGGAGTTCAACCACACCTACTGCGCCATCCTGCATCTGCTGGAGCAGGCGTTCAACGGCAGCCCGAAGCTGCTCGCGGTCGCCACCGGCACCATGTACGCGCTCAAAGCGCAAGCCCGGGCCCTGATGCGACTGCCCGACGGCGAGGGCACCACAGCCGGCCCCACTTTCGAGTACGTCCCACCTGAACAGCGCCGGTGGAGCGGCGGCGACCGGCAGCGGATCGTCGTCCTGCGCGACGGCCCCTACGTCGTGTACGGCGGCATCCCGCTCCGGCGCAAACGCAAGATCGTCTCCTCGGAGAACAACGCGCTGACCTGGAAGACCAGCGAGCCCTTGGAAACCGAGGACACCTACGCGCTGTGCCGCTGCGGTCACTCGGGCTCCAAGCCGTTCTGCGACGGGACCCACGCCGTGATCGGCTTCGACGGCACGGAGAGCGCGGACATGCGGCCGTACAAGGAACTGCAGCACGTGCACGACGGAGTGGGCATCTCGGCCCAGCGGGTGGGGGAGCTGTGCATCCACGCCGCCTTCTGCCTCGGCCGCACCAGGCCGATCGCCGCGATGCTCGCCGACACCGGCGACAGCGACGTGCGCTCCGACATCATGGGCCGCATCGACCACTGCCCCTCCGGCTCCTACAGCTACGCCCTCAAACGCGGCGGCGAGACGATAGAGCCCGACCTTCCGCAGGCCGTCTCGGTCCTGGAGGAGGAGGACGGACTGGCCAGCGCGCTGTGGGTCACCGGCGGAGTGCCGGTCCTGCGAGCGGACGGCCGGCCGCTGGAGACCCGCAACCGGATGACGCTGTGCCGCTGCGGCCACTCCGGCAACAAGCCGCTGTGCGACGGCACCCATCGGGAGATCGGCTTCCGTGAGGAAACACCGGGCCACGAAAACGAGCGTCGACTCGCCACGAGCAAAGGAAGAACGCCATGAGCAGGCACATCCTGGAGCCGGCGGCGAAGGCCGCCGGCGACGGCGAATCGATGTGGAGAAGTTGCCGCCAACGCACCGAAGGCGCGGGTAGACATGCATGCGGAATCCCTGGAACAGGCGAACGCACTCGAACAGGCCGCGTCCGCGTTCATTGAGCTGCGGCCGCGCCTGTTCGGCATCGCGTACCGGATGCTCGGCAGCGCGGCCGAAGCCGAGGACATCCTGCAAGAGGTCTGGTTGCGCTGGCAGGACACCGACCGCGCGACCATCGAAAACCCCTCGGCCTTCCTGGCGTTGATCACCACCCGCTTGGCCATCAACGTCGCCCAGTCCGCCCGCGCCCGCCGCGAAGCGTACATCGGGCCCTGGCTGCCCGAACCCGTCGACACCAGCCTCGACCCCGCCGTGGGAGCCGAGCGCGGCGAAGCGCTCGAACTCGCCTTCCTGCTCCTGCTCGAAAGGCTCACCCCCACCGAGCGGACCGCCTATGTCCTGCGCGAAGCCTTCGTCTACCCCTACCCGCAGATCGCGGACATCCTCCAGCTCAGCCCGGTCAACGTCCGGCAGCTCGTGAGCCGTGCCCGCAAACACCTGACCGCCGTACGCCGTGAGCCCATCGACAAGGTCGAGCACCGGCGTCTCCTGAAGGTCTTCCTTGACGCCGCCCAGACGGGGAACATCGGCGCCCCGGAAGATCTCTTCGCCGCCGATGTCGTCAGCTCCTCCGACGGGGGCGGCCTCAGAGGGGCGGCGCGGTTCCCCCTGCTGGGCAGCAACCGGGTGGCGAGGTTCCTGGCGGCGTTCGCGCCGCGGTTCTGGCCGGGCGCCGACATCACGTGGGTCGAGGTGAACGGGCGCGCCGGCGTGCTCGTTCCCCGAGGTCGCAGCGGTGTCACGCTGCTCACCATCGAGGCCTCGCCGGAGGGCGTCCATCACCTCATGTGGGTCGTCAACCCGGCCAAACTCGAGGCGTTCGAACGGTCACGCTCACGGGGAAGCCATCTCGTCTGACAACGGTGTCACAACACGACGGGCTGTCCGGTCTTAACTGCCGACACCGAAAGGACAGAGGAAATCGTGTGGACCACGCAGAAGCGACGCCACCCTCTCCGCTGTGAAGGCGGCGGAATATGACCGAGGCGGGCGCCGAGTCGCTGGCGGAGATGCTCGACGAACGGCAGCACCTGCTCGAGATCGCCTTGTGGATGTTCAGCTCGGAAATCACGGCGGACCGCATCGTCCAAGAGACCTACCGCCGCTGGTACGCCCTCGACGACGAGGAACGCGCGAGCATCGCGGTGCCGCGCGCCTGGCTGACGCGGGCCGCCGGAAGCATCGCCCTGGAGCTTCTGGCCGCCCCCTTCCCCAGCGACCCGGCACACCGGCCCGAGCCCATCACCGACCTGACACAGCATCAAGTCAGGTTCAGCCAAGCGATGCTCGCCAGACACGACCGTGTCGCCCGCCGGTTCGCCGCGGCCTGCGAAACGGGGGACACGGCGGCACTGCGGGCGGTCCTGGCCGCGGACGCGATCGTCGTGAGCGACGGTGGCGGCAAACTGCGCGCCGCCGTACACCCGACCTACGGCGCGGACGCGGTGGCCCGGTTCGTCACGGCCCTGCTGACCGGCCAACCCGGCACCGAGGTGGCCGCCGGGTCCGTGAACGGTCGTACAGGTCTGGTGCTGCGCCGCGGCGGCCAGGCCGTGGCGGTGGTCAGCGTGAGCGTCGCCGGAGCCGAGGTCACCGCCGTGTGGATCGTCCTCAACCCCGACAAATTGCAGCGCTGGCACCGCCCATGACCAGCGTGCCCCGCCACAGGCTCCTCGTGTGCAGCTGAAAGGTGTACTGGTGAACGACCCGACATTGTCCCCGGAGCACGATTACAGCGGCTCCGCGTTCAAACCGCTCTACACCACGCACGTCGCCGTGACCGGCGGCGGCTCCGCCCACGGCCGGGCCCGCTCCGCCGACGGCGCCCTCGCCCTGGAGCTGCGGATGCCTGAGGAACTGGGCGGCGACAACCCCGGCCCGAACCCCGAACAGCTCTTCGCCGCCGGATACGCCGCCTGCTTCCACGGCGCCCTCAGCCTGCTGGCCCGCCGGCACCTCCTCGACCCCGGACCCATCACGGTGGAGGCGACCGTCGCCTTCGGCCGCGACCCCACAGACGGCGGCTACCAGCTACGCGCCGACCTCGTCGTGACCTGGCCCGGTGTCGAACGCGGCACGGCCACCCCGCTGCTCGCCCAGGCGACCGCGCTGTGCCCCTACGCCAAAATGACCCGCCAGGGCATCCCCGCCACCATCAGCCTCGCCCCCTGAGCCCGCCGCATCGGTCCACTGTGCGGATTTGCGCGATGACCGCGGGCAGCGCCGCGAAGGCCGGATTTCTACCCGCGGCGAACAGCCTGCGGCCTTCTGGACAGTGGGCAGATCCCGGCGGCGAGCACGGCGTGCGCGGGCAGGCGGTGGATCGGCTCGCCGCGGCGCGGACGGGCGGCAGGACGGCCTGTGAAACGGGCTGTTGCCCGTAGTCGGATGGACGCTCAGGTCGCGATCGTGCCGTAGATCTCCCGGTGCCAGAGGTCCTCGCAGACGCGCTCGATACCGGAAGCCAGGTGGCGGCGGTAGGTGGTGAAGGGCAAGCCGAGGCGTTCGGCGGCGATCTCCTGCGTCGGGGCGCCGTGGAGGAAGGTGGTGGCGAGGGCCCGGTGCGGCTTTTCCGCGCGCGGGTCCTGCCGCAGGACGTCTATGGCCTGCTCCAGGATCTGGCGCAGGATGGCGGCGGGGTCGGAGCCGGGCTCGTCGGTGACAACCCGGCAGCGGGTGAGCGGGCTCGCGGCCAGCTCGCCGGGCCGGGACAGGTGACGCAGGGCCTTGCGGACGGCGTCGGTGAACTCCTCCTGCGACAACACCGCCAACCGGGGCGCCGGCGCGGCCGAAGACTCCTGCGGGCCGCCGAGCAGCAGCCGGTCGAGCCGGTCCAGCCAGGCCTGCTGGGACACCGCCCGCCAGTCGTGGGCGAACAGGGCGTACTCGGCGCCTCCGAGCCAGGCGTGCTCGCCGACGTCGTGCATGTCGTAGTGGCGAAGGTAGTCCCGCACCGGGTCCTCGCTCCGCATGGCCATGAACGACCAGGCCATGCGGTCGGCCCGCAGGCAGTAGCCCATGGCCCGCCACTGGATCAGGTCCATCACCGGCGACGTGCCGCGGTATTCCTCGTGCACCCACGTCCGGCCGACGGCCAGGTGCTCGCCCGGCCGCAGCGGCGCGATGGCGCGCGCGTTGGCCCAGGCCGTCGCGACGATCGGGTCGGCCGCAGCCTCCTTATCGGAGGGCTCGTGCAGCCGCAGCCAGGAGCAGAAGCCCACCAGCTCGCCGGTCGCCGTCCGCCGGTAGAGGCGGAACGCCTCGGGCTGGCGGTCGGTCCAGTACGCGACGGTGGCCGCCGACTCGTCGCTCTCCACCTCGGCGGCCATCCGTGCCAGAGCGCCGGCGTCCTGCGGGCGGAAGGCGTCCTCGTACACCTCGCCGTCGCCGCCCCAGCTATGGAACTCCGACGTGGATCCGACGGCGCGGTGCAGGTAGAACAGCGAGCCGACGACTTCGAGGACGCGGGCGTCGCTCGTCAGGCGAGTCTGCCCGGCGAGATAGGCGGTGATGCGCCCGTGCATGTCGGCGTATCCCCGCGGGTCTCGCCAGCGCAGGTCCGCTTCCAGCACCTCGCGGACGACGTCGTGCGGGAACAGGCCACGCGGGCTGGACTCCACAAACGGCAATCGCCGCAGCCAGCCGAACAGGGACGCGGCGTCCTCCGGCAGGATCTGGCGCAGGAGTTCCTCGGTGGTCATGTAGGCGTGTGCGCAGATCTCCAGCGCGTGCCGGTGCGCGGGACTGGGCACCTCGCCCACGAGCTGGTCGAGCAGGGTGGCGACCACATTCTGCGTGGGCGTCCAGCGCGAGCTCGCCCCGCTGTCCTTGGTCGCCACCGCGGCGCCCAGGGACAGGGCCAGGGGATGGCCTCCGGCGAAGGCCAGCAGCGGCCCGCGCAGTTCGTCCGTCACGCCGCGGGCGTCCAGCAGCGCCGCCGCGTCGGCGGGGGCCAGGTCGCGCAGCGGCATCACCCGTAGCGCGTCCGCCCAGCCGGGGTCGGTCGTCCACATCATGTCCGGGGGGACGCGCCCGGCCACCACGACCAGCGCGCCGACCGGAAGTCGCGGCAGGAACCGCTCGCGCAGCCAGCCCTCCAGGCCCTGGACGCGCTCGAAGGTGTCGATCATGAGCACGCCGCGCTCGTCGGCGAGCGCGGCGGCGGCCTCGAGCTCGAAGGCCGCCGGCGACGGATCCAGCGTGCGCCCGTCCAGCATCGTCACCGGCCGTCCCGCGGCCTCCGCCTCCTGCGCGAAGCGCCGCAGCAGCGCGGACTTGCCGACGCCGCCGGGACCGTGCACGTACAGGACACTGCCGGCGCCGCGCAGCGCGGCGCTGAAGACGCCGACTTCTTGCTCCCGCCCCACGAACGCCCGCTGCCGCCGCGTTTCCAGCCGCTGCCCCAATACCACGAGCTTCTGCTCGCTCCCCGAACGCATGGGGCAACTGTAGCCATCTACGCATCTCGGCCAGTCGCACAACTTCGTGCATTTATACGCATTTCGAAGGAGTCGGCCCTGGCGCTGATCGGCGGCCTCTGAGCCGAGCGTCACACGGCCGGATGGCCACAGTCATGACCGTTTCCTGCCCGGTCGCTGTTCCCGGCGAGCGGACCACCCGAACAGGGCCAACGCCATCTGAGCTCCCGGACGATGAGGCTGGGGGCCCGGCGGTGACTCCCACCGGGCCCGGCGAGTGACCGGCTACGCGACGCGCTGCGCCTGCTGGTAGGCGGCCAGGTAGGTCTGGACGCCCATGTCCATGGTCGGGACGTGCTCGCGCATCAGCCGCTGGTAGTGCGGGAAGGTCGGGTTGAGGTGGTCAGCCTGGAACTCCCCTGCCAGGGAGAACCAGGTGACGGGGGTGGCCCCGGCCTGCACCATGCGCTGGACCGCGACGGCGTGCGTCTCGGGGGTCACGCTGGCCGAGGCATCCACGACGAGGTGGACCTCGTAGTTCAGCCGCAGCGCGCCGAGCACGGTCTGCAGCACGCACCCTTCCGTGGACACTCCGGCGATCGCGAGCTTCCTGCGCCCGGTCTGCTGTACGGCTCCAGCGAAGTTCTCATCGGCGAAAGCGTTGATGGCGCCGGCGCGCTCGATCACCGGGTGGTCACCGATCACCTCGAGGAGGCCGGGATAGAGGGGGCCGGACGGCTTGGTGGGCAGGCCGTTGGTGACGACCAGGCCGCTCTCGTACCACACGGCTGTCTTGGTCAGGCCGACGACGTTGTTGAGGTGCTGGGCGGTGTCGTGCGAGCGCAGCACGTTGGCGAATCCGACGGCGTGGTCGACCAGGACGATCGTGGTGTTCTGCGGGGTCAGCGGTTCGAGGGACATGGAGGTTTCTCCTGACGGTACACTAATGACCAACTGGTCACTAGCTACCGTAGCACCCCTAATGACCAGATGTACACTTAGTCGGTCGCGGCGAAGAAGTCCACCGCCACGGGGCCGTTCTCGCCTTCTTGCCGCGGTGCAGGTGATCGGAGCCGCCGGACGCAAGGTCGGAGCGAGGGAAAAGCCGGCCGCCCCTCGCCGTGCGGCCGGGGGTTGTCAAGGTCCGCGCTCCAGGATGATGCGGGTGGAGCGGTTCACGACCGGCCTGGAGCACCTGGCAGGGACGCGGGAGCGGCGATCTCGGCAAGGGTCCAGCCAGCCGCCTGCTCACGCTGCCGCCAGTAGTCGGCGAACCTGCCCTTCTGAGCCAGCAGCTCGGCCAGTGTCCCTGACTCCGCCACGTGCCCGTCCTCCAGGAAGATGATCTGGTCGGCGCGGGCGATGGTGCTCAGCCGGTGCGCGATGATCAGGGTCGCCCGCTCCTGGCCGCCGGCCTCCAGGGCGCCTACGACGGCACGCTCATTGCCTGTGTCCAGCGCGGCGGTGGCCTCGTCCAGCAGCAGGATCGGCGCGTCTTTGAGCAGGGCACGGGCGAATCTGCTCCTCGGTGGCCTGCGGGTGGCCCAGCCGGACGTTGTCCCGGAGACTCGCCTCGAACAGGTAGACGTTCTGGAAGACGATGCCCAGCTGGCCCATCAGCACGGCTGGTTCGTAGTCGCGCACCTCGTGGCCGTTGACCCGGATGTGGCCGGAGTCCACCTCGTGGAAGCGGGCGATGAGCGCCAGCAGGGTGCTCTTGCCCGCCCCCGACGGGCCGACGACGGCGGTGGTGGTGCCGCGTTCCACGGTGAAGGAGACTCCGTCGATCGTGGGGCGGCCCGGCTCGTAGCCGAACCTTGGCCCGCACGATCCGTTGCGCGATGGTCGGCTCGGCGACCATGACGCGCGGGCGATCTCCTCGATGGTCAGGCCGCCGAGCAGCCGCAGCCGTCAGCGCGACCGCAGGTAGAGCCCGGGGGTGTGAGAGTAGGGCGGGCGGGACCCCCTATGGGTGCCGCGCGTGGAATGAGTCGACGGTTACTCGCGCTCGACCCTTCGCAGCCCGTGCATGGGCGTCCACCACTCGACGAAGAGCTTCGTGGCCTCGTCGTTGAGGTGGGTGTGCACGACCTCGGCGATGTCGGCGTGGAAGCGGTCGCCGTCCGGTCCCTCGGTGATCGGTCCGGCAGCGATCGCCCGACCGGAGATCTTCGCCTCGCCCGGCCATTGCGCCTCGGAGCCCTCGATCGGGTCGACCGTGGCGCTGTGCAGGGCGAAACGCGGATCCCGGCGAAGATCCGCGCCCTTGCGCGCGTTCGGCATCGAGCCGAAGACCAGTTCGCCATCCTCGAAGACCACCTCGATCCCGGAGATCCGCGGCGACCCGTCGGCGCGCAAGGTGGCAATCGTCTTGTGTCTGTGGGCGTCGAACAGCGCCCGCACGCGCTGCGCGAACTCCGGCTCTGCCTGTTCGACCTCATGCCACGCCGTCATACGCCCATGATCGCACCGATGGCCGCGGGCGGGATACGCGGACAGGCCGGCGACCCGGGCGCCCCTCCGGCACGTCTGATCGTCTCGTCCATGCCGGTGAACGCCGGGTCGCGGTTTGACCGAACTGACATGATCACTGAGAACGGACACGAGGAGGCCGGTAGTCGTGAGCGATGCTGGGCGCGTCGATGGAGCAGTGATCCAGCGCCTGCTGTCCCAACGCGTGACAGGGTATGAGCCGCTGTCCGGGTTTGCGGCCAACACGATCGCTGTGGTGACCCTGGAGTCCGGTGCACGCGCTGTCTTCAAGGCCGCCGCCGCGCGCGAGGTCGAGGTGGAGCTGTGGGCTCTGCGGTCCATGTCGGAGAGGGGCGTTCCGGTCCCCGAGGTCATCGCCGGGGAGCCGGACGCGGAGATCCCGCACCTGGTGACGCGACTCGTCTCGGGTGAGCCGGGGGTCGCGACGCTCACGGCGGCATCCGAGGTGGGGCGGCTGCTGCGTGCTGTGCACGCCGTTCCCGTCGAGGGGGCAGGCTTTTTCAAGGAGGCGTCCGGCTCGCCACCATGCGCCGGTGAGGGAACATGGGCTGATCAGGTCGCGCGGCTGGCGGATCGGCTCGGCCCTGTCGCCGATGCCGGAATCCTGACCTCGACGCTCCTGTCCCGATGTCGGGATCTTCTCCTGGACGGTACTCGGTGGGATCAGCCCTGCGTGTACGCGCACGGTGATTTCCACCTGCGGCACGTCCTGTCGGCCGGGTCCCGAATCGAGGGGATCATCGACTGGGCGGACTGCGGTGCGGCCAGCCCATGGCTGGACCTGGCCAGGATGGACTTCCGCGAGCCCGGATTGCAGCGTGCGATGCTCGACGCGTACTTCCCCGCGGGCATTCCAGCCGACGCGCCATCGCACATGGCGAACCACCGGCTGCTCTACATGCTGCTGGCACTCGTGTGGGAGTACGAGTGCGGCGGGGACTGGCTTCACGAGCGCGTCCCCGGCATCGAATCGGCACTCGCCACAAGCTAGATGCGTTGGCGAGCCGCCGATGGTACGGGCAACCTTCTCCGCCGCCAGGAAGCACCGGTGGATGGAGCCGTCGCTTCCCCCGGCGTCTCCGATCACGTGGACACCGAGCCGCGGCAGCGGGCCCGGCCGCTGCCTGCCGGCACAGCGACACCTTCCTACCTGCCTGCTCCAGAGCGTTCGGCGTCGCGGATGGTCCTGTCGGCGTCCCGCCGGGTGATGAAGCCGTCCCGCAGGTTCCGTTCGGTGGCCTGGCGCACCTTGGTCACGTAGTCGCGGTGGCTGGGATACAGCTCGTTCAGGGTGGTCTCGTCGAAGGGGATCCAGGTGCCGCCCTGGCGGCAGGCGCTGTTGGTGGCGTCGGTCAGGCCGATGTTCCAGCCGGTGTTGCGCTCCGTCGGGGCGTCCACCGCCGCGAGCCGGATGCCGCCGCGGGCGATCTGGTAGGCGTCCCTGGTGAGCGTGGCGGGGCTGGTGGTGGTGTCGGTGATCTCCAGCTTGGGGGCGGTGGGCGGCCGCCGATTCTCCCGCGCCCAGCGCACGGCGTGGTCGAACATCGCGTTCAGCACGTACTCATAGGGGACGTTGCTGCGTGCCGGTGACACGCACGGCGCGGTGGGCCCGGCGAGCAGGCCGGACACGCCGGCGTCGCGCAGGCGGATCGGATTGTTGACGAGGTAGGCGTGCCGGTCGGAGTGGGAGGCGCCGGCGATCTCCCAGTAGGTGTAGCGGTCGGTGTCGGGCTGGCGGCGGGCGGCCTGGTTGGCGAGCACGTCGTACTCGCTGGCCGTCTTGAAGACTCTGGTGGTCAGGTCGGGGCGGATCTGCACGCCGCCGTCCACGACGGTGATCACGTCGTAGACGGGCGCGAGGGGATGCACCGAGTTGGCGTAGACGGCCAGCCGGGAGGCCGACTGGGACTGGCCCGTCGCGATGAGCGTCCTGACCTTGAGATTGCCGAGGGGGTGTGCGCCTCGCGGGTCGGTCAGCGCCTTGGCGGCCTGGGTGAAGACGTCGTACTCGAGGCCGTCGTCGGTGACGGTGCCGCCCGCGGTCAGGTCGAGGCTGCCGTACCGGGCCGGGTTCCACGCCTTGAGGCCGGTCGGGGTGTGCACACCGTTGCGCTGGGCGCTGACACCCACCCACGCGTATCCCTCGTCGAGCATGTGGCGGAAGGAGCGGGACCACATGACCTCGTAGTCGAAGTTGTTGGTCACGTTGTACCACTCGACGATCGCGGTGCCGTTGAACTTCTTCGGCGAGATCGGCCGGCGGACGACGATGCGCGTCCGGTAGGGGTGCCCGGTGTCGATGACCGTTCCGGTGGCCTGGTCGGGGGTGGTGTAGCGATTGGCGGTGCCCTCGACGAAGTACTCCTCCTCGACGTAGCCGGCCTTGCCGAGGTTCTGGTCCGTGGCGAAGAACGGGTGGTCGCGAGGCTCGTCGCTGCCGGTGATGGGGCCGATCACGGTCGGAGCGCCGGGTTCGTCGAAGGAGGCGATCGCCGGGAGGGGCTGTGGGGTCAGCATCATCAGTGATAACAGGCAGTCCAGAAGAGGGCGCATGTGGACTCCGTCCCGAAAGTACGGACTAGATAGTTCACAAACCTGCGCCAGTGGTGCTGTGAAGTCAAGGGGGAGATCACTTCCGCGCGAGCCGCCGGAAATTGCATGCTAGCCACGTAACTCACTAGTACGTACATTAAGAGGGCCATGTCTCGAGCCCTGTTCTCAACGGGCCCAAGCGCTCACCGCAGCTGTCGCACCTGCTTGAAAGGAAGAAGTGATGGATTCATTCCTGGTCGGGTTGATCGGCTCGGGCATCGGCCCCTCCTTGAGCCCGCCGCTGCACGAGCAGGAAGCCGTACACCACGGGTTGCACTACGTCTACCGGCTGCTCGACATCGATCGCGTGGGCGGCGACGTGGGCGAGCTGGTCCGCACGGCCCGGCGCTTCGGCTACGACGGGCTCAACGTCACCCACCCCTGCAAGCAGGCCGTCATCCCGTACCTGGACGAGCTGTCGCCGGACGCGCGCATGCTCGGCGCGGTCAACACCGTGGTGTTCGACGGTGAGCGGGCCATCGGGCACAACACCGACTGGACAGGCTTCGCCGAGTCGTTCGCGCGGAACCTGCCCGACGCGCCCGCCCACCAGATCGTGCAGCTCGGCGCCGGCGGCGCGGGGGCCGCGGTCGCGCATGCGCTGCTCACGATGGGTGCTGACCAGATCACCGTGGTCGACTCCGACCCGGCACGGGCGCAGTCTCTCACCGGTGAGCTGGCCGCCCGCTTCGGGGCCGAACGGGCACGCCCCGCGAGTCCGGCCGAGCTGCCAGAGCGCCTGGCCCAGGCTGAAGGGCTGGTGCACGCGACCCCGACCGGCATGGCCCACCATCCGGGCATGCCGCTGCCGGCCGAGCTCCTTCACCCCGGCCTGTGGGTGGCCGACATCGTCTACCGGCCGTTGGAGACCGAGCTGCTCAAGCAGGCGCGGGCGCTCGGCTGCCGGACGCTGGACGGTGGTGGCATGGTCGTCTTCCAGGCCATGCACGCGTTCAGGCTGTTCACGGGCCGGGAGCCGGACGCCGAGCGGATGCTCGCCCACCTGACCCATCTCATCGCCGTCTGAAGGAGGAAATCGTGCGTAAGTCCATCGCCACCGTGTCGGTGAGCGGCACCCTGGCCGAGAAGCTGGAGGCCATCGCGGCCGCCGGGTTCGACGGGGTGGAGATCTTCGAGAACGATCTGCTGGCCTGCCCACTGTCGCCGGAGGAGGTGCGGGCCAGGGCCGCCGACCTCGGCCTCGGCATCGATCTCTACCAGCCCTTCCGCGACTTCGAGGCGGTGCCCGTCGACGTGCTGGCGCGCAACCTGCGCCGGGCCGAGCACAAGTTCCGGGTGATGGAGCGGCTGGGCGCGGACCTGCTGCTGGTCTGCTCGAACGTCTCGCCGTCGGCGATCGACGACGACGAGCTGGCCGCCGAGCAGTTGCGGCTGCTGGCCGAGCGGGCCGCCGATCACGGCGTCCGCATCGCGTACGAGGCGCTGGCGTGGGGCCGGCACGTCAACGAGTACCTGCACGCCTGGCGCGTCGCACGGCTGGCCGACCACCCCAACCTGGGCGTGTGCCTGGACAGTTTCCACATCCTGTCGCGCGGCTCCGACCCGATCGGCATCGAGGCCATCCCCGGGGAGAAGATCTTCTTCCTGCAGCTCGCCGACGCGCCGCTGCTGGCCATGGACGTGCTGCAGTGGAGCCGCCACTACCGCTGCTTCCCGGGGCAGGGCAACTTCGACCTGGCCGGGCTCGTCGCCAGCGTGCGGCGCACGGGGTACGCCGGGCCGCTGTCGCTGGAGGTGTTCAACGACGTCTTCCGCCAGGCGTCGGCGGAGCGCACCGCGCTGGACGGCATGCGCTCGCTCATCGCGCTGGAGCAGGACCTGAACGGTGCGGCGCAGCCGGCCGTGCCCGCCGGTTTCGCCTTCGCCGAACTGGCCGACACCGGCGCGCTCGGCGGGATGCTGGACGCGCTCGGCTTCGCGCGTACCGGGACGCACCCCACCAAACCGGTCGAACTATGGGAGCAAGGCGGCGCGCGGCTGCTGCTCAACGCCACCGGAGCCGAACCCGCGCTGATCGCCATCGGCCTGGACAGCCCCGACCCCGCCGGCGCGGCCAAGCACGCCGAGTCGTTGCTCTCACCGGTCCTGCCACGCGAGCGCGCCCCCGAAGAGGCCAAGCTGGAGGCGGTGGCCGCGCCGGACGGCACCGAGATCTTCTTCTGCGACGACGCCTGGCTCGCCGACTTCGCCCCCTCGGGACCCGTATCCGGCCTGGTCACCGGCATCGACCACGTGGCACTCGCCCAGCCGTGGCACCACTTCGACGAGGCGGCGCTGTTCTACCGCAGCGTCCTCGGGCTGCGGCCGCAGGCGAGCCTGGAGCTGCCCGACCCGTACGGCCTGCTGCGCAGCAAGGCCATGTCGGGCCCCGACGGCGCGGTCCGCGTCGTGGTGAACATCGCCCAGGTCGGCGCCGACCACCTCCCATGGCAGCACGTCGCGCTGGCCTGCGATGACGTCGTAGCCGTCGCCCGCAGGCTGCGCAGGGAGCACCCCGGGCTGCTGTTGCCGATTCCCGGCAACTACTACGACGACCTGGAGGCCCGGCCTGAGGTCGATCCCGAATTGCGTGACCTCGGCGTGCTCTACGACCGGGACGAGCACGGCGAGTTCCTGCACGTGTACACCGTCACCGTGGGCCGGGTCTTCTTCGAGATCGTCCAGCGGATCGGAGGGTACGAGGGCTACGGCGCGGTCAACGCCCCCATCCGGCTCGCGGTTCAGCACGCGGCAGGTCACTAGGATGGGCGGGTGACCTCCCCGCCCGCCGCCCCCGAACGCCAGCGGGACCCCGACCGCACCAAGGCGGAGATCCTCGAGGTCGCCCAGCAGGAGTTCGCCCGCCGCGGTTACGCGGGGGCGCGGGTGGATGAGATCGCCGCCCGCATGCGCACGACCAAGCGCATGATCTACTACTACTTCGGCAGCAAGGAGCGGCTCTACGTCGCCGTCCTGGAGAAGGCCTACGCCGAGGTCCGCGAGATGGAGCGGGCGATCGAGGTGGAGCACCTGGCGCCGGTGGAGGCCATCCGCACGCTGGCCGAGCTCACCTTCGACCACCACGATCTGCACCGCGAGTTCATCAAGCTGGTCACGATCGAGAACATCCACCAGGCCGAGCACATCCGCAAGTCGCAGGCCCTGGCCAACCTGGGCACGCCCGTGCTCGACCTCATATCGCGCATCCTCGACGCCGGGCAGCAGTCGGGCGACTTCGTCACCGAGGCCGACGCGATCGACGTGCACATGCTGATCAGCTCGTTCTGCTTCTTCCGGGTGGCCAACCAGCACACGTTCGGCGCGCTGTTCGGGCGCGACATGACCGCGCCCGAGCATCGTGCTCGGTTGCGCGCGATGGTGGGGGATATGGTCGTGGCCTATGTGCGGGGCTCAGGCGCCTGATCCTGGTCCGAGCGCTTAATCCTGGAATGACGCCCTTGTAATGTACGAACCGGTGAGTTAGTTTTCCTGTCACCGCACTACCCCCCGATGTCACCGTGAGGAGCATATTGTGACGGTGCAGGGCAAACCTCGCAAAGCGGCCATTGCGGCCTGGATCGGCAGTGCTCTGGAGTACTACGACTTCTTCATCTACGGCACCGCGGCCGCCCTCGTCTTCAACAAGATCTTCTTCCCTTCCTCGTCGCCCGCCACGGGAACGCTGCTCGCGCTGGCCACGTTCGGGGTCGGATACCTGGCCAGGCCGGTGGGCGCCTTCGTGCTCGGGCATGTGGGCGACAGGTTCGGCCGCAAGCGGGTGCTGGTCACCACGTTGGTGATGATGGGCGCCTCGACGTTCCTGGTCGGCTGCCTGCCCACCTACGACCAGGTGGGCCTGCTGGCGCCGGTTCTGCTCGTGGTGCTGCGCCTGATGCAGGGCTTCTCCGTCTCCGGCGAGCAGGCGGGCGCCAACTCGATGACGCTGGAGCACGCGCCCGAGAACCGCCGGGCCTACTACACGAGCTTCACGCTCAACGGGACGCAGGCCGGGCAGATCATCGCCACCGCGATCTTCCTGCCGATCGCCGCGCTGCCCGAGGAGGACCTGCTGAGCTGGGGCTGGCGGGTGCCGTTCTGGCTGAGCGTCGTGGTGGCCGTGGCCGGGCTCATCATCCGGCGCACACTGGAGGAGACGCCCGCCTTCGAACAGGAGGTCGCCACCAACACCGTCGCCAAGATGCCGCTGGCCGTGCTCTTCCGCGAGCAGTGGCGCGACGTGCTGCGCGTGGTCGTGGCCGCGGTCATCGCCTCGGTGAGCACGATCTTCACCGTCCACGCCCTGTCCTACGCCGTCAACACCATCGGCCTGGAGCGCGGGCCGATGCTGTGGGTGGGCGTGCTGGCCAACGTCGCCGCCGTGCTCACGATCCCGCTGTGGGGCACGCTGTCGGACCGCGTCGGGCGCAAACCGGTCTTCATCGGCGGCTCGCTCGGCTGCGCGGTGCTGATGTTCGTCTACCTGTGGTCGATCTCCACCGGCAACTACTTCCTGATCTTCGCGGCCGGCATCGTGCTGTTCGGCATCGTGCACAGCGCCACCAGCGGCGTGTGGCCGTCGTTCTACGGCGAGATGTTCACCACCCGGGTCCGGCTGTCGGGCATGGCCATCGGCACCCAGATCGGCTTCGCCATCGCCGGGTTCGCGCCCACGCTGGCCACCGCCGTGGCGGGCACCGGTCCGGGCAGCTGGCTCGGCGTCTCGCTCTTCACGGCCGCGCTGTGCCTGGTCAACGTGGCCGCGGTGGCGACCGCCAGGGAGACCTACAAGGTGCCGACCGAGCAGCTCGGCCTCAAGACACCCGGCTCGGTGACGGTGTGAGCGGGTTCCGCGTCTATGCCGTGCGCTACGCCCAGCGGGACGCCCGGCGCGGCGAGCACTTCCACGGCTACGAGCCCGGCGGCGAGCGCTCCCACCCGACCGCCTACTACGTCTGGCTGGCGGTCTCCGAGGAGCACACCGTCGTCGTCGACACCGGCATCGCCCGCGGCCGGGCCGCGCGGGCCGAAGGCATCGACTACCGCTGCTCGCCCGTCGAGGCCCTGGCCGAGCTGGGCGTGAGCGCGGAGTCGGTCGATCACGTGGTGCTGACTCACCTGCACTACGACCACACCGGCACCGCCCACGAGTTCCCCCGGGCCCGCTACGTCGTGCAGCAGGCCGAGCTCGACTACTGGACCGGCCCCTGGGCGGAGCGGATCAGCCGGGAGCGCTGGCTGCTCGACGACGACGACCTGGCCCACCTGCGGGCGGCCCGCAAGGACGGCCGCGTGCAGGTGGTGGACGGCGACGCCTTCGTCGTGCCGGGCCTGAGCGTGCACCTGGTGGGCGGGCACACCGCGGGCATGCAGGTGGTGCGGGTCGCCACCGCTCGCGGGCCCGTGGTGCTGGCCTCTGACGCCAGCCACTTCTACGAGAACATCGAGAGTGACCGGCCCTTCCCGATCCTGCACAGCATGACCGGGATGTACGGCGCCTTCGACCGCATCAAGGAGCTGGCCGGCGGCCCCGGCCTCGTGGTCGCCGGCCACGATCCGCTGGTGCTCGAACGCTTCCCGCTGTCCGGTCCCGACGTCGCGGTGATCGCACCCTAGCCGTACTCCAGCCCGCCCCCGTGCGGGTGCGGAGTCAGGCGGGAAGGACCTCGATCTTGCCGGTGGGGCGTGGGCTGTGGCTGTCGTTGAAGAAGTACTCCCCAGGCTTCGTGAAGGTGTACTGGAACGACTCACCCGGCTTGAGCCGGATGTCGAAGAGGCCCTCGAAGAACTGCGTGGCCCCGTGGACGTGCACGTTGTCCGCGGGGTTGACGAAGGTGACCGTGGTCCCGGCGGGCACGCGCAGGTGCGTGGGCGCCATGGCGTTGACCGCTGTGGACTCGACGGTCCCGACCTGGCCGTTGGCGTAGACGCGGGCGAGCACGACGGTGTTGTTCACGACACTGCCGTCCACCGGGCTCCCGGAGACCGGGCGGCGAACCGTGGGCGGAGGCGGGGTCGCGGCAGGCGGTGCCGTGCCGCCCAGCTTGAAGGCCCACAGGTGATCGCCGCGCGGCGCGGAGTTGCCGTACGGGATGCCGGTGCCGCCGGCGTACACCGCGATGTACTGCTCGCCGTCGATCTCGTACGAGATGGGGGAACTGCTGACGGCGGCGCCGGTCTGCCAGCGCCACAGCTCGCGGCCGTCGCGGGCGTCCAGGCAGAGCAGGTTGCCGTCGGGCTGGCCGATGAACAGCAGGTCGGTGGCCGTGGTGAGGATTCCGTTGCCGTGGGCCAGCGAGTACGGCAGGTTCTTCTTCCAGCGCACCCGGTTCGTGCCCGGGTCCACCGCCACGACGCCGCCGGTCATGTACTCGCCGGGCGGGCGGAGCCCGTTGGACGGCTCGGTCAGCGAGTGGGCGGCGGCCACGTAGCCGAAGCCGGTGTACATCAGGCGGGTGCTGTGGCTGTAGGACTGGTGGTTCCAGTCGGCGCCGCCGCCGTGCCCGGGGATGGTGAGGATCGGCTCGTCCCAGTGCGGGGTGAACAGCGAGCCGATCTTGTAGTTGGGGACGGCACGGTGCGGGAGGCCGGGGATCTCGGTGCCGAGCGGCTGCCACACCGGCATGAGCTCGGTCCAGCCGCCCTGGCGTGGGAACGGCTGGGTGGGCCAGGTCTTCTGCCGGGGCTCCTGCGGTACGGGCACCTCGTCGATGCCCAGCGGGGCCGAGCCGTCGGCGCGGTCGAGGATGTAGTACATGCCGGTCTTGCTGCCGTACACGACCAGCTTGCGCATCCGCCCGTGAACGCGGGCGTCGACCAGGACCGGGGCCATGACGTTGTCCATGTCCCAGATGTCGTGGTGGATGGACTGGAAGTGCCAGCGGTAGGCGCCGGTCTTGAGGTCCATGGCGACGATCGAGTTGGCGAAGAGGTTCTGGCCGCCGCGTTGCGAGCCGTCCTGGGACGACCGGTTGCCCCGGGCGTTGCCGAACGTCCAGTAGACCAGGCCCAGCTCGGGGTCGATGGCGCAGTGCATCCACGGCGTGGCCCCGCCGGCCTGCCAGGAGTCGCCCTCCCAGGTGTCGCCGCCGATCTGTCCGGGTTCGGCCGTGCCCCAGAAGTGCCAGACCAGGTCGCCGGTCGCGGCGTCGAGGGCGAGGGCGGCGCCGCGCGGGCCGTCGTTGGTGCCGCAGTAGAGCATGCCGTCGTGGTAGGTGACGGCGACCTTCTCCAGGTTGCCGTAGCCGTTGTGCTGCCGCTCCCACACCACCTGGCCGGTGCGCTGGTCGAGGGCGATGAGCCAGTTGTCGTTGGCGCAGGTGTAGACCTTGCCGGCGCCGACCGCCACCCCGCGCCGCGTGACCGCGCCGCGCGTCTGGGCGTACTTCCAGATCGTGGCCCCGGTACGGCCGTCCACCGCGACGACGTTGCCGAGCGCCGACTCGACGTAGAGCACGCCGTCCACCGCCACGGCCGTGCTCTGGCTGTTGCCGGCCATGAGCCCGCCCTCGATGTGGTTGACCCAGGCCGCCCGCAGCCGCCGGACGTTGCCGCGGTGCAGGCCGCGCAGCCCGCTGTAGCTCTGGTTCGCGAGATTGCCGCCGACCTTGGGGAAGTTCCGGTCGGAGCGGGGCGCGGCGTAGGCCGGGGCCTGTCCGGCGCCCGCGAGCGCGACGGCGGCGACGGCGCCCGCGAGTAACTCTCGTCGACGGACCATGACCATCCCTTCGTGTTCCACTGTATGGACTGTTAGATCCATGTAATGGTCGCACCATAAATCGATATCCAAGTGGCGTCAATGGACCATTTGCCCCATCTGGCGGACCATGATCCAGCGCACGCCGAAGCGGGCGGCCGCCATGCCGCACCCGCGGCCGGCAGCACGCCGGAGCGAGCTGTCACAGGCCGAGATAGATACGCCGGACCTGGGGGTCGTTGCTCAGCTCGGCCGAGGTGCCGCTCGCGGCGATCTCGCCGTTCTCCATGACCAGGCAGGTGGTGGTGACGTCGAAGGTGAGCTTGGCGTTCTGCTCGACGAGCAGGATGGACAGGCCGGCGGCGTTGAGCTTTTTGAGCACGCCGGCGATGTCTCCCACGAGTTTCGGCGACAGCCCCATCGAAGGTTCGTCCAGCAGCATCACCTTGGGCCGGCACATCATGGCCCGGCCGACGGCCAGCATCTGCTGCTGGCCGCCGGACAGCGCGCCGGCCAGTCTGCCCCGCATCTCGCCCAGCACCGGGAACAACTCGTACACCTCGTCGATCGGGGTACTTTTCCAGCTGCTGGTGTACGCGCCGAGCAGCAGGTTCTTCTCCACGGTGAGCCCGGGAAAGACGTGCCTGCCCTCCGGCACGTAACCGATGCCGTGCCGTACCAAGGTGTGGGCGGGCGCGCGCAACAGATCGTGCTCGCCGAAGCGGATGGTCGTGGCCTGCCGCGGCGCCAGGCCCATGACCGCCTTGAGGGTGGAGGTCTTGCCCGCCCCGTTGGCGCCGATGATGCCCAGCGACTGGCCGGGTTCGACGGTGAAGGAGACGTCGTGGGCGGCACGGACACCGCCGTAATGAACCGACAGTCCTTCCACGGTCAGCGTGGTCATCGGGTCGCCTCCTCGACAGCGGCCTCTGCGGTCTCCTCGGTCGGTGCGGACATCGAGTCACCGAGGTAGGCGGCGACCACGTCCGGGTGCACGGCGACCTCGGCCGGCTGGCCATCGGCGATCACCTTGCCGCTGGACAACACGGTGACCTGGTCGCACAGGGACATGACCAGGCCCATGTTGTGCTCGATGATGATCACGGTGACGCCCGAGTCCCTGATGGATCGGACGATGTCGGCGAGCTGGCGCACCTCTTCGCCGTTGAGCCCGGCGGCGGGTTCGTCGAGCAGCAGCAGGGTGGGGGACATGGCCATGGCGCGGGCCAGCTCGATGCGGCGCTGGATGCCGTACGGCAGCGAGCGCGGTTCGGCGTCGGAGACCTCGGAGAGCCCGAAGCGCTCGATGAGCTCCTCGGCCCGCCGTCGCAGCGCCTGCTCATATCCCAGGACCTTCCACGGCAGGCTGGGGTAGCGCCAGATCCACGAGGTCCGGGTGCGGTCCAGGCCGAGCAGGAGGTTCTCGCGCACGCTGAGGTCCTCGAACAGGCGCAGGTTCTGGAAGGTGCGTGCGACGCGGCGCAGAGCCAGCTGGTACGGCGCCATCCCGGTCACGTCGTGCCCGCGCAGGACCACCGATCCTTGGCTGGGCCGGTAGAACCCGCTGACCACGTTGAACAGGGTCGTCTTGCCCGAGCCGTTGGGACCGACGATGCCCCGGATCTGACCCGTGGGAACGGTGAGGGACACGGCGTCGAGTGCGACCAGCCCCTTGAACCGCATCGTCACCTCCCGGATCTCCAGTGCGTCCTCCTCGGCGGCCGGAGGCGCGGCGTCGTAGGGCTGGAACGGGCCGAGCTGGGCCCGCGAGCCGCCGCCGCGCCCACGGAGGAGAGACCGGATCTGCTCCGGCAGGCCCGCCAGCCCCTTGGGCGCGAACACCACCACGAGCACGACCACGAGGCCGTAGCCGAGCTGAGCGAAGCCGGAGGCGTCCAGCAGCGCCTCCCTGACCAGGCCGAGCGCGATCGCGCCGACGACGCAGCCCAGGATGCTGCTGCGGCCGCCGATGATGACCATCGCGAGCAGCAGGAACATGTTGGCGATGTTGAAGGACTCGGGGGCGACGAAGCGGATGAGGCCGGCGTACAGGATGCCGGCCAGGCCGCCGTACAGGCCGGACAGCACGAACGCGGTCATCCGCAGCAGCGGGATCTCCGCTCCCAGCGCCCCCGCCGCCAGGTCGTCGTCGCGCATCGCGCGCAGCCGGCGGCCCAGCGGCGAGCGGGTCACGAGCAGGGCGAAGGCCAGCGCGACGGCGAAGACGATCAGCTCGACGTAGTAGAAGAGGTAGCCGCTGGACAGGTCGAGGCCGAACATCGGCGGCACCGGGATGTCGCTGATGCCCTCGGCGCGGCCGGCGACATGGGCGTTGGTGACCCAGTTGGTGAAGGCCAGCGCCAGGCCCAGGGTGACGATGCCGAGATAGTGCGACTGCATGCGCAGCGCGGGGATCCCGACCAGCACGCCGAACACCACGGCGGCCAGCAGCGCCAGCGCGGACGCCGTCCAGAAACCGAACCCCGCCTTCGTGGTGAGGATGGCGACCGCGTAGGCGCCGACACCGAAAAAGGCGACTTGAGCCAGGTTGATCTGCCCGGCCACGCCCATGGTCAGGCCGAGCCCGATGGCCAGGATCGCGAAGATGATCGCGACGTCGGCGACGTGGATGGCGTAACCGCCGAGGCCGTAGGGCAGCAGCCAGGCTGCGACGACCAGCGGCACCAGCCATATAAGACGTTTCATGCGCGGTTCACCGTTGCCTCTCCGAAGATGCCGGTGGGGCGGATCATGACGATGACGGCGAAGACGAGGAAGGTGACCAGTTCGGAGTACTCCTGGAAGTTGCCGGCGGCGAAGGAGTCGAGCAGCCCGAAGGCCAGGCCGCCGACGATGGCGCCGGGCATGCTGCCGAACCCGCCGAGCATGGCCGCCGCGAAGCCCTTGATGCCCAGGGTGCCGCCCATGGTGGGATTGACGTACAGCATGGGGCCGATCAGGCTGCCGGCCAGCGCCGCGAGCCCGGCGCCGATGGCGAAGGCCATGGCGTTGCTGCGGCCGACGTGGATGCCGACCGCGGTGGCGGCCTGGTGGTCCATGGCGACCGCCTGCATGGCCGCGCCGCGCTTGGTGCGCTGCAGGAACAGCGCCAGCAGCCCGGTCGCGGCGGCGGCCACGGCGATCACCAGGAGGCTGTAGGTGGGGATGCGGATGCCCGCCACATCGATCGGGCCGGTCGCCACGGGAGAGGGCACGGCATGACCGGTGGCGCCCCAGACGAGCACCGCCCCGGCCTCCAGCACCGCGCCGAAGCCGATCGTACCGATCAGCATCAGCGTGAAGTCCTTGTTCTCCAGCGGGCGCAGGAACCGCTCGATGACCAGGCCGATCAGGGCGGTGACGGCGATGGCCACGAGGATCGCCACGGCGAAGGGCAGCTTGCTGGCCATGTAGAAGGTGGAGGCGGCGTACGCGCCGATCATCACCACGCTGCCGTGGGCGAAGTTGACCAGCCCCATCGTCCGGTAGACGATCGAGAAGCCCATCGCCACCAGTGCGTACACCGCTCCGAACGTGACCCCGCCGATGAGGGTCTGAAGGAAGACCTGCACGTCAGCTCTCGGTCTCCGGAACGACCTTGCCGTCCTTGATCAGGCCGATCTTGGTTTCGTGGATGCCGACGCCGTTGGCGTCGTAGTTGTAGTTCCCCAGCAGCCCGGCCCGCTTGACGCCGCGGATGGCGTCGGCCAGTTTCTGCCCGCCCTCGCCGTTGGTCTGCTTCAGGGCCTCGATGAGGATGGACGCGCCGTCGTAGGCCTTGGCCACGTGCATGCGGGCGTCCTCGTTGTAGGCGGCCTTGTACTTGGCGGCGAACGCCTTGATCGGCTCGCTGGCCTCGTTGCTCAGGTACGGGGAGCTGACCACGGTGCCCTCGGCGTTCTCGAGCCCTGCGGTGGTGGCGTACACGTCGGTGCCCACGGGAGCGCCGCCCGCGAAGACCGCCTTGATGCCGAGTTCGCGGGCCTGTTTGGCGATCAGCCCGGACTGGACCTCCTCGGCGCCGATGAACAGCACCTCCGGGTCCTGCTCGCGGATCTTGGCGAGGTTGGAGTTGAAGTCCTTCTGGTCGGGGGTGACGACCTCGTCGGCGGACGGGGTGATCTTCCTGCTCTTGAGGGAGGCGAGGAACGCGTCGTGCTCGCCGGCCCCGTACGCGCCGTTGTTGCTGATCAGCGCGATCTTCTTCATGCCCTTGTCGTCGACCAGGTATTTCGCCAGCGTCTCGTCGAAGGTGACGCTGGTCGGGGCGTTGAGGAAGAGGAACGGGCTCTTCAGCTCGGCCAGCTTCGGCGACTGGCCGGAGGTGATGTTCGGGATCTTGGCGTCCTTCAGGATGGGCGCCATGGCGAGGGTGACGGCGCTCTCGGCGGTACCCAGCATCGCGATGTAGCCCTCGGCGGAGATCTTCCTGGCCACGTTCGTGCCGACCGTCGGGTCGCCCTGGCTGTCGAACAGGTCGAGCTTGATCTGCCGCCCGTTGACGCCGCCGGCCTTGTTGGCCTCCTCGATGGCCAGCTTGACGCCCTTGTGCTCCCACTGGCCGAGCGAGCTGAGCTGACCGCTCTGGGCGTTGACGTTGGCGATCTTGATGGGGCCGGTCGCGTCCGCCTCCGAGCCGGTGGACTGCCCGGGAGGGGCGCAGGCGGCGAGGGCTATCAGGGCTGCGGCTGCGATGGAGAATCTCGTGAAATGCACGGTTCACCTCGTAGGGGGGTGGGTGAGAACTAATTCACGGACTAGTACGTTCGTTATAACGTCAGGACGCGACTCAGGGGAATCTCGAACGTACAACGGTTTCGGCCGGGTCAGTCGGTGAAGAGACCCTGGTAGATGTCCTTGATGTTCCAGTGGCCTGGCGTCGGCACCGGCTCGTTCACCATCGGTACGTCGATCACTGCGGGTCGTCGGTTCCTGATCGCCTCGCGTAGTGCTGTGCCGAGGTCGGCGGGCGTGGTGACGGTGTGGCCGTCGGCCCCGCAGGCTTGGGCGAGTGCGGCGAAGTCGGGGCTGTACGGCCGCCCGGCCTGGTCGGTGAAGTCGCAGCCGTGGCTGCGGCCGAAGTGCGCCGACTGCAGGTCGGAGATCGTGCCGTGGGAGCGGTTGTTCATCACGACGAACACGACGGGCGCGCCCTGCTCGACCGCCATGGGCAGCGCGGGAAGCTGCGCGCTCATGCCGCCGTCACCGATGAGCGCGATCACGGTCCTGTCCGGCTCGGCGAGCTGCACGCCGATCGCGGCGGCCGGGCCGAAGCCCATGGTGGAGGCGCCTCCCGGGGTGATGAAGCGGCCCTCGGCAGGCAGTTCGTAGCATCGGGCCACGCCGTTCTTGTTCCAGCCCACGTCGGTCACCAGGATCGCGTTCGGCGGCAGCGCGTCCCGCAGGTCCTTCAGGATGCGTTCGGGTCGCAGCGGGAAGTCCTCGCTTCGGCCGCGCTCCTGACTGGCCGCGAACAGCTCCGATCGAGCCTCCAGAATCCGCTTGCGCAGCTCGGGCCTGGTGCGTGGCGTCTGTGACGCGGCTGCGCCGGCGATCGCCTTGATCGCGAGCCGGACGTCGGCCACGGCGCCGATCTCCGCCGGGTAGTTGCGGCCGATCTCGGCCGGGTCGATGTCGATCTGGATCAGCGTGCTTCCAGCGAAGTCCCCGGTGAAATGCCACGTGAAGCGGGAATCCCAGGAGCTGGCGTCGGTCTCGGCGAACCGAGTCGCGAGCGCGAGCACCACGTCCGCCTCGCGGGCGTAGGTGTTCGTGAGTTCCAGTCCCCAGAACCCGGGCATCCCGAGGACCAGCGGGTGCGCGTCGGGGACGGTGCCCTTGGCCATGAGCGAGTGGGCGATGGGGATGTCGAGGTGTTCGGCCAGGCGGATCAGGGCTTCGGTCTCCTCGCGCAGCCCGCCGCCGACGTAGATCAGCGGCTGCTCGGCGGCGGCCAGCCGGGCCGCGATCAGCTCCGCGGTCGCCTCGGGCAGGCCGGCCGGCGCTGCGTGGCTGATCGGCGGGTAAGGCGCGGCGGGCCGGGAGAAGACGTCCATCGGCACGTTCACCAGGGCAGCGCCCGGCCGGCCAGCGGTGGCCGTCCAGAAGGCGCGCTCGACGAAGCGGCCGAGATCCTGCGCCCGGTGCACGTTCCAGGCCCGCTTGACGAACGGCCGGAAGACACTCGCCTGGTCGGCGTCGGCATGCAGGTTGATCTCCTGGTGCGGGTGCCGGCCGTGGTAATAGGAGGGGATGTCACCGGAGATCACCACCATCGGCACCGAGTCCAGGGCGGCGGTCATGACGCCGGTCGCGGCGTTGGTCAGGCCGGGGCCGACGTGCACGAGGAGCACGCCCGGCTTGCCGGAGGCGCGGGCGTAGCCGTCGGCGGCGTGCGCGGCCGCCTGCTCGTGGCGGGCGATGACGAAGCGGATGCGGCTGTCGGCCAGTGCGTCCAGGACGGCGATGTTGGTGTGCCCGCAGGTGCCGAAGACGTACTCGACGCCGAGCTCCTCCAGTTGGGCGACGAGGGCGTGGGCGGCTGTGGCGTCGTGCTTGTCGGTGCCCTCCGTGCGTTCGGTCACTTGTCTCCCCAGATGGTCAGGCCCTTGAGCAGGAGGGTCTTGGTCACGGTGAAGTCCTCGATCATCCAGCGCGGGGACTCGCGGCCGATGCCGGAGTCCTTCACGCCGCCGAACGGCACGTGGTCGAGGCGGAAATTGGATGAGCCGTTCACGACCAGGCCGCCGACTTCCAGCTCGCGCCAGGCGGTCACGATGCGGCGCACGTCGTGGGTGAACAGCCCGGCCTGCAGCCCGTACGAGCTCCGGTTGCACTCCGCCAGGACCTCGTCGAAATCGTCGTACGGGAGCACGGCCACCAGCGCGCCGAACACCTCCTCGCGCACGACCCGGGCCTCGGCAGGCGGTGCGACGACGACGGTAGGCGCCATCACGGCGCCCTCGCGCGTGCCGCCGGTCGTCACCCGGGCGCCCTGGCCGGCCGCCTCGGCGGTCCAGCGGACGACCCGCTCGGCCGCGTCGTCGTCGACCATCGAGCCGACATCGGTGCCCGGATCCAGCGGGTCGCCGACGACCAGGGCCTTCACCTCGGCGGTCAGGGCGTCGGCGAACTCCTCGAACCGGCTGCGCTGGACGTACACCCGCTGGACCGAGATGCAGCTCTGCCCCGAGTTGCTGTAGCCGGTGCGGGCGCACACCCGCGCGGCGGCAGGCACGTCGGCGTCCTCGCAGACGATGGTCGCGGCGTTCCCGCCGAGTTCGAGCATCACCCGCTTCGGACCGGCGGCGTGGGCGACGGCGTGTCCGGCCGTGACACCGCCGGTGAAGCTGACCACGGCGATCTCCGGCGCGGCGCAGAGCCGCGCGCCCACGTCGCCGCCCCCGTGCAGGACCTGCACCGCCTCCACGGGCATTCCGGCCTCCAGCAGCAGCTCGACCAGCGCGGTGGAGACCGCGGGGGCCTGCGGCGGCGGCTTGACGATCGTGGTGTTGCCGGCCGCGAAGGAGGCGGCGAGCTTGTGCGCGAGCAGGTTCGCGGGGGCGTTGAACGGGGTGATCGCCAGCACTGGGCCCGCCGGGGCGCGCTGGGTGATCGCAGTGTTGCCCACCCCGCGGGCCCAGCCCGCCACCGGCAGCACCTCGCCGCCGATCATCCTCGCCTCGGCGGCGGCGACGGACAAGGTGTCCGCGACGCGCAGGATCTCGCCACGCCCGTCCTTGAGCGGTTTGCCCAGCTCCAGCGCCAGCAGGCGGGCCAACCGGTCGCCCTGTGCGGTGACCGCTGCGGCGGCACGTTCCAAGATGTCAGCCCGGGTGGCGGGCGCCAGTCGCGCGACACGCCTGGCCGCCTGCCGAGCGTAGACCAGGGCCGCGGTGATGTCGCCGGGCTGGGCGGTCCGTGCCCGGCTGACAGCTTCCCGCAGGTAAGGGCCCATGCGGCCGGCATACTCGCCGCTGGTCAACCATTCTCCGGCGACTAAGCACCCGGCTTCGTGGATGGTGTTCATGGTTGATTGACTCCCATTGATCCGCGCAGCGGTTCTCAAATTCCGCACTGTGGATTGCCTCACGGTATGAGCATGGCGAAGGTTCTGGCAAGGGGGCCGTGGGATCCACTTGACGGAGCATATGGACCGCTAAGTGGACTGAGTGTTAGCGTACGGACCACATGAGAGGGTGAGCAGCAGGTTCACCTTCGACTCACTAGTGAGGATCCGTGCCTTCGAACATTCCTGCAGCGTCGGGGGAGAGCGGGGGTGTGCGCAGCGTCCAGCGCGCGTTCGACATCCTCTCGCTGCTCACCGAGGACCGGCGGACGTTGACGATCCGGGAGGTCGTCGACGAGACGGGACTGGCCAAGACCACGGCGCTGCGCCTGCTGCAGACCCTGGAGCACATGGGCCTGCTGTGGGCCACGCCCAAGGGCTACGCGGCCGGCCCGGCCTTGTGGCGCTGGGCGCACCTGGCCCGCTCGGCTTGGGAGCTGCCGCCCGAGACCGTCCAGCTCATGCGCGAGCTCGGGGCGCGGCACCGCGAGACCGTCAACCTCTACGTGCTGCGCGACGTGCACCGCATCTGCATCGCCCAGCAGGAGAGCCCGCAGCCGCTGCGCCACGTGGTGCGGGTCGGCGACGAACTGCCCCTGTGGGCGGGCGCCTCCTCCAAAGTCCTGCTGAAGGACGCGCCGGAGCGGCTGCTCCTGCGGGTGGCCCGCTCTTCTCCCCACGGTGCGGCACACGTGGCCACGTTGCGGGACTGGATCGATGAGGCGGCGCGCGACGGGTTCGCAGTCAGCCACGGCGAACGTGAGCCCGGTCTGTCCGCGGTCGCCGTTCCGGTCACGGGTGGCTCGCGTGCGACCGTGGCGGCGCTGACGCTCAGCGGCCCCACGGTCCGCTTCACCGAAGACCGGGTCGAAGAATTCGCCGCGGATTTGCGCGAGGCCGCCAAGCGCATGTCGGAGCGCGGGTTCGACCATCCTCTGACTTGACTCAATGGAGCGTGAATGCAGCAGTTGCCACTGGACGGCGTCACGGTCGTGGACCTGACCAACGTTCTGGCCGGGCCGTACTGCAGTTACCAGCTGATGCTGTTCGGCGCGGAGGTGGTCAAGGTGGAGCTGCCCGGCGCCGGGGACCTCGCCCGGCGACTCGGGCCCGACCCGGAGCTCAACCGGGAGCGGATGGGTGCCTCCTTCCTCGCCCAGAACGCGGGCAAGAAGTCGGTCGAGCTCGACCTGAAGAGCCCGGCGGGGCGGGCCGCCTTCGAGTCGGTGGTCGCCGGGGCCGACGTCCTGCTGGAGAACTTCAGGGCCGGAGTGATGGCCAGGCTGGGCTACGGCTGGGAACGCCTGCGCGAGCTCAACCCCGGCCTGGTGTACTGCGCCATCTCCGGCTTCGGGCAGAGCGGGCCGATGAGCGGGACCCCCGCCTACGACCAGATCATCCAAGGGTTGTCCGGCATGATGAGCGTCACCGGCACCCCTGACACCGCCCCGCTGCGGGTGGGGTTCCCCATCTGCGACACCGTCGGCGGGCTGATGGCCGCGCTGGCGGTCTCCGCCGCCCTGGCCGGACGACACCGCACCGGGCATGGCTGCTTCCTGGATCTGTCGATGCTGGAGGCGTCCATCTCCGCCATGGGCTGGACGGTGTCGAACTACCTGATCAGCGGTGTGGAGCCGGAACCGATGGGCGACCAGAACGCCACCGCCGCTCCCTCCGGCACCTTCGAGACCGCCGACGGGCCCCTCAACATCGCCGCCAACCAGCAAACCCAGTTCGAGACCCTGTGCCGGCTCACCGGGCGGCCCGACCTGGCCACCGACCCCCGCTTCGCCGAGCGGGAAGCGCGCAAGACCCACAGGCAGGCCCTCAACCAGGAGCTCAATCAGGCACTGCGGACCAAGACCGCGCTGGAGTGGGAGGAGATCCTCTCCCGCGAAGGCGTCCCCGCCGCCCGCATCCTCACCGTCCCGCAAGCGCTCGCACTCGACCAGGTACGTCATCGCGGCTTCTTGACGGAGGTGCCGTTCGCGGGAGCGGGCGAGCGGCAGGTCACCGTCACCGGGAACGGTGTGGTCGTCGACGGCGTCGCCCTGCGCCCACGCGGGTCCGCCCCGCTGCTCGGCGAGCACAACGACGAGGTCGAGGCCGTGTCATGAGCGAGCGAGCCAAGGATGCCGCCCCCGCGCCAGGAGGCGGCCCCGAAGCCGAGGCGGCGGATTGGTGGGCGACCGCGGTGTCGCGAATCGAGCCCGACGTCATCGAGTTGCGAGGGCAGCCGGTTCAGGAGCTCATCGGGCGGATCAGCTTCGCCGAGATGATCTGGCTCATGCTCCGCGGCGGCCGGCCGGATCCGCGCCAGGCGGCGTTGCTGGAGGCGGCGCTGGTCTCGTCGGTCGATCACGGGCCGCACGCGCCGTCCATCGCCGTCGCCCGGATGGCCGTCACCTGCGGGGTGGGGCTCAACAATGCCGTCGCCACGGGTGTCAATCTGCTCGGCGACGTGCACGGCGGTGCGGGCGAGCAGTGCGTCGGACTGCTGGAGGAGGTGGTCGGCGACGGAGACGCGGCCGCTGTGGTCGCTCGCCGGCGCGCGCGTGACAAGTACCTGCCGGGGTTCGGGCATCGCTTCCACACTCGCGATCCGCGCCGCGATCCGCTGCTGGGCCTGGTGTCCGAGGCCGTCGCGGCCGGAGTGGTGCCGGGCGCACACCTGCGAGCCGCGATCGAGGTCGAGCGTCTGATCGCGCCGGTGCCGATGAACATCGACGGCGCCACCGCGGTGATCTACGCCGAGCTCGGCTTCCCCGCGCCCTTGGCGCGCGGGCTCTTCGTGCTCAGCAGATCTGTCGGAATCCTGGCCCACGCCTGGGAGGAAGCCGGGCAGGGGCGGCGCAACAAGGGACCGATCCCGCCGTCCATCCTGCCGACCTGGCTCTGAGCGCAAGAAGGGAGCCCCGCCACCGGCTGGGCTCCCTTCTTGCGGTGTCTCAGTACACGACGATCTTGCCCGTGTTCTGTTGGCGTTGCCGTCAACCCACGGCGCCGTCCGATCCGGGAGTGAAGGCAAGAGCTTGTCCCCGCGAAGATCCGTGGTTACGCTCAAGCCCCTGAGTGGACCGATCGATCCGCCTGGTGGATCGCAACGCGAGGTGCCCATGCGCAGCAAACTCTCCACCGCCACCGCCATCGCAGCGGCGGCCCTCTTGCTCACCGCCACCGCTCCCAGCTCCGCCGCCTCTCCGGAGGGCGCGCGCAACCTCGGTGACCCCGACTACGGCGTCTGCCGCGGGACCGACCCCCGCTGTTACCACGACTGGGGCAACTTCGATCCCGCCAAGGGCTACAAGCTGCTCGTCTACAGCCGCACCGCCGGCCCCCGCCACGCCCACCTCGGCACTCCGCTCGCGCCCGGCCTGAACCCGCCGCTCAATGACAACAACGCCGCCGTCAAAGCGGTGATCAAACTGGGCCAGGAGAACGGCTTCGCCGTCGACTACACCGAGGACGTCACCCAGCTGTCCTCGGCCGGGCGGCTGCTGCCGTACAACGCCGTGATGTTCCTCAGCACCACGCGCGACACCCTCGACGACGCCGCCCAGACCGCGCTGCGCCAGTACATCCGCGCCGGCGGCGGCTTCATCGGCGTGCACAACGCCTTCGGCACCGAGTACAACTGGCCCTGGTACGAAGGTCTGCTCGGCAACGCCAACTTCTACGACCACAGCGCCAACCAGCCCGGCACCGTCGTCACGGTCAACCGCCGCGACGCCTCCACCCAGGGCCTGCCCCGGACTTGGAACTTCTCCGACGAGTGGTACAACCTCGTCCCCGCCCCGACCGGCGTCCGCGTGCTGGCCGAGGTGGACGAGAGCACGCTCGCCCGCGGCGTGCGCGGGAACCTGGGCCACCCCGGCCATGGCGAGCACCACCCGGTGAGCTGGTGCCAGTACTACGACGGCGGCAAGGCGTGGCTCACCACCCTCGGCCACGACGTCAAGGCCTGGACCGACGAGCCCATGGACGGCGACCAGTACTTCGTTCAGCACCTGCTGGGCGGCGTCAAATCCGTGCTCGGCATGGCGCCGTTCTGCCGCTGAGGTCCGGGCCGCGTCCACACGCGGACCCGTGCCATGCGAGCCGCCTGTCTCCTGCCCGATCGAGCCTGGACATGACGGCCGATCCAGCCTTTCATGGGGCGCGTGTCAGCAGGCGGACTGGTCTGCCGCCGTGCCCGTCTCGCAGGCCGACCGCTGGGCGCGGACCCGGAGCTGGGCCAGCGTCGGAGCGCCGGCCCCTGCGCTTCTCGTCTGCGCGCCGCCGCCGAGGAGCTGGGCGGCACGCTCCTCCCCGGCCAACGGGGCGATCAGCGGCGCGCCCGGCTTCTCCTCGACGAAGACTCCCTGGCCGATCGGGAGATGGACGGCCGCCTGGTAGGCCTGAGCCGCCTGTGAGGCGGGCCGGCGCCTGGCCCGGTCGAGGGCGTTGTCGACATAGAAGAGGCCGCGCCCGGCCGTACCGAGGGACGCGCGGAGCCCGTCGAGCGTCGTGCCGGTGGGCTGCTCGACCCTGAGCCGGATCTGGCCCGAGGCGAAACCGCGGCCGAGCTTGCCCGCGTGGACCTTGTCGACCTTGATGACGACACTGGCCCACCGTATCGCCGCCTCCTCGCTGTCGTAGGGCACGACCCGCGGCGTGACCGAGTCGTCGCCCGACGCGTAGGCGATGCCCGGCTCCACGCCGACGACCGTGCCCTCGACGAGCGCGGCGGCCGGGCGGAACACGCCGGACGGCCTGGCGCCCGGGGTGATGTCGTCGAGGGAGTCGAAGAGGTAGTCGCCGGTCCCGCTCTCGGCGTGGAGCTGGGACCAGAAGGAGGCAGGCGCCGGCTGTGCGGTCGCCCCCTGTGCGCAGCCTCCAAGGGCGCCGAAGGCTGCGACGGCTGTGAGGAGCTTGAGGTGTCTCATCGCCGGTCTCCTAGTAACGGCCGTTGATGTGGGCGACGTCATGCGTACCGTACTTGACGACAGTGTGGGCGCCGGTGCGCAGACAGGAGCCGGACTCGGTCGAGTGGTCGAGGCCGATCGTGTGCCCGATCTCGTGGCAGGCCAGCGCCTGCCGCTGGGTGGTGCTCATCCAGTCGATGTCCTTAAGGTCGTAGCGGACCTCGTACTGGTCGCAGCGCCAGGCCTGGGTGCTGTCGGCCGGCGGGATGCTCTTGACGCACTTCGAGTAGGCATACAGGTTGTAGCCGGTGCTGGAGCCGTCCCAGTCCAGGTCCCAGTGGTCGACGTAGTAGCGGTCGAACGACTCGACGTCGGTGCTCGGGTCGGGGGTGCTGTCATAGGCCACGGTCATGTCGGTCTGGGAGTCCAGTTTCAGCATGGCGGCCCTGGCCGCGCTCCTGGTGCGCGTCTCCAGCGTCTCGGAGGTGTACCAGTGCTTGGCGTTGTCGGCGAAGGGGCAGCAGCCGTTGGCCGAGCCGAACCCGTTGGCGCCGGCGGGAGAGGAGGCCGTCATGGTGACCGCCGCCGCGAGGACGAGCGCCGGCAGTAAAGTTCTGTAAGACAATGTGATCCTAAATAAGGGACAACGGACGTCCGAATATCCTGCCCGTGAGTGACGCGGCGATCAAACGGGCGTCAGGTGCGCCAGGTCAGGTCGGGGGTCAGAGCCGACGACAGCTCGATGCGGTGGGGCCCATTGTCCCTGTTCGGGGGCTGCGACCCGCACGCATCAAGCACTGGCCGGCGGCGGCGCGAGCTCGGCCGCGACCTCGACGGCGATCTCGATCGCCCGGCGGGCAAGGGGTGAGTGGGTACGTCCGGCCCGCCAGTGCAGGTAGATCTCCCGTGGCGGCAGGGATGGCCGTAGCTCGTGGACGCGGAGCCTGTCGTCGGACGGGACGTCGACACCGCGGATGGCGAGCCAGGGCAGCACCGCCGATCCCAGGCCGGCTCGCACCATCGACAACAAGGTGTCGTTGACCGCGCTGCGGAACACGATCTGCGGACGGGCGCCGCTGCTGGCGACTGCCTGCTCCATCCAGGGCTGGGCGCAGGTCAGTGGCCAGGCCACCATCGGTGCGCCGTCGAGCCGCTCCAGCGGGACCGGACCGTCGGGGAAGGTGCCGGCGTTGGCCACCAGCAGGTACGGATCGTCGAGCAGCTTGAGGTGCTCGACGTCGCCGTCGACGCGGCCATCGTAGAACAGCAGGTCAAGGTCGCCGATCTGCGGCTGCTCCGACTCCTCCTCGGACAACCTGATGTCGCAGCCAGGGTGCTCGTCTCGCAGCCGCCGGACGACCGACGGCAGGATCACGCTGGACACGCTCTGAAACGTGCCGATGTCGATCCGGCCCTCTCCCGCCTTGAACCGGTCCACGGCGTCGGCCAATGCCTCCGCTTGCGCCAGCAGTTCGCGACCCTGGTCGAGGACCACGGAGCCGAGTGGGGTGAGCCGCACTGGCTTGGGACCGCCCGGCCGGTCGAACACCAGACCGCCGACGGCCCTCTCCAGCGCGGCGATCTGTTGGCTCACCGTCGACTGGGTGTATCCGAGACGGGCGGCCGCCCGGCCGAACGTGCCCTCCTCGGCGATGGCGGCCATCGCCGCCAGGTGGCGCAGCTCGATGTCGGTCACGAGTTCCACCGTAGCAATGATCATCGCCAAGAGCGATCGAATCGAGCAGAAATCATCGCTTTTCACGATGCAGCCGCGGGCTTGGCGTGCCAGACGATGACAACTCATCGATCCCACGGCGAGCAACTCCTCTTGAGCCACTCCGACCAGCTCGCCGAGGTCGTCGGCACGCTCACCGAACTGCGACATGGCCTCCTACGACATCGCCGTCGGTCTGCCGCTCGGTGTCGATCCCGAGCCCTGCGCGACCTGGTGGCTGCCGGAGTTCGAACCGGGTGTACGGCTCAAGGCCGTACTCCGCGATGGCCCGGCGGCGTGAGGATGCGGTCGCGCTGTTCGACCGGGCCGGAGCTCTCCTTCAGGCGGCCGCGTAGATGAACGCGCCCGCGCGTTCGAAGGGAACGACCTTGCCGTTGAGGATCACTTCGGCGGCGTTCGGCGCCGCGATCGCGATGGCCTTGGCGGGGTCGATGCTCGCGGTCAGCCCGCTGCCGTCGATGCGTACGGTGCCGTCCCCGCCGAAGGTCACGGCCAGGTCCTTGACCGCGGCCGGCGCCTTGACCAGGGTCGCGCCGGCACGTTCGACCGACGAGCCGTCGACCATCACGATCGACCCGGCGTCGGCGTAGAGCAGGTTGCCGTCGAAGGTGTAGGACCCGAACGCGCGCGGCGCCTTCGTGGTCCAGGACTTGTAGTAGACCCCCGCGCCGTCGTTCAGGCTGAGGGCTGTCACCTGGTGCGACGGGATGGTGCCCACGGGGAGCCGTTCCACCGTCACGGACGTGTCGGCCGCGCTCTTGGACGGCAGCAGGATGGTGTCGAAGGTCGTCTGGCCGGTGTCCGTCTTGACGTAGGAGGCGTATTTCGCGTTCTCCACCGAATAGAACCGCGGCGCGTAGTAGCCGTCGCGAAGGGTGGAGGCGACCTCGGCAGGGTCGGCGGGGACGATCGTGAGGTTCGCGCCCGTCGCGAAGGCGGTGGTCGTGGCCTCCGTCCCGGAGCGGATCGAGGGATCGGCGTCCGCGGCGAAGTGCCAGTTCTGCTCGTAGCGGTGCGTGGCGGTGTCCACCGGCTTGAGCCGGTCGGAGACCACCCACAGGCCCGAGTGCAGCGACAGGACGGACCGCTCGTGGCGAGCACCGGCGGAGCTGTCGGTGTACGCGCCGATCAGGTCGAAGGCTGGGTTGGTGATCAGAGGTGAGATCTCGCCGGCCGCCGTCGAGGTCTGCGGCTTGTCGTCGATCTCGATCGTGTTGTGCGCCTCCGTGGTAAGCCGCAGCCACTCCGCGCGGGCGTCCGTGCTGTAGGTGAAGGTGCCCATGTCGGGCAGGAGCGGCCGGCCGTACGCGTAAGCGGTGATCGCCAGCTCGTCAGGGTGGCTGTGGTTGCCGCGGTCGGCATTGATCCGGAGGTGGGAGTCGCCGGCGGTCCAGCCGGAGCGGGAGACCGCGACCCGGGTGTCCGGGTAGAGGGCGGAGGTGTGCGCCGGCTTCTCGCCCGACTTGCCGGAGGTGCCGACGTAGAGGAGTTCGGGGTCGTCGAGCAGCTCGCCCAGCTTCCCGAGGGTGCTGCGCAGGTCGAGGGAGTCGCTGTCGCCGTAGGCCGGGCCGTATCCGCTGGGATAGCTCTGGTCCATGAGGAAGCGGGCCAGCTGCCGCAGCTTGGCGGTGGCGGTGAACGCGATGCCGTTGCGCTGCATGTAGGCGACGACGTCCACGTACTGTCTGAGGTAGCCCCGCAGGTAGGCGTCCGTGGACTCCTTGTAGCCGCCGTCGGCGTAGGTCGATTCGTTGAGCTGGGCCGAGAGGAAGTCGGCGGCGTTGGTCCGCCACGCGGGCGCGACGCGGAACTCCGGGAAGTAGACGGAGGCGTGCAGCAGCGTGATCTTCTGCGACTGCATCTTGTTCGGCGTGGCGTTGGAGTTCGTCTGCAGGAACAAGCCCGCCCGGTTCATCGTCTTGAGGATCGCGGTGTTGGCCTCGGGGGTCAGCGACGGACTCTTGCGCAGGATCTCGTAGGCCGCGATCCAGTTGTGCAGGCGCCGCGCGGCGTGCAGGTTGCCCGGATAGGAACCGGCGCCCTGTTCGGCGACGTAGGCGTCGGCGTCCTTGATGAAGTCGGTCATTAGGCCGATGAGCGTGCGGGCGTGCTGCTCGTTGCCGGTCTTCTGGTACTCCAGGGCCAGCGGGCCGGCGAAGTAGAAGCGGGGCAGCTGGTAGAGATACTCCATGTCGGCGATGAGATACTCCTTGTCGGTACCGCCGGGGAGCTTCCAGTCGAAGCCGCCGGGGTCGCCCTCCCAGGAGAACGTGTTCTGCACGGTGTTGGACCAGGTGCGGGTGGCCTCGTCGAAGGTCTCGGCGTTGCCGTACAGCATGATGTCCTTCGCGGTGTCGGCCGTGCCGGTCAGCGTCAGCTCCGCTTTCTTCACGCCGCTGACGCCGCCGAGGTCGAACCGCAGGTACGCCTTGCGCGTCTCGCCGGTGAACGGCCCCGCACCCTGGTCGCTGACCTGCATGTAGTACTTGGTGCCGTACACGCCGCCCGGGTGGGCCGCCCAGATATAGGTGTCGTGCGTGGGGTGAAGGGTCTTCACCGACCCGTCGGCCAGGGTCAGCCGGAGGGTGGGCTTGCCCGACCCCTTGCTCCTGCTGTTGATGAGAGCGATGACCGCGTCCTTGTACCGGCTCATCAGGAAGAATCCGGGCTTGCCGCTGGTGATGCTGCTCGTGACGTCTGCCGTGACCGTCTTTTCCCCCGGGCCGAAGGTCAGCGTCTTGATGTAGACCTCGCCCGATCCCAGCGTCCAGATGTGGCTGGGGGTCAGCTCGAGTGCGCCCGGCCAGGTCGTGTGCGAGAAGCCGCCCGCCTCGATGGCCGGGCGCGCGCGGTAGTAATCCAGCAGCCGCTGCTTGGCCAGCGCGTAGTCGCCCGCCTTCACCGCGCTCTCCACGGGCTTCAGGCCCGCCTGCGCGTAGTTCAGTCGCGGCCCCACCGTCCAGGCGCCGGCGCTCCACCTGCCGAAGAAGCCCGCGTCGGACAACGCGGCCGCGGCGGCCGGAGGGGCCGGCACCAGGAACGCGGCGACCAGGATCAGGGCGGCGAGCCACCGCCACGAGGGAGACATGAACGCCAAAGTAGGGATGCGCGGTATATCCGCGGTATGTCGGGCGCAGGAGGCCAGGTGATACGCCCAGGCGGGCGGCAGGTTCCAGGCGAAATGCGGGTGATCACGTGAGTGGGCGTGACGGGGCCCTTGCCGCCCGCTGAGCCGGCACGTCGCGCATCCGTGGCGTGCACATCGATACGGGATCGGCTCCGATCTGAACCTAATCCTTCAGGCCCGCGCTGAGGTCGGCGTTCATCACGTACTTCTGGAAGATCAGGTAGATCACGACAAGGGGGATCATGGACAGGACCGACGCCCCGAGCAGGACCGATCAGTTGACATTTTCCGCGCCCACGATGCTCGCGACGCCGATCTGCAGGGTGAACTCCTTCGGGTCGTTGAGGATCACGAGGGGGCAGATGTAGTCGTTCCACCGCCACTGGGACGACATGATGGCGAGGGTCATGATGATCGGCCGGGAGAGCGGGAGCATGATCCGGATGAAGAAGGTCATCCGGCGTGATCGCCTCGGTGGGGTGATCCATGAATATGCGCAGGTCGCATAAGGCGGCCGAGTTTCTGGCACCCACAGGCTCCGCTCGTACTGTCCCAGGCCCGATCATGGACCGGGATGGATTGCCGACCTGAACATACGCCGGCGAGACCGAGACGCTACGCCGTGAGTGCCTCGACCACCTGCTGATCTACGGCGAACGCACCTGCGCACAGTCCTGGCCGAGTATGAACGCCACTTCAATGATCATCGCCCACATCAATGCCGCTCTCTTCATCCGCCGATGCACGATCCCAGCGAGGTGATCGACATGACTGCCCGGATCCGCCGTCGAAGGTCCGTCGCCGGGATGATCAGCGAGTACCGCAGAGCTGCCTTACCGCCCTGCGGACGCCCAGTTCAGCAACGGTATCTGCGCGTTTGGCACCGCACAGGCGGATCAGGCCGCCGCCCATGCTAGGCAGGCTGATCGGCGTATCTCGCCGGTCCCAGACGCCGCTCATGGCTGAGCGGGCTGGATGCGCGCGCGATGGCGGTAGAGCAGGATCGCGGCCAGCGCGGCCGAGGCGAGCTCGCCGGCGGCGAGGCTGATCCAGATGCCGGTCTCGCCCAGGGCGCTGAAGCCCAGCACGAGGGGAATCTTGATGAGCAGCAGCGTGCCCAGGGAGATCAGGTAGGACGGCCGGGCGTAGCCGAGCGACTGGAAGTAGGCCGACGCGAGGGGTGCGACGCCGGCGGCGGCGATGCCGATGGCGATGATGCGCAGGGCGTTCGCAGTGGCCTCGGCGACGGCGGGTTCGTCGACGAAGATGCCGGCGAACGGGTAGGCGAACAGGACGAGGGTGACGGCCGCGAGCACGCCATAGCCGACGGTGGCGCGCAGGGCGAGGGTGCGGGCACGGCGCACGCGGTCGGCCAGGCGGCGCGCGGCGTTGTAGCCGACGATGGGTTGCAGCCCCTGGCTGATGCCCGCCTGCGGCATGGTGGCGAAGGTCTGGATGCGCCCGCAGACGGCGTAGGCGGCCAGGGCGGTCGCGCCGGCGGTGGCGGCCAGGGCGTTGTTGACCAGCACCACCAGCAGGGTCGCGCCGAGCCCAGCGAGGAACGACGGTGCGCCGATGCCGAGCAGGGCGCAGATGGTCGGGCCGTGCGGACGCAGGTCGCGGGCGCCGATCCGGTATGGCCGGCGACGCTGCCCGAAGAAGAACCACAGGCTCATCACGGCCGACACCGTCTGGCCGCCGACGGTACCCAGCGCGGCACCACGGACGCCCATGTCGAGACCATAGATCAGCAGCGGGTCGAGGACGATCTGAACCACCACCGCGACGACCCAGAGCACGGTGGCGTAACGCTGTCGGCCCTCGGCGCGGACCAGGCTGGAGAACCCCGTGTACGACAGCGCGCCGCACAACAACACCACGGTGTAGTCGCGGCTGTAGTCACGGGTCCCCTCTCCCACGCCGAGCGCGGTGAGCAGCGGTTCCAGGGCGAGCAGGCCGATCACGGTGACGGCGAGCGCGGTCAGCCAGTAGAGCGTGAAGGCGTTGCCGGCGGCGCGCGCGGCGCCGGCCGGGTCGTCCGCGCCGAGCCGCCGCGACACCAGGGACGCGCCGCCGGCTCCCACCGTGGTCGACACCGCGCCGAGGACGAGCAGGACCGGGGCGGCGAGGTTGACCGCGGCCATGGCCTCCGCGCCGACCCCGTGCGCGACGAACCAGGCGTTGGTCAGGGCGTAGACGCCATACACACCGACCGACAGCGTGGTCTGCGAGCAGGTGTGCCAAAGCAGCCGCCCGAGCTGAGCGGTGCCGAGGGCGGCGGTGGCGTCGAGCGGAGGGTGCGGGCGCGCGGCCCTCGTCAACGCGCGCGCTCGTCGAGCATGGCCATGGTTTCGCGCAGGCGTGCACACGCCCAGTCGTACTGCTCGGTGCTGGTGTGTGCCCGGAAGTTCGTCTCGATGATCTGGACGAGGACGAGGTAAAGGTTGTAGAGCCGGCGGCGGACCCGCTCGCTGCCGGTGAACGGCTCGTGGCCGTAGCCGCGGATGAACGCGGCTGAGTCCCCGAAAGCGCTCAACTCGCTCGCGGTGAAACCGTACTCCATCAGCGGATCGCCGTAGAACGCCCGCTCGTGGTCAATGATCGCGATGATCTCTCCATCGCGCACCATGCAGTTGCCGGCCCACAGGTCCCACTCGACGAACCGGGGCTCGGTCACCTCGTCCAGAGCATCCGCATGGGCGGCCACGACCTGGCGGACGACGTCATAGCCATAGCCCAGGTCGACGCCGCGCCGCTCGCCGTCACCCAAGAGCTCTTCGATCATCCGCAGGAAGGCCGCCCGCCAGCTGGGCTCGCCCGGCCCGGCGAGTGGTCCGAAGGCCGTGCCCCGGATCTGGTTCAGCTCGCGGGTGATCGCGCCGAGAGCCTCGTCGTACACGTCGAACTGCGCCCGCGACAGCGATTCCCGGATGACGTTGAGGTTGTCCGCGTCGACGTACGCCATGAAGAAGTAGTCGGCGTCGCACAGCTCGCGAGTCTGATCCGCGTAGTCGACCGCCGGCACCGGAACCTTGGTGTTCTCCTGGATCAACCGCAGCGCCGCCAGTTCGGTGGCCATGGCTCCGCGCTCGTAGGTCATGACCTCGACGTCCGGCGGCGGCGCGATCTTGAGTACGACCTGCGCGCCGGATCGCAGCCGGATCCGATAGGCCACGTTGAACCAGCCGTGACCCAGTTCGCTGATCCAGTCCTCATCGGCGTCGGGCACCTGCTCCGGCCCGTAGGCACGGGCGACCATCGCGAGAATCGTCTCGACCGGCTGCCGATTTTTGGTGATGCTCTCCATCAGTCCTCACGTGTTCCGCGTGGGCAATCCTGGCCATTGTGTCCGATACGCCGTCTGCTGCGGAACTACTTGCTCGCTCTGCCGACGGCGGTGATCATCCTGGCGGATGTTGTGTGCGGAACGCCCCAACCGCGCCCGGGCCAGTGACTCCGCTCGCCGGCGTTCCTCGGCATCGGGTCGCTCTCGCTCATCGAGCCAGGCATCGTCACGACGGCTGCAGTCGGCCGCCGATCGCACCGGCAACCGGGAGTTGAAAGAGGCCTCGCAACGGATGCAGCCGGTCGTCGACCGGCGAGAGCATCAACGGCGCCAGGGCCGGGGACGCTGAGCGTTCTTTCGGCAACTTCGCGACCTGGACGGCTCGGTGGCCGGTGGTGAGGAACGCCCACCGGGCGTCGATCGGCCCCAGCCCCTCCGCAGCGGAACCGAAGTCTGCCGATCGTCCAACCTCAGCCCAAGATTTTTCGGCAACTCGGCGGACCCGTACATCGCAGATGCATAGGTACATCGCCGCTCGCGGCCGCGTAGCGGGCGCCTTGATCCTGTAGAGAAAATGTCCGTTCCGGCCGAACCTGACATGGCCCGGCATGTTGACTTGCGGGTAGAAGAGTAGGTCTGAACAGCAACCGTCGATCTTGTTCAGGCCTACCTTGCACTTTCGGTGAGGACACCCCGCTGACACCGGCCCGGAGCGTCCGAGGTGTCGGGCCTGACGACATCCAGGCTGGCCGGGTCAGCCGTAGAGTCCGTTCAGCAGGATTTCCGCGTTCTTGCGGACGTGGTCGACGGGGTCGCCGTCACGCAACTGCCTGACGAGATCGACGAGGCCGGGGTAGGGGAAGTAACCCGTGGCGATGATGACAGATTGCCGGATTGCGGCGTCGGGGTCGCATGCGATGTTCTGGAATGTCCGGGTTATCCGTTCTCCATGCTCTTCCGTGGCAGCAAGGGCCACAGCGTAGACAAGGACCAGTTTCTCGCCCCGGGCGCTCGCCTCGTTCAGCGCTTCCAATGCCTCGGGAGCCGACCAGAGCTCGCAGTCCTCACGAATGTGCCGAGCCACTTCTGCGCTGCCGGGGCCGCGCAGAGTGAAGTACCGTGTGGCGATCGGCCGGTCGTCGACCTGATGGATCTCCGTCTCGCGATCCAACGTGACCCAACTGTCGATGTATGCTCCAGCCTCGTGTTTCTGAACCTGCTTCAAAATCCAACCCCGCTGCATCGAAACGAAGTCGACATCGTCCGATGTGAAGTTGGCCTTGATAACCAATCGTTCGACAAAATCAGTCATCGCGGCATCCTCTCCTCACAGTGATCGTCACACGCGCCATCTTCCCCTGTCAGATCCCTCCTGGTGCAGGGTTAATCCGAACGTTGCGCGGTCGCTGGCAAGGTAGGTCTGAACGTGCAAGGTTCACGCGCACCGGACAACGGTGTCCGGGTCAGGCTTAGTAGTCGTCTTAGCTGATAGTTGAGCTGTAAGTCGTCAGGTTGTTCCGAACGATGGGTGCCGCATCTGTTCGGAGTAACCCTGCACTTTCGGTGCGACCTTTCTTGGGTCTCCGCGGCGTTGGAGCACTTCAAATCCTGTGTATCGATGAGTGTGGTCGGACTTCCCAGGTCGGCCGTTGGAGCTGATCGTTGTGCACGATGATGTCGGCGTGGTCGGTTGGGCGGGCTGTGGCGAAGTAGACCTGTTGGGAGGGGATATAGCGGTTGCGCCAGGACCGTTCGATTTCGGCGGTGTCGGCGGTGGATCCGGCCAGCGCTGTGTTTCGGTCCCGGGCGCGATCTACCGTCTGCTCGAATGGGACGGAAACGAAGATGCGCAGGTCCCACCGGTCGATGAGTTCTGGGCGCAGGAGGAAGACGCCGTCGAAGAGCAGTACGGCGTCTGCGGGGGCGGTCGTGGCCGGCGGGGACGATGGGGTGTCGGTGTCTCTGTCGTAGACCGCGTGTTGGAACCTTCGGTCTCCGCCTGGGCCCAGCGGATCGAGCAGGACCCGGCACAGCGCGGCGTGGTCGTGGGCGTCGAAGTAGCAGCCTTCGGCCGAGTACTGGCCGCGTCGGTAGCGCTGTGCACGGGGGACGAGGAAGTCGTCGATGGTCGCACGGATGACGTCGCGGTCCTGCGCGCGCAGGATGACGGCGAGCTCGTCGGCCAGCGTGGTCTTGCCGGCGGCGGGCGGCCCGTCGATGGCGACCCGCAGCGGGTGCGCGGTCGTGACGGACATGATCGCCTCGGCCAGCCGACTGATGAGCTCGCCGCGGGTGCCTTGGTCCATTGCTGCCTCTCTCACGGTGTCTCTGTTTAGCACCGCACGTCAGGCTGCGGTCGCCGGCTCGCGTTCCCGGCCGATCCACAGGTCTCAAGCATTACTCGCGGCGTGCCTCTGGAGACGTATGTGAAGTTGTTGGGCAGACGCCAGGAACCGGGGTGCTGGTGCTTCCTGAAGTCTCGGCGCGCTTCGCGTTGACGGTCGAGTTGATGGCTGTTCAGCCGCTCGGTGGGTGTGCCGTCGACCGTGCGGCCTCGGGTTTCGGGGAAGGTGAGGCGGGGCCTGAGACGTTCGGTGCCGAGTGCTCCTTTAAGCCATGCCTCGACGCTGATGGAATCGAAACTGCCCTGGCCAGCGCGTCCGAGTGCGCGGCTGAGAGGGCCGAGTGCCGTGGTGTGGCCATCGCCTGAACTGAGTGTTTTCTCTGCGAGCTGGCGCGCAGCGGGAGAGAAGAACAGTTCAGTTAGGTGGACAGCCTCGGGATAGAGCGCTGCGATGAATAGCCAGCCGTCGAAGGCCTTGAACCGGATGCCCAGCCGCTCGCTGCGGATGAGCCGTTCAAGGTGCGCTGACCAGGGGTTGTCTGGGTCTGGCGGCCCGTAGGGCCGTATGTGGGCGCAGAGGTTGTGCGAGGCTTCGAAGCCGTTGAAGCAGCGGAGCCAGCCGTGGCGGTGCACCAGCCGCCGGTGACGACGTTGGGCGTCAGGTAGTTCCGGGATGTGGTTGGACAGCCGTCGTAGGTGAGGCACGGCGCCGAGGGGTTCGATGGTGCCCTTGCCGACCTTCTCAGCCGGCCCGAACCAGTAGCCGTGGTCGGTGTAGAGGAACTCGTGATGGGCGAACAGGCGTTGGACGCGGCCTCCTGGGTGTCGGGCAGTGCAGAGTGGACATGCCCATTGGGCCAGGTGACGCAGTTGCGCCCAGTCCGGTGGTGGGTCGCGCAGTTCGGGCAGCGCCCGCTGGAGAGCCGGCAGTGGATGGCCGGTGAGGGCCGTGAGCCGTTCGGCCACGAGCAGGCGGCGGGGCAAGGTAGGCCGGATGCGTTTGCTCAGGGAGCGCCACAGCTCTTTGTAAGGCATGCCGTGGACATCGGCCAGGCGCGCGACGTAAGAGGTAAGCGTCTCCTGGTGAGCGGGACGAACCGCGATGGGCAGTCGTCGCAAGAGCGGCCTCATGCGCTGGCTCCCCTCGCGCATCGCCGACTCCAGCGTCACCACCCTGATCGCCGCCGGGCTGTTGTTCTGGCTGGCGTCGGGGCCGGTCAAGGGCTTCGGCGTGACGCTGGCGGTCGGTGTGCTGGCCTCGCTGGTGTCGGCCATGCTGATCACCCGCGTCCTGGTCTACGCCGTGATCGACCGGATCGGGCCGCGCGCGTCCGGGCTGGGCTCCAGGGGAGCCGTACGGGCCTGGCTGGCGGACCGCCGTCCCCGGCTCATGGACGCCAGGAGGCTGTGGCTGGCGATCGCGGGCGGGCTCGCGGCGGTGGCCGTGGCCGGGCTGGCCGTGCGCGGGCTGAACGTCGGCGTGGAGTTCACCGGCGGGCGGCTCGTGGAGTTCGCCACCTCCAAGCCGGTCCCGGCCGACGTCGCCGGGCAGGCGGTCGCGCGGGCCGGGTTCCCGTCGGCGGTGGTGCAGGCCACCGGCGACGGCGTCACCGTACGGGCGGCGGGGCTCGGCCTGGAGGAGTCGGCCAGGATCGAGCAGGCGCTGGAGCCGTACGGGGGAGAGGTGAGCAAGCGGCGCGAGGAGTTCATCGGCCCCAGCCTGGGCGCGGAACTGCGCCGCAACGCCCTGGTCGCGCTCGGCGTGGCGGTGGCCATGCAGCTGGTCTACCTGGCGGTCAGGTTCAGGTGGACGTTCGGGGCGGCGGCGGTGCTGGCGCTGCTGGTGGACGTGACGGTGGTGGTGGGGCTGTTCGCGTGGTCGGGCAAGCCCGTCGACGGGATCTTCGTCGCCGCGATGCTCACGATCGTCGGGTACTCGGTCAACGACAAGGTGGTGGTGTTCGACAGGGTCAGGGAGCTGTGGGCGGCCCATGCGAAGGAGCCGTTCGCCAGGGCGGTGGACGGGGCGATCCTGCAGACGTTGCCGCGTACCGTCAACACCGGGCTCGGCGCGTTGTTCATCCTGGTGGCGCTGATGGCGTTCGGCGGGGACTCGCTGCGGGACTTCGCCATGGCGCTGGTGGCCGGGATCGTCATGGGCACGCTGTCGTCGGCGTTCGTGGCCGGGCCGGCGGCCGTGGTGCTGTCCAGGTGGGATCACCGGCCCCCCACCGCCCCGGCCAGGCGGCCGGCGCGCAGCCGTGAGGGAACGGGGGCGGTGGTCTGACGGGTCCCCCGCCTGCGGGCGGGGGATTCCGGCTCCGCAGGGACCACGGGCGACAGGGCTACCTCGGTGATCTCGGCTTCCTCGGGGGTGATGCTCCCATCAGAGCGGCTGCAACACGGTTTTCCGTGTTGCAGCCGCTCTTTCGCGCGTAGCGTGTCAGGAAGGCGGGCGGAGCGCCGTCACCGGGCTCATGTTCTTCAGGTCTTTTGCTTAAGCTTCCCGGGTACGGATTGCCACATCATCGATCTGGAACGCGGGCCCGGCGGTGCTCGCGTTCCAGACAAAGGTCCAGTCGACGCGGGTCGTGCCCGCGGGCGCGGTGAACGTGCCGGCTGCTTCGGTCCAGGCGGTCTTCTGGGCCAGGGAGATGGCGTCGGTACGCAGCACCGTGCCGGACTCGTCGCGCCACCGCACATTCCACGTGACGGCAGGCATGGTCGCCACGGCCTCCCGATACCACAGCGACACGTGGTAGCTCGTACCGGCGACCACACCGCTGTATCCGGGGAAGTTGTCAAGCGCCACCGCGCTGCCGGATGCCTGGGTGCTGGTCATCTGCAGCGAGCCCGTGCCACCATGCGCGCCGCCGGTCTGGTGCGCGACGCCGGCCCCGTACCACGGGGCGTAGGGCGAGATCGTCGAGCCGGACTCGAAGTCCTGCTCGGCGATCGCCGGCGGGACGGGCGTGCCGCCGTCGAACGTGCTGCCGGCGTCCTGGCCGTACTGGGGGCCGGCCCACTGCGCGGGCGAGATGCGACTGCCCATGTCGGTGACCCTGAACTGCCACGGTCCTGTGTAGGTGTTGTCGTGCCAGGAGTTGTTCGACTTGTGAACGATCGACTGCTGGATCACGGCGCCCTTGTACGGGGACCAGTCTGGGTATGTGCCCCAGTTGGACAGCAGGGCCATGTGCCCGCAGTACTGCGTTGGGCAGCCGCCGTTGACGGCACTGGGGTCGAAGGCGAACGTGTTGTGGTGGATGTCGACGTTCTTCGTCCACCAGCGGCAGTTGGTGTAGAGCGGTTCGCTGGCGATGGCAGGAGCCGAGCACTGTGAGGTGTTGGTCGGCCCGACGATCAGCGTGCAGTCGCCGGTCGTCGAGGCTGGGCTGTTGCAGAACCGGTCGGCGTTCGCCCACGCGGTGATCCCGCCCCAGTTGTTCTCGAACAGGTTGCCGGTGATCTCGATCTTGCTGGTCCGCGCCTTCAAGCGGGGCTCACCATCCGCCTCGGACAGGTAGATCGCCGCTTCGGGGAACGGGTCGCCCTTCGCTGCCCGCTCGGCACCGGAGGCCCAGGCGTTGCCGCGGATGGTGTTGTTCCGGATCACGACGTTGTAGCTGATCTCGTAGAAGATGGCGAGCGAGTCGTTATCCTCGATGAGGTTGTCCTCGATGAGGAAGTCGTTGTTGTTGGTGTCCGCCCAGACCCCTGGTCCGTGGTTGCCGTGGACCCAGTTGCCGGTCACGTCGGCACCGTTCACCGCCCAGAACTTCATGCCACCGGTACATCCGCACCCAGGGACCTGGTGCTCCCAGTCGTCGGTGTTGTTGCCGGTGAACTCGTTGTCCGCCACGACCAGGCCGGTGATGGTGTTGCCGGACTTGTACGCGTTCAGGCCATACTGCCCGTTGTCCTTGAAGCAGTTGCCACGGATCTTGTTGGCTGCCCCCGCCATCAGCCCCGCGCCGGAGTTGTCGCGGATCGTGTTGTGCTCCACCACCCAGCCGTCGCCGGAGTCGTGGTTGACCACACCCTCATCGCGGGGCGCGACGAACCCGGTGATGGTCAGGTACCGGATCGTGACGCCGGTCGCGCGCTGACCGAACGCGTACTTGTTCAGCCGCTGGCCGTCCAGTACCGCGCCGGGCGCGCCGATGAACGTCGCGCCGTCGCCGGGCAGGATCTGAGCGAACTCGCCGGTGCCCAGCGTGTGCGTGCCGGTCTCGAAGTAGTACGTGGTGTTCGGTTGGCGTAAGTTCACGCCGCTGTTGTCACCCGCGGGGACCACGACCGCGCCGGAGGGCGGTGTGGTCGGGCCGTCCAGCGACGAGCTGCCGCAGACCGCTGCCTTCGTCGAATCGGTTGCCGGATCGACCGCGTCGCCACTCGCCGGCGTCGCGCCGCCCATGACAACCGTGGCGAGGGCCACCAACGCCACTGGCCAGGTTCTTCGCATTCCTGTTCTCCCTCAGGTTTCGGCCAGCCTTGACCGCTCTTGATCACCAGCGGTCGCCACTGTAGCCAGAGCTCGCGCCTACCTCAAGATCAAAAATTGGCGGAGGGCCGCAGGGCCGATGCCGGCGTCCTGCGGATCAGGGGCAGCGACAGGCATCACCGTCCCTGAGATGTCCCCTCCCGTGGCGCACACATCCGCATGTCAGGCGTGGATGAGGGACAGCAGAGACAGCGGGGACACCTCTTCACCGTTTGGGAGACGCCAGCGAATCCTCGATGTCCTTCGCACCATGAACGCCCGCCGATGCCGGGTCGTGGGCGACGCGTCGGAGTGCGGCCACGGCGTAGGCGTTGAGCGCTGTGGCGTCGGTAGCGACGTTTAGGGCGGTGATGACTGCCGCGTTGCATGAGGAACCAGCCCTCGTCGTAGAAGTACATCCTGTGGGTCGGCCGGGTTCGGCATGTTGACTACCGCTTCACGCCCGCCGGCGTGGAACTGTGCGACGTCCTGATCGCCCTGATGAAGTGGGGCGATTGCCACCCGCACCCCCGACGATCCTCCCGTGCGGTGGCCGCATCCTGCGGCCACCCCCTCGTCCCCTGCTGATCTGCCTCCACTGCGGTCGCGAGGCCCGCGTCGGCGCTCATCGCCCACCGGCAGAGGCGCCATGACTGTCTGACGCCCGTGATCAAGGCTGGGGACGAGGCGCTGACCCGTGGCAGACTCTCCCACGTGGAGGTGACCAACGCTTACTTGAACACCGCATCGCAGGTGGAAGCGCTGCGTGATGTGTTCAATGAATCCCATTGATGCATTCAGACCTCACAGGGCGATGCTGTACGCGCGGATGATCGTCTGGTCGACGGTGTTGCCTGAGCTGTCGGTGGATCTGGCGCGCAGCGACACGGATCCGTCAGACGCCGGGTGCCGGAGAAGAAGCGTGCCGTTCCTGCCGGAACGCAGTACCTTCGCCGCCTCCCACGTCGCCCCATCATCGTACGAGACGTCCACGGAGAGGGCGGCGACCGTGCCGGCCGTCGACCCGGGCTGTGCCCGTACGGTGAAGGGCACAGCGAACGGCCTTCCCGCGGGCGCGGCGTTGTGCTCGTCCAGCGAGGGAGCGAACCCGACGACCGACAACGGCAGCGGCGTCCGTACCCCCGGGTGGGTCGCGGCGGAGCGGAACGTCCAGGCGACCGCGGTACGGGTAGACAACGTGGAGTCGGGTCCCCGCTCCACCTCTGCCACGAGCCGGTACTGCGCGTCGGCGGACGGCACTTCGACCCTGCCGAACATGCTCGGCCGGTCGGCCACGACCTGGCCGTCACGGTAGAGAATGGTGCGTCGCTGCGACGTGGAGCCGTCTCCGCTCCGCCCGGCGCCATCGCCGTACATGGGCGGCTGGTACGTGAGCACGTTGTCGGTCCGCGTGGCCATCGGGACGTCCACGCGGTTGACCAGGGACGGCCCGAAGACGCCGCGGTTCCACTTCTCGGTGTAGGCGCGTCCCGCCTCGTACCGGATCGGAGCCGATTCGCGGGCCACGGCTGGAGAAGACGGCCAGCCGGTCGGACTTGTCCACGGCGCCCACGGCGAGCGCCGCGTCCGCGCTCGCCGGAGAGCCTATGGTGCCCGGATTTCTGAGATTGCCGGCGGCGGCGACGAAGAGGACGCCGTACCGCTCGGTCAGCGTCTGGATGGCCTGTTCCACGGGGTCCAGCCCGGGCGTGTCCGTGGTGCCGAGGCTCATGTTGACGATCTTGGCGCCTTGGTCGGCAGCCCACTGCATGCCCGCCACGATCGCCGACTCGTCGCAGAACGTGCTGGCACACACCTTGGCATCCAGCAGCGTCGCTCGCCGACGAGCTGGACGTATCCCGGCCAGTCAGGCCGGACTGTGACCGTGCGCGCTCAGCCGGAGGAGCCCGTGACCACCCGCGAGGACGGCGGGGGTTCGGGATCCCTGGCGGGCAAACGCATGACCCCTGCCGACCTGGCCGAGCTGCCGACGACCCCAGAGGGCCTGCGTGAGTACCTGGAACCGCTGGTGACCAAGCAGTACGGCACAGAACCCGTGGACGTGAACAGCGAACTCTACGAAACCGGCGTACGCCTCCTCATGAATTTCCCGGCTTCCCCCGACGTGCGGGCGGCGGCGTACCGCATGCTTGCCTCACTCCCCGGCACGACGGCAGAGGGCCAGGCCACAGACCCGCTCGGCCGTACGGGCCAGGCCGTCAGCCGCCGGCTCACCAATGGGACGGATCGCGTCATCGTCGACATGAAGACAGGGGAACCGCTCGCCTTCGAATCGACCATCGAGGGAGTACGCACGTTCGAGGCGATCAAGAAGACCGGCTGGACGAACGAAGAACCCCAGCTGCCGGCTCGGCGGTAGCGGTCGCAGCGGCCTGCTGGGGCGTCCACCGCAGCGGCAGGCCGTTGTCGCCCGCCCGGGGCAACCTGCACCAACTCGAGACGATCCCTACTGCCCCCTCGCCGTCGACATGACGTGCTGACGGTGAGGCCCTGCCGGTTGCCTCTCTCCGACAGCCGCCCGGCCGAGTCTCCCATCCGCGCCGGGAACAGGTTGATGTCCCTGACCAGGTCCCCGGGTCGGCATACCGTAAGTTGCCAGCTCATCTGGCCGTGGTCAGGCGCCCCGGTGGCCTCCCCGATCTGATCGATGTGGTGCGCGAGATCCTGTCCCGCTCGGAAACACGGTTTCGTGCTGTGAGCTGGAGTTCTGCTGCGCGAAATACGACACCCCGCACGGGCGAGACCTTGGAGTCGTAGATCCGCTGGTGCGGGTCGCCAGTGATGAAGAGATCGTCCGGGCCGTCGAGGACGGCCGCACGCAGCACCCGCCACTGCGCCGGGTGCAGGTCCTGAGCCTCGTCCACGATGACGTGGTCGAAGCCGTACCGCCTCAGGTTGGAGCCGCCGAGCAGGCGGGTCGCCTCCGCGCAGAGCTGCAGGTGGGTGCTGACACCGCCGCTGCGGAGCTCCGCCGTGAACGCCTCGACCGCATCCCAGACCTGCTCCCGCTGCCGCGGCCCGATCGCCGTGCCCCGGCCCCGCCGGTTCGCCTGGAGGTACTCGTGCCGCGAGGTGACCCGCTGCGCGAGGACGACATGCCGGTACTCCTGGTGCAGGAACTGCTCGGTCCAGGGCAGGTCCAGCCGCCGGATGACGCGCCGCCAGATCTGGCGCTCGTCGGCGTCCCCGATCATCTTCGGCGTGCGGCCGGCCAGCGCCCGCACAACGCGGTAGGTGAAGGCGTTCACCGTGGTGACGTCCACCCGCGTGAGCTGCTTCTCGTCGCCGAAAAGCAGCTCGAGATTCTCCCGCAGCGCCGCCGCGAGCGCGGTGGTGTACGTCGTGAGCAGGATCCGGCTGCCGGGCGAGCGCGTGAGCAGGTGCTTGACCCGATGCAGCGCGACCACCGTCTTGCCCGTCCCCGGGCCACCCGTCACCTGCGCCGGCCCGTTGTAGGAGGGCCGGTACGCGACGCGCCGCTGTGAGGGATGCAGGAAGACCCGCCAGGCGGCGAACGGCTTGCTGAGCACGTCGGTCAGCTCGTCCGCGCTGCTGACCAGGGTGATGCGGGTGGTGGTGTTGACGATCGCCCGCTCAAGGCTCTGGTCCGCGTCGGCAGAGGCATCGGCGGGGCGGCGCTCGGCCACGACCTGCTGGTAGACCTCCTGGGGCGAGAACCCCTCCGCGAGATACTGCAGCACCTCGAACTGGTCCTCGGGCAGGAGTGAGGCGAACGCGTTCAGCTGCGGCTTGTCGATGATGGTCCGGACGGCGCGCAGAACCTGGTCGTCGATGCCGAGATCACGCAGCACGGTGTCGGAGTGCTTGGCGAACAGCAGCGACGACGCCTCGGCCGCCGCCTGCTCCAGAGCCGGGGTGAGCTGCTCGATGCGACGACGTTGCGCACCTCCAGGGCGTGCGTGGCGGAGTTGACGGTGTAGAGCCGCTTGGCCGCCCACCCATAGGCCTCGTCGTGCGGCACGACGTTCAGCAGCAGGAACGTGTCGGTGCCGTCGTCGGGCGCCGGGACCACGCCGCGCCAGAACTCGGTGACGCGGATGGTCCGCATGCGCGGGTCGCGCGCGTTCACCACCGACTCCAGGTGCAGGCCCTTGTCGGCGTACAGCTCGGCGATGGCGAGCTGCTGGAACCGTTTCATGGCCTTACGCACGCCCGCCTTGACCGGCTTCTCCAAAGCGTCGAAGCTCTCCCAGAAGCTGTTGGCGAAGGCGAGCTGCGGCACGCGGAACCTCCAGGGGCGAGTGATGGATCACCAGGGTATGGGTGAGCCGTTCGCCGAGCCAGCCCATCTCAGAAGATCGCGATGGTTGAGGGTGGCGTGTGGATTGACGTCGATTGAGGAGTTCGAGTGAATCTCACCAAGCACCCCCTGACGGAGTTCGAGCAGCGCCTTGTCGACATTGCGGACGACAGGGGGTATGAATTAACCCACCTAGTGAAGAAGGTCTGCGAATTAAGCCATTCGAGAAGCTGCGTGACGATCTACCTCGTCCGCGTGTATACCCTCCGCGAGGTGATCGAGGTCAGGATCCACCCGGAAACCCCTCTGGCGGTGCTTGAGGCGATTGGCGCCATCCGCGGTCTGAGCGTCAACTCTGAATTCCGCTACCATTCCAATTTGCGTCGATTTCCGAGAAGGCGGAACAATGGCGTGACGGAGATTCCCTTCGCTCGTCCGGTCGGATGTGCGGATATCACTGCCTTCGATCGTCTGCTACAGACGCTTGCAACGGGCTGCTGATCCCCCCATTGCTGCGATCGAGCGACGTCGCCCGGCCATCTGGGGCTGCATGACAGCACATTCGCCGAGCCAGGACACCCCTCACACTCTCAGGACGGTGACCTGGCGGCCGGACGGGGTGGTCGCCTGCTCGAAGCCGCCGCGTTCCTTCCAGGGTGACGCTTCGGGGCGGCGGTCGAAGATGACCAGGACGCCGGTGGTGAGGGTGAGGCGGTCGAGGTAGCGGTCGAGCTGGGCCAGACCCTCGGGTTTGGGGTCGTCTGCGCCGGGTCGCCACACCTTCAGTTCCATGGCCTCGCGTTGCATCAGCCGTCCACCGTCGGGGCCGCTGTACGGCCAGCGAACGAGCACGTCGAGGCGTTTGGTGCCGGCGGCGTATTCACGGTCGAGGTAGCCGCCACCGTTGACCAGGCGGTGCAGGAAGGCCATGAGGATGATCTGGCAGGCGGCCTCGTGGTATCCCTCTTGCTGAATGAGGACTTCGCCGTGTTCGCGCCAGAACACGACGAACTCCTCCAGCAGGCGGGGCAGGTCGAACCGGCCGTCGGGGAGCACGAAGCTGTGCGGGTCGGCGTGGATGTTCTGTTCCGTCAGGTCGCCCAGCACGCGCAGGATGACCTCCCGGTAGATCGGGTTGGCCACCTGCGGCGGAGGTTTCTGCGTGATCAGGCCCAGATCGCGGGCGTAGGACAGGTCGTCGGAGTTGTGGCGGTCGGTGTAGGAGCCGCCGGCCACGATCGGTTCCATCACCCGCTTGACCCGGGGCTCGTGCAGCCGGGCCGCCAGGGAGTCCAGGTGGGTGGCGCGCGCCCGGATCAGCCGCTCTTTTGCGTCCTCCACCTGCCCGTCGCCGATCGTCCCGGTCACCCCCATCTTGAAGGTGATCTCATGGGCGAAGGCGTTGACCAGCCACGGTTGTCCCTGCGTCAGCTCGAAGACCTGGTCCACCGCGTCCTTGGTGAACTCCTGGCCTGTCGCCTGGGTGTGCTGGTCGTAGAGTTCGGCGATCTGGTCGGCGGTGAAGTCGCCCAGGCGCAGTGAGTCAGCGATGATGTTGAACGGGCTGATCGGGCTGAACCGGCCGGGGGCGCCGCCCGAGGCGACCTTGTAGTCACGCACGTCGCGCAACCCGCACAGCACCACCGACGCAGGGAACGGATTGCCATCTGGCCGTATGTTGTGACCGTCGCGGAGTTGGCTGAGGATGCTGATCAGACTCTCACCCTGCAGGGCGTCGATCTCGTCGAGGAACAGCACCACCCGGCGCGGGCAGCGGCGGCACCATGCGCTCAGTGCCTCACCGAACTGGGTTCTCACCGGGTTCTGTGGCCAGGGGTCCGGCGGCAGCAGTTCCTCAGGCCATCCAGACAAGTCGGCGGCTCTGCGGAGGGACTTCAGCAGGATCGTCTCCGCGGCGCCGATGTCATCGCCGACGGTCCCGGCGCGCTCGCAGGAGAACGACAGAGCGGCGATGTCGCCCTCGGCGGTCAGGTCGGAGGCCAAGGTGCGCAGCATGGTCGTCTTCCCGGTCTGCCGGGGCGCATGCAGCACGAAATACCGGTCCATCTCGATGAGCGCCCGCGCCTCGGGGAGCCGTGGTGTGGGGGGCAGCATGTAGTGGAGCTGTGGATCGCAGGGACCGGTGGTATTGAAATATCTCGCTCGGGGTGGTGGCATGGTCACATTCTGCCACCATTCCGAGCTGAGGGCCCGAAGATCCTCAGGCATGCCTCGGCCAGCTCCTCGTCGGTGAAAGGTCCGTACTGTTCCCGGTTCAGCAGGTCGGCGAACAGGAACCAGTGCCGCAGCAGGAACTCTCGATAAATCGGGTTGGCGATCTCCGGTGCTCCGGTTCCCCGGATGAGACCCAGATTACGAACGTAGGAGACGTCGTCGTCGAAGGAAGCGTCCGTGCCCGGCGGTGCGGAGGGCGTGCGGGACGACCGTTCGGAACGGGCACGGGACGAGCTGCGAACGGCGGCGGACCGGGTCGCCGAGAGCCTCGCCGCCATGGAGCGGTCGTGGCCGGACCGCGATGAGGACTGGGACGCCTACCTGCGGCACGCCAACGACCCGGCCTATGTCCGGCTGTCGATGGAGCTGACCCTGACGCGCGTCCTGCGGCAGGCGCTCGATCGGGATCCCGCCACCGCCCAGCGGATCGCCGAGCAGTTGCCCGCCTTCGGGCTCGCGCCGGACGACACCCAGACAGCCGCCGTGCTCCGGGACCTCGCCTACTACGTCGTTCACGGCATGAACGCCTGAGTGCACGATCGTTCCCGGGTGATGCCGGGACGCTGACGGTAAGGACCTGGAGGCGAGGTGCCCCACGCTGCGCCGTGAAGACGGCTCGTGGAACCCGAACCACGGCACGTGGTACGGCGAAGAAGAACTTCCGCCCCGGCCGGATGGGACGCGGCATTACCTGAAGCTCGGCTTCGCAAGCGAGGCTGAGGTGGTCGAGCGCTACCAGGCGATCGGGCGGCTGCTCGACATCCCGGAGGCCGGGCCGGAGGGGCATGAGGCGCGGATGGAGATCCTCGCCATGGTGAAGGCGGCGCACCGGAAGAAGGCGCCGATGCCGGACTACGAGGAACTCCACAAGAAGTAGCGGGCGGGGCAGCCGCTCCAGTCGATGACGTTCGGCGAGTACTGGAATCAGTGGGTGGCCCGGCGGCGCCGGTTGAAGGACATCCGTGAGAGCACGCTGCTCGGCTACATCTCGCACCACGCCACGCACTTCGGGGAAGTGCTCGACTCGGTGCGGCTGGACCGGGTGTTCGTGTCCACCGTCGAGGCCGTCTTCGCCAGGATCGATGAGAAGAACGCCGCTCTGCTCGCAGCGCGGGCGTCCGATGATCCGGTGGTTCGGGCGAGCGTGCGGGGTCAGCGGCCAACCGGCCCGGTGACGAAGCAGCGGATTCGGGCGACGATCCGTACTGTGCTGGGCGACGCTGAGCGGGAGCGGCTCGTGTCCTTCAACGCCGCGGCGCTGGTGAAGCTGGACGGCGGGCAGAAGGCTAAGGCCGTGGTGTGGACGAACCCGCGCGCGGAGGCATTCTCTGCCGCGTATGAGGCGCGGCTTACAGCGGAGCGGACGGCGCCCGTCCAGCCCAGGAAGGCACTCGAACGGTTCAAGGTGTGGCTGGCCACGCCGCGGCCGTCGCCGGTGATGGTGAATGCGCTCTATCACCTGATCGCGTTCCGGGGACTGCGCCGCGGGGAGGCGTGCGGTGCCCGGTGGGTGGATGGGGATCTGGACGAAGGGCTGCTGGCCATGGCCAAGCAGCTGTCCAACGTCGGCCGCGAGGTGAAGGAGGGCAAGCCGAAGACGGCGGCCTCGGATGCGGTGGTCGCCCTCGACCAGGTGACGGTGGCGGTGCTGCGCGCGCATCGGAAGCGGCAGTTGGAGGAGAAATTCACGCAGGAGAACGGGGCGGAGCTGCCCCCGGATTGGGTGAGCGAGCACTTCGAGCGGCTCACGTTCGCGGCCGGGCTGCCGCCGATCCGGCTGCATGACTTTCGCCACGGCGCGGCCACGCTGTCTCTTGCGGCGGGCAACGATATGAAGACGACGTCGGAGATGCTGCGGCACTCGTCGCTGTCCATTACCGCGGACTTGTATACGACGGTGTTGCAGGAGGTGGCTCGTTCGGCGGCGGAGGCTTTCATCGTTCTGGTGCCCCGGGCGGTCGCTGTGGGGGAGGCGTCCGAAACTGGCGGTCCCCCTTCGGTCCCCCTTAGGGCGGTGAGCCGACCCACGGATTCGTCGTCGGGTGCTGCGCCGCTGGTGGAGTGAGTAGGGCGGGTGGGACTTGAACCCACGACCCACGGATTATGAGTCCGGACTACATGAGGTGTGTTTGCGCAGGTAGGGGAGGTCGCCAGGGCGGTCCGAACTCGTATTCTCGCACGTATTTGGCAAGACCAAGGATGTAGCGGCCTCTGGCGAGATCAATTGGCGGACCCATGCTGCGTATCGCGCCGATGCGTGAACGGCCGTCTACAGGCTTCTCAGCGCTCCTTGTCAGCGCGCCCTCCAAATTGTCGGTCACTCACTCTAGGCTTCCTCCTGACTGTCAGACGTTCAAGGAGGGGGTAAGTCCACATGGAGCTACGAGAGTTCGTCCGGCTGGTCGGAGAGAAGTATGACCGAACGCTCCCGATGTCGAGCGAGGCACAGCAACTTCTTCGCCAAGCCGGCAAAGAGGTCATTAAGTGGATTCCCGGTACATACATCGCAGAGGGGAGTGGCGGCAAAGGAGTCGGGGCAACTTGCCCATGGATCGCTATCTTCAACCCTGAAGAGACCGAGACAGCGCGCCGCGGTATGTACGTGGTATATCTGTACGCCGCTGACATGAAGAGTGTTGCCCTCAGCCTCAATCAGGGGGTAACCGAGATCGGTGAGACGCTGGGGCGCCCCAAGGCGCGTCAAGCTCTGCGCGCCCAGGCTGCAGCTATTCGCGACGCGTTTGCCCCTGAGGCAATCCGTGATCTCGATGATCATATCGATCTGAGGACTAAGGCGCCGCTACCGGTAGATTATGAGTACGGCAATATTGTTGCCCGCACATATCAGCTAGATCAGCTGCCGGACCAAGCCGAAATGGTCGCCGACCTGCATCGTTTCATTCAGTTGTACGATCTTTCTCTGGAGGCTCGCGAGGAGGGAGCCCAACAGGGCCATTCCGCCATCGTCACGCCGCGTCGCCGACAGCAGAAAAAGAAGAAGCCTCTTATCTTTAAGCCTAAAGACGACAGTGAATATCGGCAACTGATTCGCGTCCGCGAAGCCCTCAAGAAGCGAACCCATGAAACGCTTGTTAATTCCTACGCCTATTTTCTTGAACAGCGCGGATTTTTTATTGCCTCTCCTCATCCTAGAGACCTTACGGCTGATCGTGGAGGCTTGCACTATCTGGTCGAGGCCAAAATTATTCGCGGCGGAGATGCTGAGGGCGCTGCGCGCGAGGCATTTGCTCAACTCTTTTTCTATGGACACTTTCTTTACGATCGAAGTGCGATAGTTAGCAAAGTTGCACTTTTCAACGAGAAGCTTGGTGATGCCCATCTCGAATTCTTTGAGCAAATGGGCATCGCTGTAGTGTGGGCAGACGGTGAGCATTGGGGCGGAACCCCAACTGCGATCGCCTCCCATCTCTGCTGACCTGAAGGGGGGCTGTTGAACCCTTGGGAGGAAGCCCGTAGGGATTGGCGTCGATCTCCGCGAGTTTGACTCGACGCCATGCGCGTAACTTCTCAAACCATGAGGTCCCCACGGCCTTCGGTAGGTGTCTTCGCGCCCGTAGTCACTCCCCCCGCGGCACGTCATTCCCGAAGGTCAGTAGTGGTACGTCGTACAGTTCCGGATTCCGAGGCCGCGTCATGGAAGGTGAGAGGACTTCGACCACGAGCATCTCAGTTAGGAATTGCACCTGAGCTGACAGTAGGTGACTCGTGTGGCCAACCGCAGACCGCTCTTTGAGTCCGAGTGTGACATGGATGTGAGGGAGGATGCCGCCTTTTTCAGGAGCCGCTGCGATGGTGCCGCATCCCATGGCTTCCGCGTTGGTGAGGTAAACCTTGGTCCACACTGGAGCTTCGGGGTTTTCAAGCTTCTCGCAAGTACCCACGATCTCAGCTTCGGCAAAGCCCGCAATGAACATAGGGATGTAGCCCTGGCGAATGTCGTGTTCACGGCAGAATTTCGCCAATGTAGTCATGAAGTCGTCGCCGTGGTCGAAGGTGACTCCGAAAGTACGCCCGGTCGTCAGCTGGTGGGCTCGCATGCGCTCTCGACTCCTTTCAATGGTCAAATGTGCTAATCCAGTGAATTGTAGAACTCATCCACGGCCCCCGACCGCCGCGAACGTCTCCCTGACCGATCCGGCGCCGACCCCTGACGCGAGAAGCAGGTGGAGAAGAATGCGCGCCTTCAGAGGGTCAAGGTAACCCGCTGGAATCAAACTGCGCGCCAGCAGATCGGATTCCGACCCCTCGAAGCCATACGTCCGCTCGTGGACAGGACCGGCGCCGGTCCGCGAGGCCAACACGACGGGCTTGATCGACGCGAGCTTGGCCAGCGCCGGCACCATGCCCGCAGGAACATGCCCGACACCGAAAGCGCCGACCACCAGACCATCGACCTCTTTGCCCATGGCTGAAACAAGCTCTCCATCGTCGCCTAGTGCGACGGTGAACAGACCGACCCTGACCGTGCGCCATCTCTCAGGCGTCAGGATCGGCCCTCTCGCCATACGCAACGGGATGTCCACCTGGCCCTCGACCACGTGGCCGATCGGCCCGTGATTTGGCGAAACGAACGCCGCCGGACTGCTGGTGTGGGTCTTTCGGAGCCAGCGCGCTGCGTGAATCTGGTCATTGAAAACGACCAAGCAACCCAAGTCGCGCGCCGTACGACTTGCTGCTGTACGAATCGCGGCCAGCAGGTTGGCGGGGCCATCTGCGCCAGCCATGGACGGGTTCCGCATCGCTCCCGTAACCACCACCGGAGCCTCGTTGCTCCACAAGAGATCCAGCACGTAGGCCGTCTCCTCGATGGTGTCGGTCCCCTGAGTGACCACAACGCCATCCGCGCCGTTACGCACCGCGCCCTCCATTGCTTTGGCAAGCTCGGCGAGGTCGGCAAAGGAGAGCGATGCGCCGGGGAGTTGTCGGAAGGTCTGCACGTCCAGCTCAACGGCGATGTTGTCGAGCCCCGGAACAGCCGTAAGCAACTCCTTGGCGGTCAATGTGGGCACAACCCCGTTGGCTCCGGGAACCATGGCGATGGTGCCGCCCAGGGAGAACACGGCAACGCGGGCAGGGGCAGTCACAAGAGAACCTTTCTCCAGGTTGAACCACGTGGCCAGTCACGCGACGTTCTGGCCCATGTCGTTGACGAAAGCGCATGCCGCGTCGATGCCGGCAACCGAGATCAATCGGCTGCGAGGACGCAGCAGTCCGGCCGTACCGACGTGAGCGAGCGCCCGGCATCGGGTAACGAGCCACGCCCAGTCCAGTTCGAGATACGCGGCCAGCGCGCGAAGCCGCTCCGCAGGGCTGTTAGCTTCAATGACGGAATGCGCGCCGACCTGGCCGGTAGCCTCACGGAACTCACGGAGAACGGAGACACGCTGAGTAGTGTCTACGTGCCACATGCCCGCGCCGCGGACCCAGTTAGCAATGATCGCTTGCTCGCCACCGAGGACGAACCCCTCGACGCTGGAGTACGCGGGATCATCGCACACCTTGGTATGAATCCCCGTGGCTTCCATCAACGCGATGGACACGAAGAGCAAAACACGCTCATGGCGCGGCGAATCCTGGACGGCCCTGTGTGGGATGCAAAACATTCGCACCGATGCCTGATCTCCGGTACTAGAACGAACCCCACGCAGATAGGCGTACTTGTGGTCGAACAGCAACCATGTGCATGCCTCCTCGCCACGCTGCTCACGAGTCCAGAAGATCGGCAGTTCTGGCAGGGTGGTCAGGTTGCGCAGGATATGCCGAGCACAGAAGTCGGACCCGAGCCAAGCGTGGGACACCCTTCCGAGATCCGGAGCCGCCTCACGGCTGACTGCTGAGGAGGTGAGCGCCTCGTACTGCGCAAGCTCCTCACGGGAGATGGCAAGCTCCTGATCGTCTGCCTGTAGACCATCGTCAAGGCTGGCTGCTGCCCACAGTAGGCCGTACGTGAAGTCGTCCAGCTCGTAGGCGCCGGGGATGGCAATAGTGTCGCTGTCAGGAGATTGTGCGAGCCGCCGTCGCGCCTCCCGAGCATCCATCGCGAAGAATCGCGATTCGTCGGCCGATCGGTCGGCCGCAATCAGGAGCCCGCGACTTGTCGCACGCGAGAACTCCGCCCACCGGGGGGCGTTCGTCAGTCTCGTCATGACGCGCCCCTCGGAGGTGCTGCCCGCATGGAACTGCATGCGCAAAACTGCGCCCTCCATGGCGCGACCGTCAGGAAGTAGTGCCGTGAGATCGACACCGAAGTCCGGCGTCGGTCGCGAGAGTTTCAGATCAGGCCATCTCACTTTGGCGTGGCCGGCGAAGCCGTACAGATCATTCAACCCACCGATGAGGGGCAGGTCCGTTCTTAGCTGTGCGAGCAATGCGCTTGCACTGCCCCCCACGAGAAACGTCCTCCGGTCCACGCTTGCCCACACTTGCCCCTCCTCGTCCGCATAGAACGACAGTCTCTCGGGGGCAAGCGCATCTTGCGATGGCACTTCGATGGCATTTCGGGGCCGGAACCCCAACTGATCGAAGCTCCTGCCGGTCAACGCCTCCAAGGCTCGCTGATACGCGGGACGTGGTCGCCCGACTTCTCCATCTTCCCAGCGCGCGACCAGGCGCGCGTCACAGGCAAGGCCATGCTCACCGATCGTGTCAGCAATGGCGACCAGTGCTCGCGCGAACTCCTCACGCGATTCGCGCCGCTCCTCTTCGCGGATGCGGCGAAGCACGTGGTTGGGCGTTTTGACCCTGATTTTGGTGGTCACCGCCACGCCTTCCGCCAGCGCCTTTATGGACTTTGCACGGAGTACGGCAACCGTAACTGTTCGCTGCCGCCGTCGCTAGACGGTTTGCCATTTCAGTGCCGTGCGAGACGCCATCGATATGCCTTGGCCTTCGGCGGTCTCCTTGAGGTGGCGCAGGACACGCAGCGCCACCAGAGGAGAAAGGGAGCGGAGATGATACGGAACACTGCCGGCGGGAGCGTCCTCACCGATCTTGAGGTTGTTGCTCCAGCTTCGCGAGCCTGTTGGCGAGATCCTTCACTGTCGCTTCCAGGATCGACACGCGCGCCGAGAGGGCGGGCTCAGGGCCACCTTCCTTGTTCGGATCCCGAACGAAGAAAGCCCGACCTTGCTGCGAGATCACCAGTCCCTCAGTCCGCAATTCGCGGAGGGCGTTCTGGACGGTCTGAGCCGAGATGCCGTAATCCCGCGCAAGGTCACGGATCGACGGCAAGCGACTGCCTGGCACGCGTTCGCCCGACTCGATGCTTTGCCGCAGAGCGTCCGCTAGCTGGAGATACGGGGGGCGGGGGTCGTTGTCGCTAATCGTCACCTGACCAGCGTACCCGCCGAAACCGTAAGTGTCCTGTAGCGCCCTATTGCGTGCTAGCACAGTACTAGCTAAGTTGGCACGTATCAGCACAGCACAAGTCCTCGCACAGCTCTACGCACCTGGGACGGCGGCGCACTCGCGCACCACTAGGGCTGTCGCACTCGCTTCTTTGAGAACTCAATAGTGACGACGAAGGGCCACCGCCTCCCGCGAAAAGGCGGCCTGTGCAGGGGAAACGCCCTGCGCACTGATCCATGTTCACCCGCGACGGCAAATAGCCGTCTACCGCTCGTGGCCCGGAGGGTTTGCCCCTCCGGGCCACGCCCAGTTCCGCCCCGATGGTCGCAGGCAGGGTTCGACTCCCCGCCGGGGCACTGTCCGCAAACGAAACAAGGAGAAGTGCCATGACCCGCTGGGAATACCGCATCGATCTTCCTCCCAACACCGTGACCGAGCTTCGCGCCTACCAGGCCGCAGGCGGTCTGCCTGGTGCCTTGACCACGGCTGGGGCTGAGGGCTGGGAGCTGGTCACCGTCACGTCCAACCAGACGCTGATCTATAAGCGCCCCATAGCCCAGCACTGATGTCCGTCACCGTACTTCCGCCCCGATGGTCGCAGGCAGGGTTCGACTCCCTGCCGGGGCGCTTCATTCGCCACCCCCAACCCAAGGGACTCACCATGACCATGACCGCGTACGTCACATTCACGCACCCCGACGTGTTCACCCGAGGCGTTAAGGAAGGCTGGGCGGACCCGCAAACCGACCCGACACAGATCGACTGGACTTCCCGCCAGGCCGCCGCCGCGATTCCGTTCGAGGTGATCGGTAGTCGCCCCGTCAACCCGTGCGAGACGACCGGCGTCCGCTACGGCCGCAACGAGCTGGGCCACTGGGGCGAGCAGTTGGCGGCCGACGCCATCGTCACCGCCGACACCGAGACTGGCCGCTGGCTGGTCATGGTCGAACGCTCAGACGGTCACGGCTGGGCTATCCCCGGCGGCTACGTGGAGCCCGGAGAAGACCCGGAGGCGGCGGCGGTCCGCGAGCTGGCCGAAGAGACCTGCCTGAACCTGACGAGCGCATCTCGCCGACCGCTCCCAGCGCGGTACGTGCCCGACCCGCGCGCCAGCGATGAAGCGTGGATGGTCACCGTGCCCGTCCGGTTCCACCTCGGCACCTTGCCCCGCGCCGAACTGCCCGCCGTCGTTGGTGCCGACGACGCCAAGCGAGCCGTCTGGGTCCGCGCCGACAGCTACGCCCACCTGGTCGCTCACCTCAGCGGCTTCTACGCCGGCCGCGTCTTCCGCGCCCACAAGGCCATGCTGCGAGACCTCCTCGGCTGATATCCGCTCTACCGCCCCGATGGTCGCAGGCAGGGTTCGACTCCCTGCCGGGGCACTCCGGCTGCTTCGCCGGCCACCTACACCCCAAGGGAGCTCCACATGCAGATGCAGCCTGCCAAGAGCGTCGGCCGGTTCCTGCCGACCCTGTTCCTGATCGGCTTCGTCATCTACCTCTTCACCGACCCGCACGGCGCTGCCGTGGCGGTCAAGTGGGCTTTCGAGGCGATCGTGACCGGCGCGCAGCAGTTCGCCGAGTTCATCAAGGCCGTCAGCAACTGACTCGACTCACCCGCTGGGGGCGGCCCTCATCCGCCAAGACCTGAGCCGCCCCCGCTCGACTCCCGAAGGAGTACCACCATCATGGTTCGTCCGGACCTGTCGATCCACCCAGCGCGCATGTCGCTCGCCGAGATCGAAACGCTGTGGGGCGGGGATGCCGACCCGCTGCTGCCCGAGTGCACCTACGACCCGGAGCTACACACCGGCCCGCGCCTCACGGTCGAGACGAGCGCCGAGCGCGCCGCCCGTGAGGCCGTGGCGCGCGAGGTGTGCGCCACCTGCCCGGCCCGCCTGCTGTGCGACCAGTACGCCCTCAACACCCGCCCGACCTTCGGCATCTGGGCCGGCCGCACCGCCGCCGAGATCGACACCCACGCCCAGATCAGCGAGCTGTACGAGGCCATGCGCTCCCGTGCCGCTCAGCGACTGTCCGGGTTGGAGGTGGCGTGATGAACGCCACCAGATACCCCCATTTGGACAAGGCCGCCGCCGGCCGCCCGTTCGACCAGATCGGAGTGGAGTTCTGGCCATCCAAACCCACCACGCGGCGCGGCCTCACCTGCGCAGTGCTGCGTCCCGGCGTGATCGACGATGACGCCGACGAATTCTTCGCGTGGGGCTACTGCTGGCTCCTGGCGGCTGCGCTGCATGAGGCTACCGGCTGGTCATACGGCCTGGTCGAACGCCGGCGTGAGGACGGTTGGGAGTGGACGCACGTGGGCGTCATCACCCCTGCCGGCCGGTTCCTCGACATCCGCGGTTGCCACGATCGCGACGGTCTGACCGCCAGCCTTGAAGCCGCCTACGGCATGCCGACCCGGATCCGCGCCGGCGCGTTCGCCGACCTGCGGCAGGCCATGGGCATGCCCGAGGACACTCAGCCGAATTGGTGGCTGGGCCTGCTGGCTGAACCCATCCTCGCCGATGTCGTCCGCTACTTCGCCGCTCACCTGCTCACCACCCTGTGCCAGCGAACGGAGGCCGCGTGATGTCACGTATCCGTGCACGCTTCTGGGACCCTGCCGGCGAGCGGTACGGCATCCCCACCTACCCATGGAAGATGGCCCCGCCACACCTGCTCACCCTGCGTCAACTCACCGCCGAAGGGCTGAGGCCCGGCGGGCAGGGTGTACAGGCCCAAGTGCTGTGGCGCTCGCGCCGGCACGGCGCGCCCGGCGTGCGCGCCGCCTACCTCTACGACGTGCGCTTCGCCCTACCCAAGCGCACCGCCACCGCGCGTCAGCGCATCGCCCTCGGCAAGGCCAACGCCGCGCGCCGTACCTGCCCCGAGTGCCTGCGTGATGCCGGCTACGTGCTGCCGCGCCACCTGGGCATCTGCCTCGACTGCGCCGAGGAAGCCGCCGCCCGCACCGACAGAACCGATTGGAGGAAAGCCGCATGAGCACCGCCACACCGACTCCCGAGCCGAGCCCGGAGGACATCTCCCGCGCGCTGGCCGAGATCGAACGCCACCTGACCGAACCGGCGCCGCCCGCGCTGCCCTCGGCGCCGGCCGAGCCGGACGACGCGGGGGAGACCCGGCGGGTACGGCAGTTGCGCGCCGAGGTCGCCGAGGCCCGCCAACTGGCCGCGCTCCAGACCGACGACACGCCGCTGCTGCTGGACACACCCCGGCTGCGCAAGCGCCGCAAGAAAGCCCACGAGGCCGCCCGCCTGCACCGGCTTGGCCGAGACCCTGAGATGCGTGCCTGGCAGGCCGCCCGCATGCGGCGCCTGCTGACCACCGCCCTCATGGTCGCGCTGGCGCTGGCGCTGGCCTGGTCCACCGCCGGCGTGCAGCACTTCGCCGCCGAGGGCGCCGCCGCCTGGTCGCCCGGCTGGGTCTTCGCCTGGCTGGTCGAACCGTTCATGTCCATCGCCCTGCTGGGCATCGTCGGGGCACGTGCCTACCTCGGCACCCAGGGCCAGCCGCTCGACAACCCCAAGCTGATCCGCATCGAGTGGCTGTTCCTCGGGCTGACTCTCGGCATGAACGCCTGGCCGTACCTGCCGTGGAGCACGGAGGAGTTCTCGCTGTCGCGGTTGGTGCTGCACGTGCTGGGGCCGATCGTGGCCGTGGCCATCGTCACCGCCCTGCCCATCATCCTGGCCGCGTTCGCCCGGCTCGACCCCACCGGCGGGACGGCTGACGGCGGGCTTACCGGCCTTACGTACAGCGCAAACACCGATGATCGGGTAAGGCGAACCGCCGCCGAGGTGGCCCCGCTGATCGAACGCGCACAGATCCTCATCGCCGCCGGCACCCTGCCCGCCAACCCCAGCGCCTACAAGCTCCAGCGGGCGCTTCGCTGCGGCATGGACGACGCCCGCGCCGTCCGTGACGCCCTCGCCGAGGAGGCCGCGTGACGACCACGCCGGCCCGCCCCCACCACACGAACACGCAGGGTGCGGCCACATCCGCCAAGACCCGGCCGCACCCTGCCACCCCGCCCGCTGCAACGCACACGAGGTGATCCCATCATGACGCACGACCCGTTCCACCACGCCGACCAGCCCGACCAGCCCGAACCGCCCACGAGCGGCGCCCCGGCCACCGACCCCGACCACGCCGGCGAGCCCGCCGAGGCCGGCGACGGCAAGGGCGCGAACATCGTCCACCTGGACACCGCCCGCGCCGGCCGCCACCCCTACCGCCCCGACGACCCGGAGCCGACCAGCCCCGCCCCGGCCAGCGACCGCCCGACCCTGGACGGCCAGGTCATCCAAGTCGACCAGCCCGGCGGGGAGGATCGCGACTGGCGCGCCGAGCTGGAGGCCAAGGTGCGCACCAGCCGCCCGGTGGTGCCGCTGTGGCTGCGCTCGCGCGCCGAGGCGATGCAAACCCTGACCTGGCTGGGCAAGCACTACGCGCACGTGGCCGGCTACCAGCTCACCCGCACCCCGCTGTACGCCGGCCGGCTGGCCTTCCGTTCCCCGCGCGGCCTGGCCCGGCTGGTCGGCGGCATGGTGCGCTGGACGTTCGACCTGGAAGGCGAGCCGGTACGGGTGGCCGCCGTGACCAAGGCCGACCCCGAGGCGTACCTGAAGCTGTCCCGGCAGCGTGACGCCCGCGTCCGGCTGCGCGTCCCGGTCATGCTGGTCGTGCTGGTCACGCTGCTGATCGCGGCCCTCATCGTGGCAGGCCAGCCGGCCACCGTGCAGTGGGGCGCCCTCGCGGTGGCGCTGGCCGCCCTCGGCATCCTCGGCAAGCCCGCCGACCGGCCGCTGATCGAACGCGCCGTGCTGGCCTCCACCGTGGAGAAGCTCACCAGCGACATCGTCATCCGCGCCCTCATGGTGCTGGGCATCAGCGGCATCACACAGGCGATGTCCAAGAACCCCAAGGACGCCATCCGGTTCGTCTCCCCGATCACCCGCGACGGCCCCGGCTGGCGCGCCGACCTCGACCTGCCGTACGGCGTGACCGTGGGCGACGTGCTGGACAAGCGGGAACGGCTGTCCGGCGCGCTGCGCCGCCCGCTCGGCTGCATCTGGCCCGAGGGCGACTCCTCCATCCACGAGGGGCGGCTGATCCTGTGGGTGGGCGACAAGGACCTGTCCAAGACCATCGTCAAGTCACCCCTGCTCAAGGCCACCTCGCACGACCTGTTCAAGGGTGTCCCGTTCGGCAACGACCCGCGCGGCCGGCTGGTCACCGTGCCGTTCATCCAGCACAACATCCTGATCGGCTCGCTGCCCGGCCAGGGCAAGACCGCCTCGGTACGCGAGCTGGCCGCCGGCGTGGTCCTCGACCCCACCGCCGAGGGCTGGTTCCACGAGCTGAAGGGCACCGGCGACCTCGACCCGTACGAGAAGGTCTGCCACCGCTACGTCTCCGGCATCCACGATGAGGCCATCGCCTACGCCGCCGACTCCCTGGCGCTGCTGCGCAAGGAGGTCATGCGCCGCGCCGCCGCACTCAAGACGCTGCCTCCGGACCTGTGCCCGGACAAGCGCGTCACCCGGCAGATCGCCGACAAGCGCTCTCTCGGGTTGCACCCGCTGGTGGCCATCTTCGACGAGTGCCAGAACCTGTTCGCGCACGCCGAGTACGGGGCCAAGGCGGGCGAGGATGCCGAGTTCATCATCAAGCTGGGGCGCGCCCTCGGCGTGGTGCTGATCCTGGCCACCCAGCGCCCGGACAAGGCCAGCCTGCCCACCGGCATCTCGGCGAACGTGTCCATCCGGTTCTGTCTGAAGGTGGCCGGCCAGACCGAGAACGACATGATCCTCGGCACGTCCGCGTACCAGAACGGCATCCGCGCCACGGTGTTCGTGCCCAAGGACGACGCCGGCACCGGCTACCTGATCGGCGCCACGCCAATGCCCAAGGTGGTCAAGTCCGCCTACCTCGACACCCCGCAAACCCAGCTCATCGCCGATCGCGCCTACGCCCTGCGCAAGGCCGCCGGCACCCTGTCCGGTCACGCCCTCGGGGAGACGCCCGAACAGAGCGCGCCGAGCTATGACCTGCTGGCCGACATCCTGGCCGTGGTCGGCGCGTCCGAGGCCAAGGTGTGGAACGAGACCGTCATCGCCCGCCTGGCCGAACTGCGACCCGACGTCTACGGCGGGTGGGAGGTCGAACAGCTCACCGCGATGCTCAAGCCGCACGGCATCAAGACCGTCCAAGTGTGGGGCACCACGGCGGACGGCAAGGGCGCGAACCGACGCGGCATCATCCGCGAAGACGTTGCGCAGCGTAGTCACGGAGCGGCTTCGTAACCCTGTGATCCCCCGCTAGGTCTAGCGGGCTCGCCTGCTAGACCTAGCACCCCTCCTAGCACTCAATTCCAAGATCTACCAGGGCACTAGCGCCTAGCGCCCGACCTGCAGCAACCCCGGAAACCGGCCTGGAGGCCACCTTGGCTACCCTCATCACCCTGCTAGTCGCCTGCCTACCGATCGTCACTCTCGGTTACATCTGCTGGTGCTACGCCTCCCCGTGGGGCACCTGCCGGCGCTGCACTCCCGGCGGTAAGAACCACGCCTGCCGCGCCTGCGACGGCACCGGCATGCGGCCCCGCCTCGGCTGGCAGCTCTACGTCTACCTCCGCCGCTTGCACCACGACGGCACCCGCTGACCCGTAGCCCCTGCGCTCCAAGGTCGCCAGAAGCGAGCACCGCCGAGAGGTCGCGCCCAGCGACACCCAGCCCCAACAAGACCCGAGAAGCCCGCTGAGACGCGATTCCCACCGGCTCCTTTGTTAAGACATCAGGACAAATGTCCAAGCCCGTTCTGAGGCGCTCTCAGCGCCGCACAGGGCCATCGCAGCCACAACCGCACGAAAGGAAGACCCGCCATGTCCGGCGAGACCACGATCACCATCATCGGCAACCTGACCGGCGACCCCGAGATGCACTACACCCAGACCGGCACCGCCGTGGCGAGCTTCACCATCGCCTCCAGCGCCCGCACCTACAACAAGCAGGTCGAACAGTGGCAGGACGGAGAGGTCCTGTTTATGCGCTGTAGCGCGTGGCGCGACCTCGGCGAGCACGTCGCCGAATCGCTCACCCGAGGCACCCGCGTCATCGCCTCCGGACGGCTGCGCATGCGCACGTTCGAGACCAGCGACGGCGACAAGCGCACCGTCACCGAGATGACCGTAGACGAGATCGGCCCGTCCCTGCGGTTCGCCACCGCCAAACCGCAGAAGGCCGCCCGCACCGGCAACAACGGCCACGCCGGCGGCGCGCCCGCCGACCCGTGGGCAAGCGCCGCCCCCGCCAACGCTGGCACCGGCGGCCAGTGGCAGGGCGACGAGCCGCCGTTCTAAATCCCCCTCTCGCACCTGTGCGCCGGCCTCGGCGACAAGCAGTCGAGCACGTAGCCGAGGCCCCGCCTCACTCCGATCACAGCCATCACCGAAAGGCCCCTGATCGTGAACACCGCAACGCCATCAGATGCCGCCCTCCGTGTTCTCAGCCTCGGCGCGGGCGTGCAGTCCACCACCCTGCTCTTGCTGTCGGCTCATGGCAAGCTCCCCAAGATCGACGTAGCCGTCTTCGCCGATACCGGGTGGGAACCCAAAGCCGTCTACGCCCACCTCGATCGGCTGGAACGCGAGGTAGCCCAGCCCGCCGGCATCCCCATCCTGCGCGTCCGCGCCGGATGGGTCGAAGGCAACGTGCCCGCATCCGCGCCGGCGCGCATCACTGGCAACCTCCGCACCGACTCACTCACCCCCGGCGCATTCGTGCGTCTGCCCGTGTTCGTCCGCGACCGAGCCGGGACCGGAGCCGCGATGGTGCGCCGCCAGTGCACCGAGGAATACAAGATCAAGCCCATCAAGGCGGCCATCCGCGCCCTGCTGGGCTACCCGCACCCGCGCCCCGTCCCCACCGCCGTGTGCGCCGAACAGTGGGTCGGCATCAGCCGCGATGAGTTCCACCGGGCCAAGGACGCCCACGTGCGCTACCTGCGTAACGCCTTCCCCTTGCTCGACATAGACGGCGCTGCCGATGGCCGGCCCGGCTGGACCCGCACCGACTGCCAGCGCTACCTGCGTAGCCACGGCTGGGCGGCCACCCCCAAGAGTGCCTGTATTGGCTGCCCCTTCCACGGCAACCGCCAGTGGCGCGAGCTGCGCGACAACCACCCCGACGAATGGGCCGACGCGGTCGCATTTGACCGCAGCCTGCGCGAGATGGCCTTGCGAGGCATCAAGGAACAGCCCTACCTGCATCGCAGCCTGTTGCCCCTCGACCAGGCCCCTATCAACAAGGTCACCCGCAACGAATGGAAGCAACGCCAAACCGACCTGTTCGAGGCCCTGGCCGACGACGCAACCGACAGCGCGGCATACGACGACGCCGAGGAAGGCGCTCCTGCCGGCTGTTCTCCGTGGAGCTGTCGCGGCGACCAGATCACCGATGAGGCGGCCTGACAGCCGGTGGTATGCGGCCTCGGCGACAGCCGCCAAGCACACGCCGAGGCCGCCCGCCCCACTTCCGATCATCAAAAGGAAGGCACCTGCCAGCATGACAGCCACCACCAACACCGGCTACCGGATCTACCAGGGGCGCGTTTCCCTGGATTGGCACAAGGCACGCGAGCACTGGGGCGGGGGACGCCGCCGCCCCTGTCGCTTCTGCCGCCGCCCGAGCTTCCTGCTTGACGATGACCGGCGCCCGGTTCACAAGATCTGCCTCGAACGAGCGCTGACCGCCTCCCTGACCACCAAGACCGACAGGTGGGCGGCATGACCCACCCTCACAACCCGGTCGCTGCCGCCCTCGGAGCCGCCGCCCGAGGCTGGCCGGTCTTCCCCATCGCGGTGGGCGACAAGGCGCCCCCGCGCGGCTTCACCGGCTGGGAGACCCGCGCCACCTGCGACCCCGAGCGCATCCGTGCCTGGTGGCGACACACGCCCTACAACGTCGGCATCGCCACCGGCCCCGCCGGACTGGTCGTGATCGATCTGGACACGCCCAAGCCCGGCCAGCACCCGCCCCGAGAGTGGGACCTGCCCGGCATCGGCGACGGCGCCGACGTGTTCGCGCTCCTGTGCCAGCGCGCCGGCGTCCCGATCGAGTGGGAGACATTGCAGGTGCGCACCCGGCGCGGCGGCCTGCACCTGTACTACACCGCCCCGCCCGGCATCCGGCTCCCGAGCACCAACGGCAGCCTGGCATGGCTGATCGACACCCGCGCCTGGGGCGGCTACGTCGTCGCCCCCGGCAGCACCGTCACCCTCCCAGATGGCGCTGGCCGGTACACCGTGCAGCACGCCACGACGCCCGCCCCGCTGCCCCCCTCCCTGTTCAAGCTACTCAAGCCCACCCAGATACCGGCCAAGAGGCCCGTACACGTCCCCATCGCCGATGATCATCATTCCGCCTACCTGCGCGCGGCCCTTGACCGCGAGCTTGCGCACTTGGCCGCCGCCCAGCCTGGCCAGCGCAACCGCGCCCTGTTCGGCGCCGCTGCCGCCCTCGGCGAACTCATCGCCGGCGGTGCGCTCCCTGAACAGCCCGTCAAAGAGCTGCTTGAACAGGGAGGGGGCGACCTCGGACTATCCCGCAGCGAAGTCATCCGAACCATCGAGTCCGGGTTGCGGCACGGCGCCCGCCGCCCCCGCCGCCTGGCCACCATCTGACTCCACGCATGGGAGGCACCATGACCCATCACCCGACCGGCGCACAACTACTCGACCGGCTCCGCGCCGCCCTGACCCGATACGTCATCCTGCCCACCCCGGAGACAGCCGACGCCGTCACCCTGTGGATCGCAGCCACCCACGCCCAACCCGCATGGGCACACGCGCCCCGCCTGGTCATCCGAGGCCCCGAAAAGCGCTGCGGCAAGTCCCGACTACTCGACATCGTGGAGGCCACCTGCCACAACCCGTTCATCACCGTCAACTCATCCAGCGCCGCCGTCTACCGCTCCATCACCGAAGACCCACCCACCATGCTCGTGGACGAAGCCGACACCATCTTCGGCCCCAAAGCAGACGGCAACGAAGACCTACGCGGCCTACTCAACGCCGGACACCAACGCAACCGGCCGGCCAAACGCTACGACGCGGCCACCAACCGCGTGGAAAGCATTCCAACCTTCGCCATGGCCGCACTCGCCGGCATCGGCGCCATGCCCGACACCATCGAAGACCGCGCCGTCGTCGTCCGCATGCGCCGCCGCGCACCCGGCGAAACCGCCGCACCCTACCGCCACCGCCGCGACCGCACACCACTCCGCGACCTGGCCGCCGACCTCAACCAGTGGCTACGCGCCGACCTCGCCACCCTCGAACAGGCCGAACCCGCCATGCCCGTGGAAGACCGCGCCGCCGACACCTGGGAACCCCTGGTCATCGTCGCCGACTACGCCGCCGGCACCTGGCCCGAGCGTGCCCGCGCCGCCGCCGTCGCCCTGACCGCCGAGGCCGACGACAGTGGCCAGACCTCGGCGCGTGTGCGCCTGCTGGCCGCCTGCCGTACCGCGTTCGGCACCGACGCGGCCCTGCCCACCGCCGCACTTCTGGAACGGCTCAAGGCCGACCCCGAGGGCGAATGGAACGACCACGGACCCGCTGGCCTGACCGCGATGAAGCTCGGCACGATGCTGCGTGAGTACGACATCCGGCCGGCCACCATCCGGTTCCCGACCGGACAGGCAAAGGGCTACCAACGCGCCGATTTTCTCGACGCGTGGGCGCGCTACTGCCCTACCCCCGAACCGCCGCCGGCCGCCGACGAACCCCCGCCGAACGCCGATGTGCTGCGGTTCGAGCGGGGGAGCCGTACCAGCCGTACCAGCCTCATCAATGCAGGTCAGCGTGGTACGGCTTCCGCTCCTGGTACGGCTTAGCCGTACCACCGATTCAAGCCGTACCAGCCCTGACCAGGGAAAACGAGGCTGGTACGGCTGGTACGGCTACCCCCGTCAAACCCGCCCTTGCGCCCTCCTCAACCACTCTCGGCGGTGCCACCAACACGCCCGAAAGGAACGCGCCAAATGGCTGCAACCGTCACCCGCCTACACGCGATGCTCACGGTCCCCGAGGTCTGCGCCGAACTCCAGATCTCCCGATCCACCTTCTACGACTGGCGACAGAAAGGCAGCGCCCCGCGCTGCATCACCCTGCCCAACGGTTCGCTGCGGGTCCGCCGTGGCGACCTCGATAGTTGGCTCAACGCCCGAGAGGACGCCGCCTGATGAAGGACATCACCTACGACGTTCGCGTCTACAAGACTGAGGTCTACAAGGGCAAAAAGGCCAATACGTACTACGTGCGATGGAAAGCTGGAAGGGTGTGGCGTAAGCCCTTCCGGAACGCGGCGCAGGCAGACACGTACCGGGGGGAACTACAGGCCGCCGCGCGCAAGGGAGAAGCGTTCAGTCTCCTTACTGGCGAACCCGTGAAGTGGAACCGCACCGCACGGCCCGAAATGAGCTGGTACGAGTTCGCGTGCAAGTTTGCCGACTTCAAATGGAAAGCCGCCTCGGCGAAGTACCGACAAGACATCGCCCGCGCCCTTACCGCAGCCACCCCCGCCATGCTCGTGAGCGACAAAGGCAAGCCATCCGATCTCAATCTCCGCACGGCCATGCGCCGATGGGCCTTCAACACCAAGCAGCGAGACGAAGCACCCGAAGAAATGGCGAACGTGTTGGTGTGGCTGGCCAAGCACACCAGGCCGGTGTCCGATCTCTCCGAGGCCGCCGCCCTCCGTGCCATGCTCGACACGGCAACCTCTCGCTTGAACGGCAAACCCGCCGCCACGAGCACGATTCGCCGGCACAAGACCATCCTTCAAAACGCGCTTGATTACGCTGTAGAGCTAAAGCTCTTCGACTCGAATCCGATCAAGTCACTCAAGTGGAAACCCGTCAAAGTCACCTACGAAGTAGATAGACGCAGCGTGGTCAACCCCACGCAGGCGCGCCGACTTCTCGCCGAGGTCGAAGCACAGAAACCCAGCGGAAAACGGCTCGTGGCGTTCTTCGGCGCGATGTACTACGCCGCACTTCGCCCAGAGGAAGCCGTCAACCTCAGAGAGGACAACATCATCATTCCCGAGCGGGTCAAGAACGCCGAGACAGGACAGATGGAAGAACCCGCCAACGACTGGGGGGAACTGCACTTCTCACACGCGGCCCCGTTCGCCGGACGCGAATGGACCGACGACGGCGGCCTGCGCGAGAGGCGCCCCCTCAAACACCGCGATGAGGGCGTGATACGAGTCGTTCCCTGTCCGCCGCCGCTGACCAAGCTCTTCCGTGCGCATCTCGCCGAGTTTGCCCCTGGTCCCGGAGAACGCCTCTTTACCGGCGTCCACGCTGGAGAGTTGCCCTACATCACGTGCCGGCGTGTGTGGAACAAAGCGCGCCAGAATGCCCTGACCGACAAGGAGGTACAGTCACCGCTGGCCAAACGGCCGTACGACCTTCGCCACGCCTGCGTCTCGACCTGGCTCAACGCAGGCGTACCGGCTACGCAGGTAGCGGAGTGGGCAGGTCACAGCGTGGATGTCCTCCTCAGGATCTACGCCAAGTGCATCGTTGGCCAAGACGAGACCGCTAAGCGTCGCATAGCTGACGCACTCCGCGATGAGTGATCGCCAGGCCGCCACGAACGTGCGCACGTATTTGGCACAGGTACCCGCAAACGATCGGCGAGAGCCGTAGACAGCCGGACACGAAGAACCCCCGCCCCGGCGCAACAGCGCAGGTCAAGCGGGGGTTCGGGCTGGTCGAAGAGGGTAGGGCGGGTGGGACTTGAACCCACGACCCACGGATTATGAGTCCGATGCTCTGACCGGCTGAGCTACCGCCCCTGGATGAAGTTGTGCGACACGTGCCGGGCCTCGAGCGGATCATGCCGAGCCCCGCGCATGGCTAAGGCTAGAGCATTGGACCCGGTCGTGGTGCCCGGCCGGACGCGAGACACGTCTCTGCTGGACATCATTCCATGTCCTGCAGCGTTGTTGGAGCCCAAGTCGATCATATTCGTGTCTCTCCCGGCCTGACGGTGGCTCGTCCCTCAGCGACGGTGAGCACCAGGGAGAGCACTCCGCGCGGGTGCGGACGCGCCCGGGTACCGTCTGATCATGTCCGTCAAGCTGATCTACGAGACGCATTCCATCACCGTGGACAACGAGACCGGCATCGCCACCGGATGGCTGCCCGGCGAGTTGTCCGAGCGCGGGCGGGCGCTGGCCATGGAGCTCGGGGCGCGCAGGCGCGACGTGGATGTCGTGTACGCCTCCGACCTGCGGCGGGCGGTGCGGACGGCGGAGATCGCCTTCAGGGACGGCAAGGAGGTCAGGCTCGATCGCCGGCTAAGGGAATGCGACTACGGCATCTACAACGGGCGGCCGGTCAGCGAGGTGGCGGCGTTGCGCAGCCGGCATATCGACACCCCATGGCCCGGCGGGCAGAGTTACCGGCAAGTGGTGGCCGAGATGGCGGCGTTCCTCGGCGAGGTGATGGGGGAGTGGCAGGGATGCACGGTCCTCCTGGTGTCGCATTCCGCCAATCGGTGGGCGCTGCAGCACCTGCTGCACGGGATTCCGCTGGAGGAGCTCGTCGACGCCCCGTTCGATTGGCAACCGGGTTGGGAGTTCGACCTCGCCTCATAGGGGCGGCAAGGGGCGAGGCCGGGGCTTCGCTGCCCCGGCCTCGGTCTAGCCGAGTCGGTTCCGGCCTTGATCCGGTCGGCGCTGGTTCGGCTGATTTGCCGGATCAGGGGGCATTATGGGCGGTTCAGGCCCAGCGTGTACGAACCCGACCCGCTGTAAGCGTGCACCCGATACCGGTAGTACCCGGCCGTGCCGCTGTAGCTGATCGTCTCGTCGGGGTTCGGGCTGTCGCCCCTGGCCACCACCGACCAGGACGAGCCGTTCCACTTCTGCAGGTAGACGTCGAAGTCCACGCCGTCCGGTCCGTCCAGGCAGGCCGCGTGGGTGCCGGAGACCGTCGCCTGGTAGTAGGAGCCGTTCGGCTGGTACGCGCTCGCGTTCGACGTCAGCGACCCCGTGTACGTCTCCTCATAGCTCTGGCAGCCGGTCGGCGGGTCGGTGCCGCCCGCGGTGACCAGCGTCAGGCTGCCCGTCGAGAGGATCTCGCCGATGGGCTGGAAGTACGTGGTGCCGCCCACGGAGCAGTTGCCCGAGCCGCCCGAGGTCATGCCCTGGGCCTGGTCGCCCGAGATGAACGAGCCGCCCGAGTCCCCGCCCTCCGCGCACACCGTGGTCCGCGTCAGGCCTGTGACCGTGCCCTCCGGGTAGTTGACGGTGGCGTTGAGCGCGGTCACCGTGCCGCAGTGCCACTGGGTGGTCGAGCCCGAGCGGCAGACCGAGCCCTGGGGCTGGGTGACGGTCGCCCCGCGTACGGGGAGGATGCCGGCGCTGTAGCCGTTCACCACGCCAGGGGCGGTCCACTGCGAGTTCGTCGCGACCCACGCGTAGTCGTTGCCCGGGAAGGACGAGATCTCGACGGTGCCCTGCGCCACCCGGTTGTAGCCGGTCGTGGTCACGCCCGTGCCGCCGCAGTGGCCGGCGGTGGTGAAGCCGAGCTGGGTGCCGCGCCTGGCCGCGAAGCCGACCGAGCAACGGTAGCCCTCCGAGGTGTAGTACGCGTCACCGCCTCGAATGTCGTAGAACAGGCGCGGCCGCTCGGCGGACCGCTCGATCTTCACGGCCGCCGCGTCCACGCCGCTGGCGGCGATCCAGGAGCGTGCCGCCTGCTCGTCGCTCGCCAGCACGACGACCGAGTTGTCCTGGGGAGAGATGGCCCAGCTGTGTACGGTGGCCGGCGGCGCGGCCCGGTCCAGGCCCTCCTTGACCGTGGAGAGCTGGGCGAACGTGCGCGCCACGATGCGCGGGGAAGCGCCCGCGCGGGTGATCTCGCGCGCGTCCGCCGGGTCGACGCTGCCCACGACGAGGGTGCTCTCGCTGCCCTCGTACCAGACCCCGGCATAGCGGTCGCCGAGTCTCTTGCGCAGGCCGGGTGCGGCGGCGTTGCCGCGGGCCTCGTTCGCCAGGCGGTTGATCGCCTGTTCTTCGGAGATGCCGAGGTCGCGCTCGATGGCGTCGACGACGCCGGAGGGCGGCTTCCCTGTTGATTCGGCGGAGACGGCGGGGGTCGCCGTCACGACTAACGCGCCGATCGCGATCGCGATCAGCGCCGGAGTGCGGAGCATGATTGTCTCCTCGTGGCTGGGGGTGCCGTCACCGTAACGGCGAAGCCAGGCGGGGAGGAGTACTACTTTGCCCCTATCGCCGTGTTATGGAGCGGTGCCGTATCCCGGATTCCGTACCAGCCAGTCGTGGTAGACGGGGCTCCGGCGTACGGCGTCCATATGGGCCTGCTTGGCCTGCGCCACCACCCAGGCCGCGTCGGGCGCGGTCGGATGTCGGCCGAGCAGCTGCCGCCAGCGCAGCGGCGCGCCCGCGAAGGGCACCATGGCCAGGCCCTGCGCGGGCTGATGGGTGGCCTGGCAGAGCACCACGGCGCGGCCGACCTGGGCGAGGTGCGTGCACGTCGGCACGTCCGTCTCGTAGATCGTGCCGGGTGTGAACCCGGCGCGAGCGCAGGCCATCGCGAAGCAGTCGGCGAAACAGCCGTCGCCCGGCGTCACCGCCCACTGCTCCTCGGCGAGGTCGGCCAGTTCCACCTCCTTCTCCTTGGCGGCGGGGTGGTCCTCGGCGACCAGGCAGAAGACGGGATCGACGCTGATCGTCTCCCACAGCAGCCCGCCGGAGGGGGTTCCGGAGTCGCCGCAGGCGCCGGTCAGCACGTAGTCGAGGCGGCCGAGCTCGACCCTGCCGGTCAGCTCGTGCGCCGACCAGGAGGTGTAGGTGCTGACCGGGCGATCGGCGGCGAGCCGGTCCACCAGGCCGCCGAGTATGGGGCCGTTGGTGGCGCCGATGCGGAAGCCGGGGGTGGGGGCGTGGGCGAATCGTACGGCCTCGTCCTGCAGCTCCTTGGCCGCGGGGAGGAGGACACGCGCCCTGGCGAGCACGAGCTCGCCGAGGCGGGTGGGCCTGGCGCCGTGGCGGTCACGCTCGAACAGGGCGCCTCCGAGCACCCTCTCGATGCGCTTGAGCTGGGCGGTGAGGGCCGGTTGCGCCAGCCCGAGCAGGGACGCGGCTTTGCTCACACTTCCCGCGTCCGCGACCGCCCGGACGATCCTGAGGTGCCTGAGCTCGAGGTCCATAACGGGAAGGTAAAGCCGGGACATCTTACACACAATGCCTATATGTCAGGAAATGTGACAGATATAGTCGAGGGCTCTGGGGTAGGGGGAGCCCATGACGACGATGGGAATTGATCCAGCCCAGCTCAGCGACGAGGACGTGGTGCGCGAACTGCGGCAGCTGCACGCCACCCGGAGCGACACCTTCTTCCACGGCTCGGACGACGCGCTGGCCACACACACCTCACGTACCAACGAACTAGAGGCGGAATACCTCCGCCGCCACCCCGAGCGGGAGGTCGACCCCTTCAGGCTCAGGGAAGGCGCGAGGCGGCGGTGATGTCCGAACGCCATGACGTGCAGACGCTGTCGGACGTCGACATCCACGTGTACGAGGCCGTCGCCTCCCAGACCGTCGAGACGGGTGGCGCGAGGTTCGACGGGCTGCTCCGGGCGTCGGGGCTGGGCGAGGAAGTGCTGCGCGCGAGCCTCGCGCATCTGATCGAGCAGGGGTACGTGGTTCCGAAGGGCCACGGCTTCGGCCTCGGGCCGCACACGTTCGAGGTCGAGTACTGAGCCAGGAAGGCCCCCGGGAGTCAGATCCCCCTGAGGTCGCGACCCGGCCCACGAGCAGGTAGTAGCCGTCCTCGTGGTCCGGCCGCAGGTGCGACTGCCAGATGTCGTTGGTGAACACCGTGTTGAAGCCGCTGATGTTCGCCGCCATCCCCGCCATGAACGACGCCAGCAGCCCGGTCACCGCGATCCCCAGCACCCCGTTCGGCAGCAGGTCGCGCATCAGCAGCGGGATCGCGTTGTTGTAGGCCTGCCCCTTGCCCAGGTCGCTGAAGAGCACCAGCGCGATCATCCCCGGCAGCACCGTCACCAGCGGGATGAACAGCTTCGGGTACGCGGCGACGATCGGCGTGAGCCGGGCCGCGTTCGTGTTCCTGGCCGACAGGGCCCGCTGCACCTCGGCGAAGTTCGTGGTCCAGTAGCCGAACGACAGCACGAACCCGAGGCCGAACACGATGCCGATCCAGTGCGCCTGCATCGGGTTGTCGCCCGCGGTCCCCGCCCACGTGCGCAGCCCGCCCTCGCCGAGCGCGCTCTGCCGCACCCGTTCGAACAGGCCGCTGATCCCGCCCACCTTCATCAGCCCGAGCACGGTCAGCGGGATCAGCCCCGCGAGGATCACGAAGAACTGCAGGACCTCGTTATAGATCGCCGAGGACAGCCCGCCGAGCGTGATGTACGACAGCACGATCATCGCCGAGACCACCACCGACACCGGCAGCGGCCAGCCCAGCAGCGCCTCCATGACCAGCGCCAGCGCGTACAGGTTCACGCCCGCGATGAGGATCTGCGCCACCGCGAACGTGATCGCGTTCAGCAGCTGCGTGGCCCCGTTGAAGCGCCTGCGCAGGAACTCGGGCACGCTGCGGACCTTCGAGCGGTAGTAGTACGGCATATCACGATGCCGAGGAACACCATCGCCGGGACCGCGCCGATCCAGTAGTAGTGCACGGTCATCGCGCCGTACTGGGCGCCGTTGGCCGCCATGCCGAGGATCTCGATCGCGCCCAGGTTCGCCGACACGAACGCCAGTCCGGTGATCCACGCGGGCAGCCCGCGACCGGCCAGGAAGAAGTCGAGACTGGAGACGATCCGCCGGCGGGCGGCTAAGCCGATGGCGAGCACGGTGACGAAGTAGATCGCGATGAGTACGTAGTCGAGGACGTTCACGTCGAGCCGCACGCGAGTCCCGCTACCCCGGAAAATCACAACATCACGCGGCATGCCGCGCCTATGGTGGACCGGTGAACCCGGGCCACCATACTGTCAAGGAGTGGACGTCGCCCACCTGAGTCCCGCGCAGGCGCGGGCCCGCTTTCGCGCCGGCGAGCGGGTGCCCACCGCGGGCTGGTGCCGGGGCTGGACGCAGGCCAACCTGATCGCGGTGCCCGCGCGGCTGCGCTACGAGCTGCTGCTGTTCGCCCACCACAATCCGCGGGCGTGCCCGGTGCTCGACGTGGGGGAGCCCGGCGCCCGGTCCACCGCGCTGTTCAGCGGCGACCTGCGTACGGACCTGCCGGGATACCGGCTCTACCGCGACGGCCGGCCGGTCGCCGATCTCGGCGACGTGGTGGAGGAGTGGCGCGCGGACCTCGTGCCGTTCCTCATCGGCTGCAGTTTCACCTTCGAGCGCGCCCTGCTCGCCGCCGGGGTGCCGGTGCGGCACCTGGAGCTGGGGACCAACGTGCCGATGTATGTCACGAACATCGCCTGCGCGGCCTCCGGCAGCCTGTCGGGGCCGCTGGTCGTGTCGATGCGGCCGGTGCCGGAGGCGCTGGTGAAGACCGCCGTCGAGGTGAGCGGGCGGTATCCGCGGGTGCACGGGGAGCCGGTGCACATCGGCCACCCCGCCGCGATCGGGATCCGCGACCTGGCCCGGCCCGACTTCGGCGACCCGGTGGAGGTGCGCGCCGGCGAGGTGCCGCTGTTCTGGGCGTGCGGGGTGACGCCGCAGGCGGCGATCATGGCCAGCGGCGTCGAGTACGCGATCGGCCACCTGCCCGGCCACATGGCCATCCTGGACGTCCGCGATGACAGCTACCGGGTGGGATGAGGCGGTATGCCCGCCGCCGTGAGCTGATCCCCGACGGGCGGCGCGCCCCACCGGTTGTCGATTTCCAGATGCGGTACGACCGGAGGCTCGGCCACCCGGATGTTCTTCAGGTAATCCTCGAACGCCGCCAGCTTGCCCGCGTCCCGCGCGTACCCTCTGGCCAGGAGGCGCTCGCGCAGCGTCGGGCCGTCGGAGCGGACCCACAGCAGGCGCACCGGCGGGCCGCCCAGCTCCGCCACCCACTCCGCCCACCTGGCCGCGTCGTGAACCTGGGTGGTGAACGGGCCGTCGAGCAGCACCGGGCAGCCGTGGCCGCGGATCTGCCTGGCGATCCTGGTCAGGCCTGTGTATTCGTGCCGCTTGATGTGCCGGTCGTACCAAGGGCCCTCACGCTCGCCGTCCGGGCGGCCGCTGCTCATCAGGACCTCCGCCACGAAGTCGCCGTACACGGTGTCCTTGTCGAGCAGGGCCGGCACGGGGGACAGGCGGGCGAGCAGCGCGGCCGCGACCGTGGACTTGCCCGCCCCCGGCGGCCCGCTGATCACCCACACAGAGCCCATGCCATCAAATTATGGTGGGCCGCGTTCAGCGGTCCGCCACAGGTAGCGGAGTTTGCGCCTATGGTGGGCCGCGTTCAGCGGTCCGCCACAGGTAGCGGAGTTTGCACCTACGCAGATCTGCGTACGCGGGCGCCTCGTCTCAGCGGATGACCCCGCGCCCCGTCACCGGCCAGACTCCTTGCTCATGCTGACCGTCTTGACCAGGGCGTTCCGGGTGCCGGAATTACGCAAGAAGCTGCTGTTCACGCTCGCGATCATCGCGCTGTTCCGCCTGGGGCAGGTTCTGCCGTCGCCGGGGGTGGACGTGGTGGCGGTGCGGTCGTGCGTGGGGTCGGCCAAGGGCGGCCTGTTCGACATGGTGCAGTTGCTCAGCGGGGGCGCGATGCTGCAGCTGTCCGTGTTCGCCCTCGGCGTCATGCCGTACATCACCGCCAGCATCATCATGCAGCTGTTCGCCGTGCTGGTGCCCCGCCTCGACGCGCTCAGGAAGGAGGGCAACCGGGGGCAGGCGAAGATCACCCAGTACACGCGATACCTGACCGTCGGTCTCGCGCTGCTGAACGCGGGCACCATCGTCACGCTGGCCCGCACCGGGCAGCTGCTGCCCGGATGCGCCCGGCCGCTGCTGCGGGACGAGGGCCTGCTGTCCGTCATCGTGATCGTGCTGACCATGGTGGCGGGGGCCTGCGTGGTCATGTGGCTGGGCGAGGTGATCACTGAACGCGGGATCGGGAACGGCATGTCCCTGCTGATGTTCACCCAGGTCGTCGCCGTCTTCCCGGGCTACATGTCGAAGATCTTCCTGCTGACCCCGGTCGGTGCCGTCGTGATGACGGTCTCCGGGCTGTTCCTGGTGGCGGCCGTGGTGTTCGTGGAGCAGGCGCAGCGGCGCGTGCCGGTGCAGTACGCCAAGCGCATGGTGGGCCGGCGCATGTACGGGGGCAGCAGCACGTACATCCCGATGAAGGTGAACCAGGCGGGCATCGTCCCGGTCATCTTCACCTCGTCGCTGCTCTACCTGCCGACGCTGGCCGCGCCCCTGCTCGGGGACGAGGCCGGGGCGTGGGTGGCGCTCAACCTGACCTCGGGGACGCATCCGCTCTACATGGCGGTGTACGTCCTGCTGATCGCCGGCTTCGCCTACTTCTACGTGTCGATCACCTTCAATCCCGTGGAGGTGGCCGACAACATGCGGCGGTTCGGTGGCTTCGTCCCGGGGATCCGGCCGGGGCGGCCGACCGCCGAGTATCTGGCGTACGTGCTGTCCCGGCTGACCGCTCCCGGGGCGGTCTACCTGGGGGTGCTGGCGCTGCTGCCGCTGGTGGCGTTCGCGATCCTGAAGGATCCCAGCACTCAGCAGAACTTCCCGTTCGGCGGGACCAGCGTGCTGATCATGGTCGGTGTCGGGCTCGACACCGTGAAACAGATCGAGGCCCAGCTCCAGCAGCGCAACTACGCAGGCTTCCTCAAGTAGGCGGGGTGCAGGCGCCGCCGCCTGTGGCGGACCGCTGAACGCGGTCCGCCACAGGACTCATGCGGGAAGAACGAGCCCGGCCCGCATGGCGAACACCACGAGCTGCGCCCTGTCGCGGGCGCGCAGCTTCACCATGGCCCGGCTGACGTGGGTGCGCACGGTGTCGGGGCTGATCACCAGCTCCTTGGCGATCTCCTCGTTCGACCTGCCGGTGGCCACCCACGCCACCAGCTCCCGCTCCCTGGGCGTGAGCGTCTCGACCCCTTCGACCGGCTCGGAGCCGTGCCGGCCGAACAGGCCGATGACCTTCTTCGTGATCGCCGGCGACAGCAGCGCCTCGCCGCCGGCGACCACGCGCACGGCGTTGACCAGCTCGTCAGGGGCGCTGTCCTTGAGCAGGAAGCCGCTGGCCCCGGCCTGGAGGGCGGCGAAGACGTACTCGTCGACGGCGAACGTGGTCACCACCACGATCCTGGTGCCACGCAGTTCCGGGTCCTCGGCGATCGCCCGCAGCGTGGCCAGGCCGTCCATGCCGGGCATGCGGATGTCGAGCAGGAGGACGCCGGGGCGGGTACGCCGGAGCAGCGCCAGCGCCGCCGCGCCGTCGGCCGCCTCGCCGACGCACTCCATGCCGGGCTCCCGCTCCAGCAACGCCCTGAGCCCCATCCGCACGACCGCCTGATCATCGGCAACGGCCACTCTGATCACGTCCGACGGCACGGGAGCGGCGCCGGTCGCGGGGTCGGCGTGGGAAGGAGAGGGCGTCGTGCCGGTGTCGGACGCGCTGGGGGAGGCCGGTTCGTGGTGGCCGGTCACGTCGCGACCTGCGGGAACCTGGCGATCACCTGGAAGCCGCCGCCCTCGCGGGGTCCGGCGCTGAACCGGCCGCCCGCCTCCACGACCCTGGCGCGCATCCCGGCGATTCCCCGCCCGTCACCCGCCTCGTTCAAGCCCGTAGAGTGGGGGCCGGTCGAGTGGGGGCCGGTCGAGCTGGAACCCGTCGAGCCGGGGCCGCCGGGGCCCGTCGAGCCGGGGCCCGTCGAGCCACGGCCCGGGCCGCGGTCGGCGACCTCCAGCACGAACTCGCCCGCATCGTCGCTCGCCCGCACGAGCGCCCTGGTCGGTCCCGCGTGGCGCAGCACGTTGGTCAGCGACTCGCGCACCACCCGGTAGACGGTGCCCTGGAGGTGGGCGGGCACGGCGAGGGCGGCCGGCTCTACGTCCACCGGCAGCCCCGCGGCCCGCACGCCGTCGATCAGGCTCCCCAGGTCGCCACCGGGCGGATCGATCCCATCGAGCGCCGCCCGCAGCTGCGCGAGCGCCGTCGTGCTCGTCTCCCTGATCGCCCGCAACGAGGCCCGCACCTGGTCCGGATCGTCGTCGAGGGCGACGAGCGCGAGCCCGGCCTGCATGGCGATGGCCGCCAGCCCGTGTCCGGCGGCATCGTGCACCTCGCCGGCGATCCTGGCCCGCTCCACAGCCACCGCATCAACGTTGCCGTCCAGCCCCGCCGGGGTCGGCGCCGCACCGCGCAGCCCGCGCGCATCCAGCCCGCGCGCATCCAGCCCGCGCGCATCCAGCCCGCGCGCATCCAGCCCGCAAGCCGCCGGACCGGCGGGGAACAGGGCGTTCGCGCTCGCAGGGCCGCTGAAGGGCCGATCATCGCAGGTGGGGCGTACCGTCGTGAGCGCTGCGGCCGGTGCCGCCGGAAGGCTCCACGCCGCCGGTCGCCGCTCCCGCTCCACGCTTGGGCGTGCCGGTCCGGCGGGCGGGGCCTCATGAGCGTACGCGGCAGCTCGCGGCGGCTCGGCATCCGCGGCCGCGGCCGCTGCGGCGGCGCGGGCTTGGGCGAGGCCGCTGAACGACCACGGGACCGCTAACCAGCCCGCCCACGCCAGCATCACCACGACCGGTACGTCGCCCCACCGGCGCAGGCGCGACAGCGTGGCGAGCGGCCTGTGCAATCGGCCGCCACGTTCCGTGTGCTCCGTCACCGTCCCCCACCTGGCTCGTCTAGCCCCGATCTTAAGAGCTATCCCGTGAGTCGGGGTAGTTCGACGGCCGGTCCCTGCCCGCCTGCTCCCACCGCCTTGGGGAACGCCGCCGCGCGCCAGCGGGGCCATGCCACTCGGCCGGGCGCGCACCAGCGGGGCCATGCCGACCGGTCGGGCGCGCACCAGCGGGGCCATGCCGACCGGTCGGGCGCGCGCCAGCGGGCCCATGCCGGCCGGGGCCGGATGCCGGACGATCAGGCCACACCAGCGGGGGCGGGCAACGGCCAGGAGTGCGTCAGGCCGGGTTCGCCAAGGCCAGGACCAGGTCCGTGATGCCCTTGATGGCGCGGTCCCGCCCATGTTCCGCCCGCAGGACGCCCGCCGCCTCCGCCCCCAACGCGGCCAGCAGGGCGTGGGACAGGACGTCGGCGTCGCCGCCCGGCCGGGCCTCGGCGAGGAGGATCGCCACGTGCCGGTGCCAGAACCGGTAGGCCCCGATGCGGTAGCGGGCGCCCGGGCTGGCGGTCTCCGACATGCGGACCAGGTCCAGGTGGTCGAAGAGATAGTCCAGGTAGGCGGCGACGAAGGCGGCCAGTCGTGCGGAGGCGGGCGCGCCGGGCCCCAGGGGCGGCGGACCGGACAGGATGCGCTGCTGGAGGTCGCGTTCGCGGGCGTCGAGGAGCGCCACGGCCAGCCCGGATTTGTCGCCGAACCGGCGGAACAGGGTGCCCTTGCCCACCCCGGCCGCCGCGGCGATCGCGTCCATGGAGACCCCCTCGACGCCCTTCTCCGCGAAGAGCCTGGCCGCCGCGCCCAGCACCTTCTCCCTGTTGCGCGCGGCGTCGGCCCGCTCCTTGGGAGGACAGGCGCGCAGCAGTTCGAGAGGCTCCCTTGACGAACCGGACCGTGGTCCGGTAATTTCCACGTCATCCACAAATCGGACTGTAGTCCATTTATCTCGGAGGCACAATGAACACCATCACCCGCGACGAGCTGCAGGCCGCGCTGGGCAGCGTGACGGTGGTCGACACGCTCGGCGGCGACTACTACGCCCAGCAGCACCTGCCGGGCGCGATCGCACTCGTCGAGAGCGAGGTCGCCGAGCGCGCCGCCGTACTGCTGCCCGACAAGGACGCGGCCATCGTCACCTACTGCACCGGCCCGTCCTGCCCCAACAGCAAGGTGGTGGCGAGCCGGCTGACCGCCCTCGGCTACACGAACGTGCGCAGGTACACCGAGGGCATCGAGGACTGGGTCCTGGCCGGCCTGCCGGTCGAATCGAACGCGACAGTCTGACCACCCCCGACGCGCTGATCAGAGTGCTCTGCAGCGCCGCACCGCGAGCAGCGCCAGCGCCCGCGTGACCTCGTGCAGTTCCCGCAGCTCGACCTGCTCCCTGGGGGCGTGCGCGAACCGCACGTCCCCGGGGCCGTAGTGCAGTGTCGGGATCCCGCCCGCGGTGTAGAGCCGCAGGTCGCTCCCGTACGGCGCCGCCGACTCGGCGGGGACCGTGCCCGTGACGTCGGCGACCGCTCCGGCGACCGCGCCGAGCAGTTCGTGCCCCGCGGGCAGCCGGCCGCTGGCGTACTGGCCGCCCGGCCACGTCACCGCGGGCGGGTTGGCGCGCAGCCAGGGATGCGCCACGTCCGCCACCGCCGCCTCGAAGGCGGCCCGCGCCTCCGCCGGGTCCTCATCCAGCCGCACGCCCAGCCGCCCCTCGGCGACCAGCAGGTCGGGCACCGAGCTGGCCCAGTCGCCCGCCCGCACGGTGCCGATCTCGATCGGGTACGGCATCGCGTTGCCGCGGAACAGCTCGGGGACGTCCCCGTTGCGCTCGGCCTCCAGGCGCCTGATCGCCGCGAACACCGGCCAGAACACCTCGATCGCGTTGACGCCCTCGTACCGGGTGGCGCCGTGGGCGGCGCGCCCGGCGACCTCCAGCCGGAACGTCAGTGCCCCGGCATTGGCCGTGATGATCGCGCCGCTGGTGGGCTCGGTGATGACCGCGGCCTCCGCCGTGTGCCCCCTGGCCAGGGTGGCGAACGCGCCGAGCCCGCCGTCCTCCTCACTGGCCACGCAGTGCACGGCCAGCGGCCTGGCCAGCCGCACCCCGGCCTTGTGGATCGCCCTGGCCACGGCCAGGTTGGCGACGAGCCCCGCCTTCATGTCGCAGGCGCCCCTGCCGTGCAGCACGTCGCCGCTGATCGTGGCGGCGAACGGGTCCTTGCCCTGCCATTGCGCCGGGTCGCCGATGGGGACGACGTCGACGTGACCCTGGAGCGCGAGCGCGGGCGGGCCCTCGCCGCCGGTCACGGCCACCAGGCCGTACCCCTCTGTCCTGGGGGCCTCGGTGCCGGGGAAGCCGGGGCGGGAGGCCAGATCGGCGAGGTCGAGCTGCCAGACGTCCACGTCCATGCCGGCCTCGGTGAGCAGGCGGGCGAGCCGGTGCTGCAGCTCGGACTCGGCGTCCGTGCCGGTGATGCTGGGCACTCTGACGGTCTCGGCCAGCAGGTTCACGGTCTCGGCGGGGTCGAGGGCGTCGAGAACCCTTGCCTCCATGTCACGCATGGTGCACACCCTCTCATGCGTGAACTCGAATCAGGACATGTGGCGATACAGGGCGTGCGGACATGGGTGAGCTGGATCGTGGTGGTGCCTTTCGCCTTGTGGGCGGCGGTGCGATTGAGCGGGTTCGAGCCGGACTGGCCGTGGGTGCCGGTGGTGGCGTACACGCCGTACGCGACGGCGGCGGTGGTGGTGAGCGGGCTGCTGGCCGTGCTGCTGAAACGGCGGGCGCCGGGCACCGTGGCGCTCGTGGCGGTGCTGGCGCTGGTGCCGGCCGTGCTGCCGCGGGCCCTCACCGACGGCAATCCGGACGCCAAGGGACCGGTGCTGCGGGTGCTGGCCGCCAACCTGCTGGTGGGCCGGGCCGACACGGCGGAGCTGATGCGGCTGGTCGACCGGCTGCGGCCCGACGTGCTGGCGCTGCAGGAGTTCACGCCGGACGCCATGCGGCGCCTGGACGAGGCAGGAGTGCGTACGGCGCTGCCGCATGCCGTCACCCAGCCCCTGCCGGGGGTCGGCGGGTCCGCGGTGTACGCGCGGCACCCGCTGACGGCCGGGAAGACGATCAAGTTGGGCGGGTTCGGGCAGGCCAGGGCCTGGCTGAGGCATCCCGGCGGAGCGCGGGTCGAGATCGTGTCGGTGCATCCGTGCGCGCCCAAGCGGTACGGGCGGCAGCCATGCTGGCAGGCGGGGCTCGAGGCGCTGCCGCGCGGGGGCGGCGCGCTGCGGGTGCTGGCCGGCGACTTCAACGCCACGCTCGACCACCTGCCGATGCGGGACCTGCTGGCGGCCGGCTACCGGGACGCGGCCGACGTCATGGGGAAGGGGTTCGAGGCGACCTGGCCGCAGGAGGGCTCCTCGGTGAAGGTGCCCGGCGTGACGATCGACCATGTGCTGGCCGACTCGCGGATGGCGGTGCGCGCGTTCGAGGTGCTGTCGCTGCGGCACACCGACCATCGGCCGGTGTTCGCCGAGCTCCGGCTGCCGTGATGGCGTACCGGAGGTTCGCGGGTGCGGCGGCTCGTAAACTTGACCCGTGGAACAGCCCAAGTTCGAGATACAGATGCTGCACGACCGGGTCATGATCAGGCTGGAGCAGGAGGCGGAGGAGCGGCGCAGCGGCTCCGGCATCGTCATCCCCGCGACGGTCAAGATGGCCAACCGGCTGTCCTGGGGCGAGGTGTGCGGCGTCGGCACGAACGTGCGCTCGGTCAAGGTGGGCGACAAGGTGCTGTTCAACCCGGAGGAGCAGTTCGAGGTGGAGGTGCACGCGAAGGTCTACCTGGTGATGCGCGAGCGCGACCTGCACGCGGTGGCCACGCAGGAGACCGACCACGGCACCGGGCTCTACCTATGACCGGATGAAGGACACCCAGAGCTCCGCCGCCCACGTCCTGGCCGGCAGCGCTGCGAGCACCCGCGTCACCTTGCCGCCGAGATCGACCACCGCCAGACGGTAGGCGCCCTGGTGCGCCATGACCGTGATGAGGTGGCTCTCGTCCCACCAGCCGAACACCGCCTCAGGGCGTACGCTCATCCGCCGGGCGATCGTGCCGGTGATGGGATCGGCCAGGCAGAGCTGCCCCTTGGGGCCCGATGGGCACCACGTGGCCAGGCGCCTGCCCGACGGCGAGAACGCGTCCTCGGGGCCGGTCGGCAGGCCGACGCCGGCCAGCGTGCGCATGACCGCGCCGTCGGACGGCCGATAGAGGCGCAGGCCGGTGCCGTGTCTGGCGACGAGGTTGCCGTCGGGGCTCCACCAGAAGCCCGCGCCGGAGCTCAGACCGGAGATGCCGACCGTGCGGGCGGTCTTCGCCGCCACGTCCACGACGGTGAAGCCGCGCGCCCGCCACGTGCCGCCGATCTTCTGCTCCACGGTGAGCGCGACCTTCTTGCCGTCGCGCGACCAGGAGGCGTAGGAGGCGGTCAGCGGCTTCTTGACGGTGCGGATCCTGGTGCTCTTGCCGGTGGTGCGATCGGTGACGACGAGGGTGTCGTAGCCCGACCGGTACGCCGCCGGCACGCCCGCCGCCAGCCGGCCGCCGGGCGCGACCGACACCTCGGTGAGGGTCTTCTCCCAGGCGAAGGTGCCGCCTGCCGCGGATCGGAGGTAGGTGCGCCCGGTGCCGAGGCCGTACGCGGTGAGGCGCACGGGGTCGCCTGCTCTTTCGAGATATTTCACCCCACCGGTGCCGGGCAGCGTCACATCAGCCGTGGCCGGGGCGGAAAGGGTCAGGGACAGCGCGAGGGCGATTGCGGCGATCACGCACCGCACACTAAACAGGAAATCGCCGAATTCCGGCCGGGATAACGACCGGGTCTAGATATAGCGTTGCGCGATGGCGATCAGGTCGATGCCGAGCGTACGCAGGCCGACGTAGACGATCACGGTAGCGGCGATCAATGTCACGACGAGCACGAGGATGCGCACCGTCCAGCCCTGCCGCTTGTACCACTCCGTCCAGGCGTGCAGCACCCGCTTGCCGAACTCCAGCACCTTGTGCGCCCAGTGGAACTCCGTCGACAGCACCGCCAGCCCGGCGAACACCACCAGCCAGCCCGGGCCGGGGAACGGCACCATGATCAGGCCGCCCACCACCATGATGGTGCCGATGACGCCGATCGCGATCTTCAGCGTGAGCGCGCCCGTGCGGGTGGACCTGATGCCGTCGAGCCAGCCGTGGATGCCGGAACGGCGCTCGGGCATGGCGGAGTGATCGGCGGCCTCGCCCTTCATCACGTCGGCGTCGCCGGTGTCGGAGTTCTTAATCGCCACAATTGCCCCCGGCAGTCGGTGTGTCCCCCAGGATACGGCCCGGCCCTGCGTGCTCACTTGCAGACGACTAGCAAATCACCAAACGCGGCAAACGGTAAAATTTGCCGGGCCAACGGCCTTCTTCCGGCAAACATCGGTTAATGTCTGCTATGCCTGAGGTCCTGCTTCGTACCGTCACCGGCCCTGTACTCGCGGATGCCGTCACCGGTGCCGTCCTTCCCCATGAGCACCTGCGCACCGACATGCGCTGGGCGGTCGGCATCGACTCCGACCCGCATCGCTGGCTCGACGAGGAGCCGGCCGTCACGACCGAGCTCCGCGAGCTGCGCCAGTACGACGGCCTCGGCCTGGTGGTGGACCTGACCTGCATGGGCATGGGCCGCGACGGCGCCGCCCTGGCCCGGGTCGCGGCGGGCAGCCGAGTGCCGGTGATCGCGTCGACCGGGCTGTTCGCCGAGCCGTTCGCGACCGCGCGCGACGAGGACGTGGACACGCTCACCGGGCGGCTCATGGAGGAGATCTCCAGCGGCGTGGACGGCACGGGGGTGTTCCCCGGCGTGATCGGCGAGGTCGGTTGCTGGGGCGCCGAGCCGACGCCGTACGAGGAACGCTGCCTGGTGGCCGCCGCCCGCGCCGCCCTGCGCTCCCGCCTGCCCGTCGCCACCCACGGCAGGAACGGCCTGGCCCTGCTGGAGATCCTGCTCGGCCAGAACCTGCCGGGCTCCCGGGTGGCCGTCGGGTACGCCGGGACCGATCCGGCCGCCGCCCTCAAGATCGCCGAAGCGGGGGCGTACGTCAGCCTGGGAGTCCTCGGCCTCGGCCCGGAGCAGGCGGCCAGGATCGCGCTCGGCCTCATCGAGGACGGCCACGCCGAACGCGTGCTGATCAGCACCGGGCTGAGCCGGATCTCGCAGACGCGCAAGTACGGCGGTCTCGGGTACGCCCACCTGTTCCACGCCGTGCTGCCCCGCCTGCGCGAGTCCGGCGTCGGCGAGGACACCATCCGCCTGCTCACGCACGACAACCCCTTGCGGTGGCTGACCGGCGGGCTGGTTTGACCTCAACCGACGTCAAGGTTGCAGACTGTTCGGCATGATCTTCACGCAGGCAGAACTGGACTATCTGGCCGGCCAGCATCTCGGCCGCCTGGCCACGGTGGCGCCGGACGGGCAACCGCAGAACAACCCCGTCGGCTTCTTCGTCGACGCCGAGTCCGGCACGATCACCATCGGCGGGCACGCTCTGGGCAAGTCGAAGAAGTTCAAGAACATCCAGCAGGGCAGCGCGGTCGCGTTCGTCGTGGACGACCTGGCCTCGGTCGATCCCTGGGTGGCGCGGGGCATCGAGATCCGGGGCACGGCCGTGGCCCTGACGGACCACGAGCCGCCCGTGCCGTTCTTCTCGAGGGAGGTCATCAAGATCTCCCCGAGCAAGATCATCTCATGGGGGCTGGACGGGCAGCGCTCGAGCCGGAAGGTGTGAGACCCGTCACGCGGCGGCGGGCCTCGGGGACGATGAGCGGCGTGCCGGTCTGCGGATCGGGGATGATCTCGCAGCGCAGGTCGAACACCTGACGCACCAGGTCAGGGGTGACGATCTCGGCCGGGTCGCCCTCCGCCACGATCTCCCCGGCCCGCATCACGATCAGGTGGGTCGCGTACCTGCAGGCCTGGTTCAGGTCGTGCAGCACCGCCACCATGGTCCGCCCGGCCTCGTGCAGGTCGGCGCAGAGGTCCAGGACCTCGATCTGGTGGGAGATGTCCAGGAACGTCGTCGGTTCATCGAGCAGCAGGATCGGCGTCTCCTGCGCCAGCGCCATGGCCAGCCACACCCGCTGCCGCTGACCGCCGGACAGCTCGTCCACGATCCGGTCGGCCAGTTCCGCCACGTCGGTGGCGCGCATGGCCTCGGCCACCGCCGCCTCGTCGGCCCGCGACCACTGCCGCATGAGCCGCTGGTGCGGGTAGCGGCCCCGGGCCACCAGGTCCGCCACGGTGATCCCGTCCGGCACGATCGAGCTCTGCGGCAGCAGGCCCAGCCGCCGCGCCACCTCCTTCGACGGCAGCGACGTGATGACGCTCCCGTCCAGGTGGACGGCGCCGGTCTTGGGCTTGAGCATCCTGGCCAAAGCCCGCAGCAGGGTGGACTTGCCGCAGGCGTTCGGGCCGATGATCACGGTGAAGGACTCGTCCGGGATCGCCACGGTGAGGTCGCTCACCACGACCCGCTGGTCGTAGGTCAGGGTCAGGCTGGTGCCGGACAGTCGGACATCGGCCATCAGTGGCGATCCTTTCGTAGCAGCAGAGCGAGGTACGTGCCGCCGATCGCGGCGGTCAGCACGCCGACGGGCAGTTGCGTGGGCGCGAGCAGCCGCTGCGCGGCCAGGTCGGCGGTCGTCAGCAGCACGGCACCCATCAGCGCCGACGCGCCCATCGTCACCCCGGGGGAGCGGGTGACCCGCCGGGCGAGCTGGGGCGCGGCGAGCGCGACGAAGACGACGGGCCCGGCTGCGGCGGTGGCCACGCCGGCCAGCAGCACGCCCGCCGCGATGGCCACAGCCCGAACGGCCTCGACCCTGATGCCCATGGCCTTGGCCGCGTCGTCGCCCATCTCGATCATCCGCATCGGCCGCGCCACGAACGCGCACACGGGCACCAGCACGGCCAGCGCCAGCGCGACCGGGATCGCGTGATCCCAGCCGCGCCCGCCGAGGCTGCCGGTGAGCCAGGCGCCCGCCGTGGCCGCGTCGTTGATGTTGGCCCTGGTCAGCAGGTACGAGTTCATCGCCAGCAGCAGCGCGTTCGCGCCGATGCCGACCAGGACCAGCCGGTAACCTTGCACGCCGCCGCGGAAGGCCAGCCCGTAGACCAGAGCGGCGGTGACCACGCACCCGGCCAGCGCGCCCCCGGCGATCGTCATGGCCGAGCCGCCCGCGATCACGGCCATGATGCCGCCGGTCGAGGCGCCGGCCGTGAAGCCGATGAAGTCGGGGCTGCCCAGGGGGTTCCTGGTCAGGCTCTGGAAGATCGCGCCGCTTGTCCCGAACGCCGCGCCGACCAGCAGCCCCGTCACCACCCTTGGGGCCCGGAGCTTGCTCACGATCAGCTCGGCCACCGGCGTGCCGTCGCCGAAGAGCGCGGCCACGATGTCGGGCACGGGCACGGTGAACTCGCCTGTGGACAGGGCCGCCACGGACACCGCGCAGGCGATCAGGAGGAGGACGGAGCCGGCGAGCAGGGCGCGCGGCGCCAGCTGTACGGACCAAGGGCCGACACGAACGGTCACAGCGCCGCCACCCGCTTCCGCCGGGCCAGCATGATGAAGATCGGCGCGCCGATGACCGCCCACACGATGCCCACCTGCACCTCTCCAGGGCGGGCGATGAGCCGGCCCACCACGTCGGCCCCCAGCAGCAGCACCGGCGCGGCCACCGCCGAGTACGGCAGCACCCACCGCTGATCGGGCCCCACCAGCGCGCGCACCGCGTGCGGCACGATCAGCCCCACGAACCACAGCGGCCCGGCCGCGGCGGTGGCGGCGCCGCACAGCAACGTGACGGCCACCCCGGTGAGGATCCTGGTGCGGTTGACGGCGACGCCCAGGGCCTTGCCCGCGTCGTCGCCGAGCGCCAGCATGTTGAGCGGCCTGGCCAGCAGCAGCCCCAGCACCAGGCCCACGATCATGAACGGGGCCAGCCGGGTCAGCGTGTCCGCCGTCTGCCCGGCCAGCGAGCCCGTCAGCCAGAAACGCATCCGGTCGAAGGTCTGGGTGTCCATACGCAGGATGGCCGAGGCCACCGCCGTGGCGACCATGCCGAGCGCGACGCCGGCCAGCGTGAGGCGTACCGGGCTGGAGCCCGAGCGGCCCGATGAGGCCAGCGCGTACACGACGACGGAGGCCAGCGCGGCCCCGCCGAACGCGAACCACACGTAGACCGCTGGGTCCGAGAGCCCGAACACGCCCAGCGCCAGCGTGACGCCCAGCGCCGCCCCCTCGTTGATGCCCAGCAGCCCGGGGTCGGCCAGCGGGTTGCGGGTCAAGCTCTGCATGAGCGCCCCCGCCAGCCCCAAAGTGGCGCCCACTCCCAGGCCGAGCAGCGTCCTCGGCACGCGCAACTCCCGGATGACCGTGTGGTCGTTGGAGCCGTCCGGGGCCAGGAAGGCGTCGATCACCGTGGAGAACGGCACGGACCGCGCGCCCAGCGCCACGCTCGCCATCGCCATCAGCGCGAGCACCACCAGCGCGACGACCAGTCCGGCCACCAGCACCGCGGGACGCGCCCACCGCGGCCTCTCCCCGGAATCGGCCGCTACGGCGTCCGGTCCGGCGATGGCCGTGTCCTCGGCCGTGTCCTCAGCCGGGCGCACCCAACCCCCTCTCGTCGTCGTCAAAATTAGGCAAGGCTAATCTAATGGGCTGTTAACAAGGTAAGCCTAACCTTAGGAGATGGACATGTCGGGACCGGTACTGCCGCGCAGGGGATTCCTGTCGGCCACGGCAGGGCTCGCGGCCGCCCTGACACTGGCGGCCTGCGGCGACGGCACCGGGGCGACCTCCGCCACGCCCGCCCCGTCCTCAGCCCCCGCGGCCCAGAGCTGGTCGTTCACCGACGACCGCGGCAAGAAGATCGACCTGCCCAAGCGGCCCTCCAGGATCGTCGCCCAGGTCGGCGCGGCCGCCGCCCTGTGGGACTTCGGCGTGCGGCCCGTCGGCGTGTTCGGCCCGCACAAGCTCAAGGACGGCAGCAAGGACCCGCAGGCCGGCAACGTCGACATCACCAAGGTCCAGGGCCTGGGGAACGTGTGGGACGAGTTCAACGTCGAGCAGTACATCGCGCTCCAGCCCGACCTCCTGGTCAGCAGCATGTACATCAAGGGCACCCTCTGGTACGTCCCCGAGAAGTCCAAGGACACCATCGAGCAGGTCGCCCCGACCGCCGGCATCATGCTGCCCGGCCGCAGCGCCACCGAGGTGATCGGCAAGTTCGAGGAACTGGCCACGTCCCTCGGCGCGGAGATGCCGGGCGTGGCCGAGGCCAAGGCCCGCATGGAGGCCGCCACCAAGGAGCTCGCCCAGTTCAAGGACCTCAAGATCCTCATGATGTCCGGCGGCCCCGACGCGATGTGGGTGGTCAACCCGCCCGAGTATCCCGACATCGTGCACCTCACCCAGGCGGGACTGGACGTCGTCACGCCGTCCAAGGTCGACGAGGGCGGCTTCTTCCAGACGCTGAGCTGGGAGAACGCCGACACCTACGACGCCGACGTGATCCTCTACGACACCCGCACGCAGTCGCTCAAGCCCGAGGAGATGATGAAGAAGCCCACCTTCGCCAAGCTCCCCGCGGTCGCGGCGGGCCAGCTCTACCCGTGGCGAGCGGAGGTCCCCTTCAGCTACCAGGGCTACGCGACCTTCATCGAGGAGCTGGTGACCAACCTGAAGAAGGCTCGCTCGTTGAGTTAGCGATCTTTGGCGATCGCTATGGAACTCTTCGATGGGAAGTGCCGGGAAAACGGGTAATTTTGTACCGAGCGCTTGCTCAGCTATGGCGGGGAGGGGTCGTGCGGCCGTTCAGGTTCGGGGCTGTGGTGCGGGAGGCGGAGTCCGGCAAGGCGTGGGCCGAGAAGGCCAGGCGGCTCGAAGGGGCCGGGTTCGACGTGCTGCTGGTGCCCGATCATCTGGTCGGGCCCAGGTTTGCGCCCATCGCGGCGCTCACGGCGGCCGCCTGCGCCACCGAGAGGCTGCGGGTGGGCACGCTGGTGTTCGCCAACGACTTCCGGCACCCGGCGGTGCTGGCCAAGGAGGCGGCCACGCTCGACCTGCTGTCCGACGGGCGGCTGGAGGTCGGGATCGGGACCGGGTGGATGGCCCGCGACTACGCGGGGGCCGGGATGACGCTGGAGGCTCCGGGGGTGCGAGTGGGGCGGCTGCGGGAGGCGATCGCCGTGCTCAAGGGGCTCTGGGGGGACGGGCCGTTCGGCTTCGAGGGTGAGCACTACCGGATCGACGGGCTCGACCAGCGGCCCAAACCCGTGCAGCGGCCCCATCCGCCCTTGGTGCTCGGCGGGGGCGGGCCGCGCGTGCTGCGGCTGGCGGCCGAGCAGGCCGACGTCGTGAACATCGGGATGCGGGTGAAGGGCGACGGCAGCGGGCCGGACGGGCGGGACGGCGGGCTGGAGGCGTTCCTGGGCAAGCTCCGGCATGTCCGTACGGCCGCCGCGGGCCGCTCACTGGAACTGGGCACGAGTGTGGTGCAGGTGGGCGAGCGGAAGGCGGAGGAGGCCTGGAGCGCGGCCGACAGCTCGTCGCTGGACGAGACGCCCCAGGTGCTGCTCGGTACGCGAGGCGACATCGTCGACAAGCTCCGCTATTGGCGAGATCAGCACGATATTTCGTACTTTGTCGTGCACAATGAGCGCGACCTCCCCGCTTTCGCTCCGGTCGTCGAGGAGCTGGCTACGGCACGAGGATGACCTTGCCCATGGTGTTCCTGCTCTCCAGCGCCTCATGCGCCGCCGGGGCCGCGGCCAGAGGGAACGGCTGGACGGCCGGCGTGAGCGAGCCGTTCGCGAGCGCGTCCAGGGCCCGGGCGCACAGGTCGCCCATGCCCCCGTCGCGGCCGAGCAGGTAGCCGATCCCGTCGTACACGCTCACGCCCCGCGCCGAGGCCTCCTCCTCACCGGGGAAGAACCACTCCCCGGCCGCCGACCCGAACACCACGTGCCGCCCGCCCCGCCCGAGCAGCTCGTACGCCGTCCGCCCAAGATCCGCGCCGACCCCGTCGAAGACCACGCTCACCTCGCCGACCGCCTCCCGTACGATCTTGTCCCAGCCGGGCCGGCGGTAGTCCACGGCGAGGTCCGCCCCGAGTTCCTCGGCCCGCCGCACCTTCGCGGGCCCGCCGGCCGCGCCGACGACCCGGGCGCCGGCGCTGCGCGCGTACTGCACGAGCAGCGTCCCGATGCCGCCGGCCGCGGCGGTGACCAGCACCACGTCGGACGCGCTCAGCGGCGCGAGCTCCAGCAGCCCGAACGTGGTGGCGCCGGTCGTGCTCATGGCCACCGCGGCGCCGTAGTCCACGTGGCCGGGTAGCGCGATCAGGGTGGCGGCGCCGGCCACGGCGAGGGAGGCGTACCCGCCCGAGGTCACGTCGGAGGTCACCACCCGGCGTCCCACGAGATCGGCGGGCACCCCCTCGCCCACCGACTCGACCACGCCCGCGACCTCCCCTCCCAGGATGACGGGCAGCGGCGGCGCGGGGTGCGGCCCGACGGCCTGTCCCCGGCGCAGCAGGGTCTCGATGAAGTGCACCCCGGCGGCGTGCACGGCCACGCGCGCCTCTCCCGGCCCGGGCACCGGATCGGGGACGGTCTCGAGGCGGAGGTTCGCAGCGGGTCCATAGGCGTGCAGTCTGATCGCTTCCATGGCCCTACCTTGCTACCTCAAGCTCGCTTGAGGTCAACTGTGCCGGAATGATGGAGTCCATGAATGAGATGCTGCTGCTCCGCCACGGTGAGACCGAGTGGAGCAAGGCCGGCAAGCACACCGGACGCACCGACCTGCCGTTGACGGAGCACGGCGAGGAGCAGGCCAGGGCTCTGGCGCCGCTGGTCAAGGAGCAGGCGTTCGGTCTGGTGCTGGTCTCTCCCGCGCAGCGCGCGCGACGTACGGCGGAGCTGGCCGGGCTGGGCGGCTACGAGGTGGACGCCGACCTGTGGGAGTGGGACTACGGCGGCTACGAGGGGATCACCACGCCGAAGATCCGCGAGACCCGGCCGGGCTGGTACCTGTGGCGCGACGGCGTGATCCCCGGCGACGCCGAGCACCCTGGCGAGAGCGCCGCCGAGGTGGCCGCCCGCGCCGACCGCGTGATCGCGCGGGCCAAGGAGGCCGACGGCCGGGTGGCGCTGGTGGCGCACGGGCACTTCCTGCGCGTCCTGGCCGCCCGCTGGCTGGGCCTGGGGCCGGAGGAGGGCCGGCTGCTGAAGCTCGACACGGGCACCTACTCGCGGCTCGGCTTCGAGCACGCCGAGCCGGTGCTCACGACCTGGAACGCCCCCATCAGCTGACCCTGGACCGCAGCGCCGAAGCCGTGGCGCTGTCGGTGGCGGCGCGCCATGGACAGCAGCGCCGCGTGCAGTGTGGGCGGCGGCTCCGCTAACCCGGCGCGGCTCCCGGCGCCAGGCGGCACCCGGGGAAGGGTGCCAGCAGCGTCTCACGCCACGGGCCTTCGAGATAGTCGCGGGCCCGTTTCCCCCAGTCCAGCAGCCGGGAATCGGGCGCCACCTCGTCGTCGAGGCCGAGGGCGGCGTCGCGGGCGCGCTGCGTGGCCAGGTGGTCGTCGAGGGAGACGGCCCAGACGGTGACCGCCTCGGTGTCGCAGAACAGCACCTCGTACAGGCCGACCAGGGTGTGGCCGTGCTCGGCGAGCAGCGGTGCCCGCTCGGCGCGGACGGCCGCCAGGTAGTCGAGCGCGGACCCGGGGCGCACCCGGGCGCTTTCGAAGAGGTAGAGCTCGGCGGCGGGCGCCTCGGCCAGCGGCGGGCAGCCCGGCGCGGCGCCCAGTGGGCGGGAGAACGCGGAGAAGCGCACGTCGTCGATGTCGGACAGGAACAGGCGCTGGTCCACCCCCTGATAGATCTCCATCATCTGCCGCCAGCCGCCGTCCCAGCCGCCGTGGCAGTCCCAGAGCGTGACGGCCTTGAACTGCGGATGGCCGGTGATGCCGACCGCGTAGAAGGCGCCGACGAGATCGATCTCGCGGGACCTGATGGACATGCCGGAGGTGAGCGAGGGCGCGGTGCGGGTCTCGTCCTCACGTTTGTATCGGGTCAGCCACGTGAGGTACTCCAGCGGCCGCTTGGAGTTCATCGGCCTGAAGTCGACCTCTTCGAGCAGGTGGATCGCGCGCCGCACCACGCCTCCTCTACCAAGCGGTTGCTTGGCATGAGGATAGCGATCAAGCGAGCGCTTGGGAAGGTTGCGGCCCCCGGCCGGTGAGCCACTCGAGGACCCTGCGGTGCCCCGAGGTCGCATCCTCGAAGTGGCCCCAGTGCCAGTAACGCGGCTGGTCCCGGATGCCGGTCACCCACGTCCGGTAGGAGACGGAGGCGCCCGTGGTCGCGGGCGCCACGCCATAAGTGCGGATCACGACCTTGCCGCCCGGCGCGAACAGCACGTCGTCGGCGATCGGATACAGGGTCATCTGGTCGAGCATGAGCTGATCATGGCCGTAGGAGGAGGCCGGGCGGTTACGCCTCCGGCGCGCCACCGTTAAGCGGGCGCGCCGGAGGTAAACACGCTGTTACACGAGCAGGCCGTCGAACTCTCCGTCCTTCACCCCGAGCACCAGAGCCCGGATCTCGTCGCGGGTATAGATGAGGGCAGGGCCGTCGGGGAAGCGCGAGTTACGCACCGCGATCCCCCCGTCGGGAAGCTCCGCGAGCTCAACGCAGTTGCCCTGCGAGTTGCTGTAGCGGCTCTTGCGCCACGCGACCTGCGTCAGATCGGCCGCGGGCATGCCGTTGTAGGTCTGATTCATCTACATCTTTCTGAGAAGACCGCCGATGAGCTCGACGGTGCCCCCTGGCGTGGTGCTCTCCACGCACAACTGCTCCATGGCGGTGAGGTACGGGTCGACGTCCTCACGCTTGTCCAGGTACAGGGCACCCCATAGCTGCTCGACGTAGACAACGTCCGACAAATCGGACTCGGGAAACCGCAAGATGCTGAACGCGCCCCCTTCAGCGGCGTGCTTGCCGTACCTGAAGGGCATCACCTGGAGGGTGATGTTGGGAAGGGCAGCGACCTCCAGCAGATGCTGGAGCTGCTCGCACATGACCTGCCGCCCACCGATGGTCCGCATGAGCGCCGCCTCGTCGATGACGGCCCACAGCCGGGGTCCGTCCTTCTGGGTGAAACGCTCCTGCCGCTGCATGCGCATGTGCACGCGGCGTTCGATTTTGTCCGGACTCGCATCGGGATTGCCCAGCTGGAAGACCGATCGCGCGTACGAGGCCGTCTGCAGCAGGCCTGGCACGAATTGCACCTCATAGGTGCGGATCACGCTGGCGGCCTCCTCCAGGCCCACATAGGTCGTGAACCACGAGGGCAACTCGGCGGAGTACTTGTGCCACCACCCGGGGGTGTTGGCCTCGCGAACCATCTCCAGTAGAGCGCGGCGCTCGGCATCGTCGACGACGCCGTACAGGGTGAGCAGGTCTTCCACGTCACGTGTCTTGAAGCCGACGCGGCCGAGCTCCATGCGACTGATCTTGGACTCGGACGCCCGGATATGGAATCCGGCCTGGGCCCGGTCGAGTCCGCTCGCCTCACGCAGGCGCCTGAGGCTCGCACCCAGCATGATGCGCCGGACGGTCGAAGCGGAACCGGGCGGATCAATGGACACGTACTGCTCCTTGGTCGTTTCCTTGCGACACGGCGGGCCGGTTCGACGGGCCACCGCAGATAGCGAGGTCTGCACCTAGTCTGTCACTTCACGGCCGAAAGATCATGGGCCGCGAGCAAGATCCCCTTTCCCCCATATGACCGATTGAGGGCAACGGTAGCGCTTGCACGGGTTGTCTGCACGTGCATTCGCCCTTGCAAGTGCACGAGATTTTGCCGCAGAATGATCTAGTGCAATCCATCACGGCGCCCAGCCAGTGGACCACGTTCGATTGGTGGCCCCCGATCGGCTGGTGGCCGGAGGCTGCCGGCGACCTGCTGGCCCCCGGACCTTCCGCGAGCGCCACGTTCGTGCTCCCGCCCACTCCGGCCTCAGTCCACTCCGCCCGCAGCTTCACCACCGGCGCCCTGACGGGCTGGGGTCTCCCCGAGCTGATCGAGAACATGGAGCTGGTGGTCTCCGAGCTGGCGACCAACGCGCTGCGCCATGGCCTGCATCTGTCCGAGCCGGGCCGCGACTGCCCGGTCCACATGTCCCTCGTACGCCGGGGTTCTCTCGTCGCCAGCGCGTTCACCGATCCAGGGGCATCGGTCCCGGTCCTGCGATACCCTGGCCCCCTTGACACCGGCGGCCTCGGACTCCACATCGTCGAGTCGCTCAGTCTCCGCTGGGGCTGGTCCGCACTCGCACCCCAGGGAAAGATCGTCTGGGCAGTCCTCTCCTGACCGGGGGTGATCTGCACTACCGTGGATGCTCATGGCTCACGGTGAGTCCCGCGCGCGACCCCATGAGAGTGCTGACAGATGGAAGATCACCTGCTCGGCTGGCTGCGAACACTAGACGAAGACCGGCTTGCCCGCATCCTGGCCAACAGGCCCGACGCCATCGCCGCGCCCTGGCCGCGCCGGCTCGACACGCTCGCCCAGCGGCTGGGCAACGGTTTCGCCGTGATGGAGACGCTGCAGCGGCTGCCGCTGCCCTGCCTGCAGCTGGCCGAGGCGGCGCTCGCCCTGAGCGGCCCCACGGCCGAGCGGCTGGCCGCTTTCGCCGGTGTGCCGGCCGACGACGTGACGCCATGGCTTGAGCACCTCTACGAGCACGCACTGGCCTGGCCGGGCGACGACGGCGTGATCCATCTCGCCGAGGGCGTCGCGCGCTGGTGGGCCGCCCCACTGGGCCTGGGCGAGCCGCTCGGCCACTACCTCAACTCCTGGACGATCAGCCACGACGCCCTGCGCGCGCTCGCCCGCAACCTCGGCCTGCCCGCCCAGGGCAACAAACGCCGCATGGTCACCCGCGTCACCGAGGTGCTCGGCGCCGCCGACCGCGTCAAGGCGCTGCTGCGGAGCGCCCCCGACGGCACCGTGGCGCTGCTGGACCGGTTCTCCTGGGAGGGACCCGCGCTGCCCGTCGACGGCGGCAGGTTCGTCACCCACGGCACGCCGGAGAAGTGGTGCGCCGACCACGGCCTGCTCTTCCGCCCGAGCTGGCACGTGGCGGAGATCCCCCGCGAGGTGGCGATCTGCCTGCGCGGCCCCGGCTACCACCCCCCTTTCCAGCCCGTGGCCCCCGAGGTGGCCACGATCCCGGTCGACCCCGAGGAGGTCGACCACCTGATGACGCTGGCCGCGCCGCACGTGGTCGAGCGGTGCGCGGCCCTGCTCGACAACGCGTCCAAGACACCGCTGCCGCTGCTCAAGACCGGCGGCGTCGGCGTACGCGAGATCCGCAGGGTCGCCAAGGAGACCGGCTGCGACGAGGACGAGACGCGGCTGCTGCTGGAGATCTGCGCGGTGGCCAGGCTGCTGGCCTGGGACGAGCCGTCGGGCGGCCTGATCCCCACCGAGCGCTTCGACCGGTGGCGCCTCGACGAGAGCGCGGCCCGGCTGCGGGTGCTGCTGTCGGCGTGGTGGCGCATGGAGCGCTCCTCCCTCCGCAAGATCGACGGCAAGTACGGCACCGTGCTCGGCGACGACCCGGCCGGCAGCGCCGTGGCCCGGGTACGGCGGTCGGTGCTGTCGGTGCTGGCCCACCTGCCGGCCGGCACGGCGTTCGCCGACCGCGACAGCCTCATCCAAAACATCCACTGGCACGCGCCGCTGATCGACCGGCAACTGCTGCTGGACTGCGCGCCCGCGGTGCTCGACGAGGCCACACTGCTCGGGCTGCTGGCCAACGACGCGCTCACCGACCTCGGCCGGGCGCTGGCAGGGCTCTCCGCCTGCCCCGGCGACGAGAACGACGACGCCGTGCCCCAGGTCGAGCACGACCCCGTGCTGGTCGAGGCGTCCACGAGGGCGCTGGCGAGCGTGCGCAGGAGCGCGCTGTTCGGGCCCGACCTGACCGCCGTCGTGACGGGGCCGCCGTCGGCGGAGCTGGCGGCGCTGCTCGACCGCGTCGCCGACCGGGAATCGCGGGGCGCCGCCTCGGTGTGGCGCTTCACCGCCGAGAGCGTGCGCCGCGCGCTCGACCGCGGCCACGACGCCGGCGATCTGCTCGACGAGCTCGCCGGGGTGGGCGCCATCCCCCAGCCGCTCGAATACCTCGTACGCGACACCGCGCGCAGGCACGGCGAGGTGACGGTCACCACGGTCGGCTGCGTCATCCAGGCCGGCGACCCGGCGCTGCTCGCCGAGATCGCCGCGCACCGCCGGCTCGGCAGGCTGGGCCTGCGCCTGCTCGCCCCCACGGTGCTGGTGAGCCCGGCCGGGGCCGAGCGCACGCTGTCCGCGCTGCGCGAGGCCGGCTACTCGCCGGTGCCCGTCTCCGACACCGGCCAGATCACCATCCACCGGGCCAGGGCCGCGGAGCTCTCCCCGGGCGAGCAGCCCAGCAACGGCAAGCTGATCCTGCTGCCCGGCGGCCAGGTCGCCGAGCTGGCGGAGGTGCCCGATCTCGCCGAGCTCGCGGCGCCGCCCCACCTGCTGGCCGAGCCGGCGCCCGACCCGCGCGAGCACGCCCGCCGGCTGGTCACCGCCAGCCGGGCCGAGGCCGCGACCAACGGCCGGACGTGGGCGATCATCGGCAGGATGGCCACCAGGCTGCCGACGGCGCAGCAGTCACTGCTGGGCTTCGTGGTCGACCGGGGGGTGCGGGCCGGCATCACGCTGGCCGACGGGCTGACCGCCACGATCAGCCATGGCGAGCTCAAGGGCGCCGTGCTGGACGCCTGGTGCGAGGAGGCCGGCGACTACCTGGAGTTCCCCCTCGTGGAGATCGTCGAGGTCAGGGGAGCTTTTTAGCGTCTCTGATCAGCAAAGCGATCCTGTGTCAGATGACATCGACGCCGAGCGCGCCGGCATCCGCCACTTCATCGAGCAGGTGCTCGAAGAAGGGCGCGCTGGTGGCGGCGGTCGCACTCGCGTCGTCGCGCTTGCCAAAGGCGGATCCCGCCGCGGCGGCGAAGGTGCCGGACGGTGTCCGCAGCAGCGACGCCGGGCCCGCCTGGCTTTCTGGTCAGGTGCGCTGAGGGCCGGCGGGCAAGGCGAGGGCGATGCCGCCCGCGGCGGCGGCGAAGACGATCCAGGCGGCGCCCGCCGCGATGTTGCCGAGCTGGCCGAACCAGGCGATCGGGATGAGGAACGGCGCCACGATCATGGCGATCGCCGCCCACTTGGGCGCGGCGCTGCTCAGCGCGGCGATCCCCAGCAGGACGAAGCCCAGCAGGCTCAGGAAGAACGTGAACCCGAGCGCCGCCGTCGGCACCCCTTCGCTCAGCTCCGTGACCAGCCGGTTCGTGGCGGGCACGTCGAGGCCGGCCTTGGTGGCCGCGTAGATCACGTCGTCGGTGTTCACGCTGGTCGGCAGGGCCATGATGAAGGCCAGGATCATGCCCACGAGGCCCAGCGCGGGCCGGCCCGAGCGGGCCACCTTGCTCACCGCGAAGATCGCGGGGATGAGCGTGGCCATGCTCAGGACGAAGATCCAGCTCCAGAGGGCATAGGCGTCGAGGTTGGCGATCAGACCGCGGATGTACGGCTCGCCTTCGGCCGTGACGTTGAACGGGGCGAGCAGCAGCGACAGGGCGAGGGTGAGCGGCGAGACCACCGCACATGTGATCATCGCGTACCGGGTGAAGCCGGCGGTGGCGGGGGGCGTCTGAACTGTGGTCATGCTCCGAGGGTCGGGCGCGGGCGTCGCGGGCGCATGAGTAGGGGCTACTCAATTCCGGGGGCTTACCAAGCGCTTGCTTTAGGTGCCAGACTGGGGACATGGAGATCCCGGTACGCCAGGTGAGCGATGACGAGGTGGCGTTCTTCCATGAGCACGGCTGGGTGCGGCTCGGCAGGCTGATCGACCCCGGCACCGCGGCGGCGCTGCGCGAGCGGGCCACCGGCCATCTGGACAGCCGGGCGAAGGACAAACAGACACTGGTCGACGCGGCGTTCGGGCAGTCGAGGGACATCGCGGCGAGCGACGAGATGTTCGGCGCGCTGGCCTCGCACCCGCAGATGGGCCGCAACGCCGTACGGCTGCTGCGCGGCGTCCGCGCGGTACGCGTGCAGGTCACCAACCTCCTGGTCAAGGAGCCGGGCGAGCACGGCGCCACCGAGTTCCACCAGGACTTCCCCTGGATGCCGATGGACCGCTCGGCCATGCTGACCGTGTGGCTGGCGCTCGCCGACGCGCCCGCCGACATGGGGGCGCTCAGGTTCTACGACGGCTCGCATCGCCACGGCCTGCTCGGGCGCAGCTTCACGCGGCCCGGTGACGACCAGCTCAGCCAGCACCCGTGGCTCAAGGAGCTGGAGCTGTCGCCGCCGCTCGACCTCAAGGCCGGGGACGCGACCGTGCACCACGCGCTGACCGTGCACGGCGCGCCCGCCAACCGCCGCGACCGCCCGCGGCTGTCGTTCACCGTCACCTACTTCGACGCCGACGCCCTCTACACCGGGCTGCCGTACCAGCAGACCGACGGGCTCGGGCTGCAGGTCAACCGGCCGTTCGAGCACGAGAGGTTCCCGTGCCTGAAACCGTGAAGGGCCCGGTCGCGGACCTCGGGGCGACGCTCATGCACGAGCACGTTTTCGGGCTGAGCCCGGAGATCCTGTGGAACTGGCCGGACATCCCCGAGCAGTGGGACCTGGAAACGCGGGCCCGTGAGGCGGCGGGCAAGCTCGACGCGCTGAAGGCCGAGGGCATCGACACGATCGTGGACCTGACCGTGGTCGGGCTCGGCCGCCACATCCCGTCGGTGCAGCGGGTGGCCGAGCTGACCGGCGTCAACATCGTGGTCGCCACCGGCCTCTACACCTACGACGCGCTGCCGCCGTACTTCGCCAACCGGGGTCCGGGATCGCTGTTCGGCGGGCCCGACAGGCTGGCGGAGTTCTTCGTCCGGGACATCGCCGAGGGCATCGGGCGGACCGGCGTCAAGGCCGCCATGCTCAAGTGCGCCTCCGACCACCTCGGCATGACGAAGGGGTGCGAGCGGGTGTTCCGGGCGGTCGCGGAGGCGCATCTGGAGACCGGCGCGCCGATCACCACGCATTCGCACAGCGCCTCCAAGGGCGGTCTCGAGCAGCAGCGCCTGCTCGGCTCGTACGGCGTCGACCTCAGCCGGGTCGTGATCGGGCACGCCGGAGACTCCGACGACGTCGCCTACCTGGAGGAACTGGTCGCGAACGGCTCCTACCTGGGCATGGACCGCTTCGGCATCGAGACGATCAGCCCGTTCGAGCGGCGGGTGTCGATGGTGGCCGCGATGTGCGAGCGCGGGCATGCCGGAAAAATGGTGTTCGGTCACGACTCGTACTGCTTCAACGACCGGTTCGACGCCGACGTCGTACGGCAGCGCCACCCCAACTACCACCTCCTCCACATCTCCCGTGACGTCGTGCCCGAGCTGCGCAAGAGGGGCGTCACGGACGACCAGCTCCACCAGATGCTCGTCGACAACCCCCGGAGGATCTTCGGATGAACGATGACATCGAGGACTTCGACGTCGGCTCGGACTGGCACGTCGCCGCCCCGTACCCGTTCCTCGCCCGGCTGCGCGGCCAGTCGCCGGTGTTCTGGAGCGAGCACCTCCAGGCGTACGTCCTGACCAGGTACGCCGACGTGCGGGCGGCGTACGGCGACCCACGGCGCTTCTCCTCCGAGGGCTCGCTGACGATCTCCCGCAGCCTGACCGCGGCGACGAGGGAGAAGCTTGGTGAGCACGGCTCGTTCCTGTCCAGCTTCGTGGCGAACGTGGACCCGCCCGACCACACCCGCCTGCGCCGGTCGGTGTCGCGGGCGTTCACGCCGCGCGCGGTCGCGGCCATGGAGGACACCTTCAGGCGGCTCAACGAGGACCTCCTCGACCGGATCGCGCCCTGCGGCGAGGCCGACTTCGTCGCCGACCTCGGGCACGAGCCGTCGATCAAGCTGACCGCCCGCTTCATCGGCGTGCCCGAGTCCGACGAGGCGTTCGTGCAGAGGCACGTCAAGGACTGGTTCCAGCTCTTCCTGTCGCCGCAGCCACCGCAGCGCCAGCTCGAGCTCGCCGGCAGCTTCCTGACCTACCTCGACTACGTGGACCGGCTGGTGGCCGCCCGGGCCAAGGACCCGCAGGACGACTTCACCTCCCTGATGACCTCGCTGATCGGTGAGGAGCTGACCCACCGGGAGGTGGTCGAGCTGATCTCCACGATCCTGCTCGGCGGTAACGACACCGTCCCCAACCAGCTCGGCAACACCGTCCTGCGGCTGCTGAAGGAGGACGCCTGGCCGGTGCCGCCCGCGCTGGTCGCGAACGCCGCCGAGGAGTGCATGCGCATCGACGGCGCCTCGCTGGGCTCCTTCCGGTACGCGGCCACGGACGTGCCGCTGCACGGCGTGACGATCCCGGCAGGCGCCCTCGTCCTGCTGTCCACCGACTCCGCCGCCCATGACGAGAGCGTCTTCCCCGACCCGGAACGCTTCTGGATCGACCGGCCGAACGCCGCCGAGCACCTGGTCTTCGGCTACGGGATCCACTTCTGCGTAGGCGCGGCGCTCGGCCGCCTGCAACTGCGCACCGCGCTCGACGTGCTCGGCCGCCGCCTGCCGCGGCTCCGGCTGGTCCCCGATCAGCCGATCGCCTACCGCAGGTCGATCGTCGGCCGCGGCCTGACGTCCCTGCGGGTGGCCTGGTGAGCGGTCGCTTCGACGGGCGCGTGGCGCTGGTGACGGGCGCGGGCTCGGGCATCGGCGCGGCCTGCGCGGCCCGCCTGGCCGCCGAGGGGGCCTGCGTGGGAGTGCTCGACATCCACACGGCGGGCGCGAAGGCCACCGCCGCCGCCATCCGCGCCCGTGGCGGCACGGCCCTGGCGCTCACTTGCGACGTCTCCGACGAGAAGCAGGTGGAGGAGGCGGTGGCCGCCCTGGTGGCCTCCTTCGGCCGGGTGGACGTCCTGCACGCCAACGCCGCCGCGCTCGGCCCCGCCGTGTACGGTCGCGACCGGGAGCTGGAAACGCTCGACGTGGCGGTCTGGGACCGCACCATGGAGGTCAACCTGCGCGGCGCCATGCTCATGGTCAAGCACGCGATCCCGGCCATGCCCGACGGCGGCGCCATCGTCCTCATGTCCTCGGTGTCCGCGCTGGTCGGCGACACGCTCCACGCCGCGTACGGCGCCTCCAAGTCGGCCCTGATGGGCTTCGCCCGCCACGTCGCCACCAGGTACGGCGCCCGCGGCATCCGCTGCAACGCCGTCGCGCCCGCCCTCGTCCTCACCGCGGCCGCGCAGCGGGCGCTGACCCCCGGCCAGCTCGCCGAAAAGGCCGCCGAGCGCCTCCTGCCCTGGCCCTGCACCCCGGAGGACGTCGCCGACCTGGTGTGCTTCCTGGCCTCCGGCGAGGCCCGCTGCATCACCGGTCAGACGCTGGTCATCGACTCGGGCACCCTCGCCCACCGCCCGCAGCACGCCATCCACGAGTGGCGTGCGGCCCACTGACGCCGATGGGCGGGCACCGCGCGGGGCGCCCGCCCATCGTGCCTGAGCAGTGCAGCGGCCGGCCGGTCACCGACACGGGACGCTCCTCGGCCGCCCTGACGGAGACGGGCGACTCCCGCCGCCGAGGTCGCGAGCACTAAGCTCGCCAAAACGCGCTAACAAGACTTTTCGCACTGAATCCCCGTTTCGAAGTTCACCGTTGCCTCTTACTCGCGGTAAAGGCTGAACGGCGGCAATGCTGAAAAGATCTTGGTATGAAAGGGGAGTTACATGGAACCGGTGGCGGTCGGGCTGGTCGGGGCGGGACCGTGGGCGCGGATGGCACACGCGCCGATGCTCGCCGAAGGCCCGCACACGCGGCTGGCCGGGGTGTGGGCCCGGCGTCCCGAGGCCGCCGCGCAGCTCGGCGCCCCCGTGTACGAGCGGATCGAGGAGCTGTTCGACGCCTGCGAGGCGGTCGCGTTCTGCGTGCCGCCCGCCGTGCAGGCCGAGCTCGGCGTCCGGGCCGCCCGCGCGGGCAAAGCGCTGCTGCTGGAGAAACCCCTGGGCGACTCCCTGGACAGCGCCCGACGCCTCGCCGAGACAGTGGCGGAGACCGGCGTGGCCTCCCAGATGCTGCTCACCCTCCGATACGCCGCCCAGACCCGTGCGTTCCTGGCCCGATGCGGCGAGATCGAGCCGTTCGGCGGCCACGCCGCGAACATCTCCGGCGCCCTCCTCGGCGACCACCCCTTCGCCACCCCCTGGCGGCTCGAACGCGGCGCGCTGCTCGACGTCGGCCCGCACGTGATCGACCTGCTGGACGCCGCCCTGGGCCCGGTGACCGGCGTGCGCGCGCACGGCCATTCGCTCGGCTGGACCGGCCTGCTGCTGGAGCACGAGGGCGGCGCGGTCAGCGAGGCGTCCCTGTGCATGACCGCCGCCGGCGATCTGCCGCCGGCCTCGTTCGCCGTGTACGGCCGCACCGGCAGCGCCCTCCTCCCGCACTTCGACGACGACCCCCTGGAGACCGTCGCCGAGGAGTTCGCCAGGACCGTGCGGAACGGCGGCGGCCACCCCCTCGACGCCGCCCACGGGCTCAGACTGCAGCGGATCATCGCCGAGGCGGAGTCCCAGCTCGCCCCTTGACATGGCGGGCATCTGGGGGATTGATAGCGTGTGTCCGACGCGCAGTGCTGCAGCGAAGTCCGGTGCGAGTCCGGCGCTGTCCCGCAACTGTCATAGCCAGGTCGCCTGCCGCTGCGCTGACGCCATCAACCCTCGTGGAAAAGGGTGATCCGTCGCTCATCGCGGGTCTCTCGGTTCCGACAGTGTGAAAGGACTACTCGTGAGGCCCGTACGCACGGCCTTCGCGGGCGCGCTGCTGGGAACGCTCGTTCTCGCCGGATGCGGCCAGACCGGCACCACAGCCACCCCTGAAACCACCGCCCCCGCCCCCGCCACCTCCACCGCCGAGGGTTTCCCCGTCTCCATCGAGGCGGCCAACGGCAAGGTCACCATCACCAAGAAGCCGGAGCGGATCGTCTCGCTCTCGGCCACCCACACCGAGACGCTCTTCGCCATCGGCGCGGGCCCCCAGGTCGTCGCGGTCGACGACAACTCGAACTACCCGCCCGAGGCCCCCAAGACGGACCTGTCCGGCTTCAAGCCGAACGTCGAGGCCATCGTCGCCAAGAAGCCCGACCTGGTCATCGTCTCCGACGACCTCGACAAGGTCGTCGCCGAGCTGGGCAAGCTCAACGTGCCCGTCCTGCTGGAGCCCGCCGCCACCAAGCTCGACGAGGCGTACGAGGAGATCACCGAGCTGGGCGCGGCCACCGGCAACAAGGCCAAGGCCGAAGAGGTCGTCTCCGGGATGAAGGCGGCCATGGACAAGCTGGCCGCCGCGGCGCCCAAGGACAAGAAGCTCACCTACTACCACGAGCTCGACCAGACGCCGTACGCGGCGACGTCGCAGACGTTCATCGGCCAGATCTACGGCTTGTTCGGCCTCACCAACATCGCCGACAAGGCACCCGACGCGGCGGGCGGCTATCCCAAGCTGTCGGCCGAGTTCGTGGCCCAGGCGGACCCGGACCTGATCTTCCTGGCGGACGTCAAATGCTGCCAGCAGAACAAGGACACCCTGGCCAAGCGGCCGGGCTGGAAGGACCTGTCGGCCATCAAGGACGACCGGGTGATCCTGCTCGACGACGACATCGCCTCCCGCTGGGGGCCGCGCGTCGTACAGCTCGCCGAGACCATCGGCGCCGCCGTGACCAAGGCCGGCGCGAGCTGACCGTGGCGACGAAGGCCGGCCCGTCCAGGGCCAGACCCCTCTGGGTGGCTTGCGCCCTGGGCGTGCTGGCCGTCTCCATGATCGCCGGAATGCTCGACGGGGCCGCCGACATCTCGCCCTGGCAGGTGGTGCTCCAGGTGGTGGACTGGCTGCCGCTCGTCCACGTCGACTCCGGCCTCGCGCCCGTCGAGCAGGGCCTGCTGTACGAGCTGCGCCTGCCCCGGGTGCTGCTCGCCGCCGTCGTCGGGGGGCTGCTGGCCATGGCAGGGGCCGGCTACCAGGGCGTCTTCCGCAACCCGCTCGCGGATCCGTACCTGCTGGGCGCCGCCGCCGGCGCCGGGCTCGCCACCACCGTGGCCATCGTGGCGCTGCCCTCGATGGCCGCGAGCATCCCGGTCGCGGCCTTCCTGGGGGCCGTGGGCGGGGTGTTCCTGGCCTACACGCTCGGCAACACCGCCGGGCGTGCGGGCTCCACCGCCACGCTGGTGCTGGCCGGGGTGGCGGTCACGTCGTTCCTGACCGCGATCCAGACGTTCATCCAGCAGTTCAAGGTCGAGGAGCTGCAGCGCATCTACTCGTGGATCCTCGGCGACGTCGGCGGCGGGTGGGAGCAGCTCTGGCTGGTGCTGCCGTACGCCGCCGTCTCCACCGTGCTGCTCCTGCTGCACGGGCGGATGCTCGACGTGCTCTCCGTCGGCGACGAGGAGGCCACCAGCCTGGGCGTCCGGGCGGCCTGGGTGCGGTTCACCGTGCTGCTGGCGGCCTCGCTGGCCACCGCGGCGGCCGTGGCGGTGAGCGGGCTGATCGGGTTCGTCGGCATCGTCATCCCGCACGTGGTCAGGCGGCTGGCCGGCGGCTCGTACCGGATCGTGCTGCCGCTGTCGCTGATCGGCGGCGCCGCCTTCCTGGTGCTCGCCGACCTCATCGCCCGCACCGTCCTCGCGCCCGCCGAGCTGCCGATCGGCGTGGTGACCATGTTCGTGGGGGCGCCGTTCTTCGTGGGGATCCTGCGCGTGACCAGGCGGGTGGTCACGTGATCGGCACCAAGGGCCTTTCCGTCCGGCTCGGCGGCCGCGAGGTCGTCTCCGACGTGGACCTGCGGGTACGCAGGGGCGAGTGGCTGGCGATCATCGGGCCCAACGGGGCCGGCAAGTCCACCCTGCTCAAGGCCGTCATGGGGCTGGTCGCGCACGCGGGAGAGGTCACCGTGGACTCCAGGGCCGCCGCCGGGCTGAAGCCGCGCGAGCGGGCCAGGCTGCTGGCGTACGCGCCGCAGGCGCCCGCCCTGCCGCCCGAGATGACGGTCTTCGACTACGCGCTGCTGGGGCGCACGCCGTACATCCCGTATTTAGGACGCGAGAGCGGCCACGACCGCGAGGTGACCGCGTCCGTGCTGGAGCGGCTGGATTTGACCGCCCTCGCCACGCGCCACGTGGGCGAACTGTCCGGCGGGGAGCGGCAGCGGGTGGTGCTGGCCAGGGCGCTCGCCCAGCAGGCCCCCGTGCTGCTGCTCGACGAGCCGACGACCGCGCTCGACCTCGGGCACCAGCAGCAGGTCCTCGAACTTGTGGACCGGCTCAGGCGGGCCGACGGGCTCACCGTCGTCACCACGCTGCACGACCTGACGGTGGCCGGCCTGTACGCCGACGCGCTGCTGCTGCTGGCCGGCGGGCGCGCGGTCGCCTCCGGAGAGCCCTCCCAGGTGCTGACCGAGGAATTGGTCGGGAGGCACTTCGACGCCCATGTCAAGATCGAGCCGGGGCCGGACGGGCGGCCCGTCGTGCACCTGGTCAGGGGAGGATCGTGAAGCTCACGTACCGGGTGGAGGACGGGGCGCGGCTGGGGGCGCTGCTGTGGGAGTTCGGGCCGGGGTGGCGGATGATCTCCTCCGCGATGCTGGGCGGCGGCATCGGGTTACGGGAGTGGGTGCTGAACGCGCAGGTGGTGGCCGGTTATTCGCGGATGGACCCGGTCGATCATCTCGTGTCGCTGGGACCGGGTGGCGGGGATGGGGTCGGGATGATGACGGCCGCGTCGGTCGACCGGTATGTGCGGGCCGCGGATGGCGGCGTGGAAGCCTTCGCCACCGTGGGGCTGCGGGTGCCGACCTGGGCCGCCGCGCCGGAGGGTTTCGAGGATCCGGAGCTGGCCCCGATGCGGGTGGGCACCATCAACATCGTGACGGTGGTGCCGGTGGCGATGACGGACGCGGCCCTGGTCAACGCCGTGATGACGGTCACCGAGGCGAAGTCGCAGGCGTTGATCGAGGCGGGCTTCCCCTGCACGGGAACGGCTTCGGACGCCGTGTGCGTGGCTGTGCCGGTTGACGGGCCGGAGGAGTTGTTCGGGGGGCCGCGGTCGGAGTGGGGGGCTCGGGTGGCGCGGGCGGTGCACGCGGCGGTCCGGAGCGGCGCCGAAGCGTGGCGATCTCGTGACTTGAAGTGACGCAATCTCCAGACGTCACGTGCGATTTCCCCGATGATTGACACATGATCTCGCTTGCTGGGCCGATCGTTCTCCCCGGACGGCCGCCGTATACGGCTGACGACCTGCTCATGTTTCCTGACGACGGAAATCGCTACGAGCTCTTCAACGGAAGCCTCTTGATCAGCCCTCTGCCCACCATCCGGCATCAGGGCGCCATCGGCCAAACGATGCGCATACTCGACGACGCCGCGCCTCGTGATCTCGAACCGCTCATGAGCGTCTACGTGCGGGCGAGCGAGCAGGACTGCTACATCCCCGACGTTGTTGTCGTGCCTGCCGAGGCGGTCACTTCGGTCGAGCTCATGCTGTCTCCCGGCCATGTCCGCCTCGTCGCGGAAGTGGTCAGTCCGAACACCGAAGGGCGCGACAAAGGGCTGAAGGTCTACTCCTACGCGGCGGCCGGCATCCCCCTCTACTGGCGGATCGAGCCCGGCGAAAAACCGACGCTCTACGTCTATGAGTTGAACGGCGATACCTATGACCCGCCAACCGCCTACGAGGCCGGGATCACGGTCACCTTGTCGGCGCCTTACTCCATCAGCTTCGACCCTGCCGACCTGATCGACGACTGATCGACCCCATAGTCCTCTGCCGCGCCGCGCACCGTGACGCGGCCCGCATCCAAGTCGGCCAGCACCGCCGCCGGGTCCCGTTCGCCCAGCGGGCCGAGGCCGCCCCCTCCCGTGGTCTCCACGATGAACGCCTCACCGGCCGCGAACCGCACGTTGTTGACCTTGGACGCCAGCCGTTCCACCGTCCCGTCCAGGTGGCGCTTGAAGAAGCCGCCCAGCCGTCCCGGTAGCCCGCCGTCGCGGCCCGGGGGTGCCAGGCGCAGCCGGTCGCCGCGGGTGGTGACGTGGCAGTCGGCCAGGAAGCGGTAGACCGTCCGCGAGCCCAGCCCGCCGCGGAAGCGCCCAGGCCCGCCCGAGTCCGGGATCGTCTCGATCGACTCGACGATCAGCGGGCAGCGGCTCTCCACCGGCTCCGCCTGCGGCACCGAGTTGCGGCCGATGCCGAAATGCACGCCGGTCGCGTCCGGGCCGTCCAGCCCTTGGCGGGCGCCGACGCCGCCGAAATCGTAGGAGAGGTGGATCCAGTACGGCGCGCCCACCGCGGCGATCGAGAACGGCTGCAGGATCCCGCTCGCCGCGATCGCCCGTTCGGGCACCGCGTCGGACAGGGCCTGGAAGACGGCCTCCATGGCCGCGTAGATCGGGACGTACCGGCCGCCGCACGGGTAAGGGGAGCGGGCGTTGAGCAGGGAGCCCTCGGGCAGGTGAACCTCGATGGCGCGCAGGCACCCGTCGTTCATCGCAATCGTGGGGTCCAGGAAGCAGCGGACCGCGAAGACGGCCGCGGCCAGGGACTGCGAGGCCGAGGCGTTGATGGCCGCGGGGACCTGCGGGTCCGTGCCGGCGAAGTCGAGCACGGCGTGGTCGGCGTCCAGGGTGACGGCGACGCGGATGAGGTGGGACTTTTCGGGATTCATTCCGTCGTCGTCGAATGGGTACGCCGCCGCGAACCGGCCCTCCGGCAGCTCCGCCAGCGAGGCCCGCGTCCTGGCCTCCGTGTAGTCCAGATAGTCGTCGACGCCCGCCGCCAGGCCCTGCTCTCCGTACTCGCCGATCAGCGCCTCCAGTCGGGCGGCGGCCACCGCCGTGCCGGCCACGAGAGCCCGTACATCGCCCATGACCTTGTCCGGGGTGCGGCTGTTGGCCCGCAGGATGGCCTCCATGGCCGGGTCGATCCCGTCCGCGGTCGCCAGGCGGACCGGCGGGAGCTGCAGGCCCTCCAGGAAGATGTCCGTGGCCAGCGGCGCCATCCCACCGGCCGAGAGGCCGCCGAGGTCGGAGACATGGATCATGGTGGCGGTGAAGTACGCCGGGGCTCCCGCGACGAAGACCGGCCGGTAGACGAGCAGGTCGTTGGTGTGCACGCCGCCCCGGTAGGCGTCGTTGAGCACGTACACCTCGCCCGGGCGCATCGTCTCCAAGGGGAAGTCCTTGACCAGCTCCGGGAGCGCGACTTTGAGCGCCATGCTGTTCATGAGCGTGGTGGCCGTGGACTGGGCGATCAGGCGGCCGCGGGCGTCGAGGACGGCGGCCGAGGCGTCGGAGCCCTCGACGATGAACGTCGAGTACGCCGAGCGCACCACCACGATGCTGGCCTCCTCCGCGGCCACGACCAGCGCGTTCCTGAGGACCTCGGCGGTCAGCGGATCCGTCATGGCGTGCTCCCGCGCGTCAGGTGCACGGCTCGCGTCTCGGCGAGGGCGGCGGTCCAGGCGGGCGGGACGACGATCGTGGACTCGGCGTCCTCGATGATGGCGGGGCCGTGGAGGGGGCCGTCCATGGTGTCCCTGGTGTGCACGGGGACGCCGGCGTAGCCGCCCAGCTCCGGGAAGTACGCCTGTCTGGAGGTGGGTTGCGGATGCTGATCGCCGGGCTCCGGGGCTGGAATCGCGTGAATCGGGCCGGGGGAGGCGCCGGCGGGGGTGGTGAGGCGGATGCGGTAGCTGACCAGCTCGATCTCGCCCCGCTGCGCGATGCCGTACGCCTGCGCGTACTTCTGGGAGAAACGGGACGCGAGCACCTCACGCGACGGCGACCAGTCGACGGTCAGGTCGTGGGACTGGCCCTTGAAGCGGACGTCCACCGAGCGCAGCACCCGCACCTCCGGATCCGTGAGCGAGACGCCCAGGTCGGCGGCGGCCTCCGCAGCCAGCGACGTGAAGATCGCCTCCGGGTCGGAGACGTCCAGCCGGGACAGCACCCGGTCCGTTGAAAGGGACCCGGCCAGCAGGCCCGCCGCCGACGCCACCCCGCAGTGCGCCGGCACCACCACCGTCGAGATCCCGAACCGCTCCGCCACCCTGGCCGCGTGCATCGGCCCCGCCCCGCCGAAGGCCACCAGGGCGAAGCCGCGCGGGTCGATCCCGCGCTGCACCGTCACCACGTGCACCGCGGACGCCATCGACGCGCTCACGATCTCGTGCACGGCGTACGCGGCCGCCTCCCTCGACACCCCCAGCGGCCCCGCCAGCCGGTCCAGGGCCTTGTCCGCCAGCGACGGCGTCAGCGGGATCGAGGCCGAGGACAGGTAGCCGAGCACCAGGTTCGCGTCCGTGACCGTCGGCTCGGAGCCGCCCAGGCCGTAACAGGCGGGACCGGGGGAGGATCCTGCCGAGTGCGGGCCTACGCGCAGCGCGCCCGCCGGGTCCAGCCAGGCCACGCTGCCGCCGCCCGCCCCCACCTCCGCCAGGTCGATGGCCGGGGTCTTGATCGGGACCCCGGTGCCCGCCCGCCGCCCGCCGAAGCTGCCCTTGCCGCCCACGTGGAACTCGTGGGTGATCTCCGGCCGCCCCCCGCGTACCACGCAGGCCTTGGCGGTGGTGCCGCCCATGTCGAACGAGATCACGTTCGCGAACCCGGTCCCCGCCGCCGCCAGCACGCCCGCCGCCGGACCCGACTCGATCGTGGCCACCGCCCGCCGGGCGGCCAGCTCGGCGGAGATCACGCCGCCGCTCGATTCCATGACGTGGACGGGCGCGCGGATGCCGATCTCGGCCAGCCGCTCCTGCAGCCGCGAAAGGTAAGAAGCCATCAATGGGCCGATATATGCGGACATGATGGTGGTGGTGGCGCGCTCGTATTCGCGAATCTCCGGCCACACCTCCGATGAGGCCACCACATTCGGGACGGACTCCCGGAGGATGGCGGCCGCCTGCCGCTCATGTGCCGGATTGGCGTACGCGTGCAGCAGGCACACGGCCGCCGACGCGATGCCGCGCCGGGCGATCTCCGCGGCGACCCGGCGTACGGAATCGGGGTCCAGTGGCGTCAGCACCTCGCCGCGCGCCGAGATCCGCTCCGTCACCTCGAAGCAGTCGCCCGGCGCCACCGGGGGAGGGGGCGGTGAGAAGCGGAGGTCGTAGCGGTCCTCCTCGACGCGGGCGTAGCGGCCGAGCGGGATGGCCGCGCGGAAGCCCTGGGTCGTGACGTACGCGACGCGCACCCCCTTGCGCTCGAGCACCGCGTTGGTGGCCAGCGTGGTGGCGTGCACCACCCGCGTGACCTGGGTGGGGTCGCGGCCTGCGAGCACGCGTGTAACGCCGGCGACGATTCCCGCGATGGGGTCGTAGTGGGTGCTCAGACATTTGGCCACGCAAATCGCTCCGGACGTCCCGCGAAGGACCACGTCGGTGAAGGTCCCGCCGACATCGACGCCGATCGCGTAGGCCACTCAGGTACGTTAAGCCACCTAGCAAGCGCTTGTCTACGTGACCATCTATTGACTTACGGCATCTGATTGGGACCCTTGTCCTATTCCTGCATTTTGGAGCGGAGATGGCGCGCCTCACAGCTCTCGCCGGTGGTGTCGCGGCGGCACTGATCCTTGTCTCGCTGCCGGTCGCGGCCCACGAGCACCCGAGCGGAATCACCGACCTGGTGACGCCCGCCGTGGTGCGCGTGGAGGCCGTGTCCCACGTCGAGATCACACTCCTGGACCACATCGGCGAGATCAAACATGTGGAGCGGTCCTACGACATCCCGTTCGGGTCGGGCACGGGCACCGTGGTCAACCCCGACGGGACGATCGTCGGGTTGCGGCGTTTCGCGGTGAACGACAACGACGTCGCGATCTACGCGGCCAACAAGGTCTTCGCCGAGCACCACAAGGTGAAACTCCCCGTCGACTACAAGAAGCACAAGCTCTCCGACGACCAGCTCAACCGCCACCTGCAGGCGTGCTACCCGCCCAAGAGCGACACCGCCACCTGCATCATCAACGTGACCACCGACCTCACGGCCTTCCCCAACGTCTCGCCGCCCAGTGCCGACGGATTCAAGGTCAAGTGCATCAAGGCGGGTCCCACGCCTGACAGCCCGGCCGTGCTGGTGCCGGTGACTCCGGTCGCCGGCGGTGTCGGCATGCCCACCGCGCCGCTCGCCGACAAGGTCCCCGAGCAGGAGGGCTCACCCACCAGCATCGCGGGCCTCCTCGGCAGGCCGGGGCCGAACGTCCAGCACACCGTCCAGATCGCCCACCTGAGCAAGGGCGGCGCGGCCGGAGAGGGCGGCAGGCCGTTCGCCGACCCGGAGAAGAAGGTGGACGAGCCGGTCAAGCTGGGCGCCTTGGCCGACAAGGGCATGGCGGGCGCGCCGGTGATCGGCGACAAGGACGGGCACGTCATCGGCCTGCTCGTCGGCGGCGGCAAGGAAGGCAAGATGATCGGGGTCAGGGAGATCACCGGCATCCTGTCCCAGGCCAAGGTCTCGCCGCGCAGGGGCGCGATCGACACGGCGTTCGAGGCGGCGCTGACCCGCTACCACACGAAGTACTACACCGAGGCCGCGCCGGGCTTCCAGCGCGTGCTGGAGCTCTATCCCGGCAACGTGGTGGCCGCGGGTCTGCTGAAGACCTCGCTGGCCAAACGGGGCGGGCCGGAGGACCAGGGCACCAAGCGGGCGGCGACCGCGCCGGCCCGGTCCACGCCGCTGTGGCCGTTCATCGTCGCCGCTGCGATACTCTTCCTGGCCGCCGGCGGCGGGGCGTATTTGCTGTGGCGTCGCCGCACTCCTGATCTATCGACACAACTGCCACAGCCGCTGACGGCCGGCCCACCGCTCGACGACGGTGCCAACCAGACCGTGGTCGTGCGGCGGTCCCAGTCGTTCCAAGCGGTCCCGCAACAACAGCAGGTGATGACGGCGCCCGATCCGGCGATCAAATACTGCACCTCGTGCGGCATGAGGCTCGGGGCCGCGCATCGCTTCTGCGGCTACTGCGGCCACCCCATCGAGACGTGATGCAATTGAACGAAAGATCCCTCGTCGGCCAGGAGGTGGCCGGCTATTACATCGAGGACATCGTCGGCAAGGGCGGCATGGCCGTCGTCTACCTGGCGCTCGATCCGAGGCTGAGCCGCCGCGTGGCGCTGAAGATCCTCAACCCGGTGCTCAGCGTCGACGACCGGTTCAGGCAGCGGTTCATCCTGGAGTCCAGGACGGTCGCCAGCATCGAGCACCCCAACATCATCCCGATCTACGAGGCCAACGCCGACGCCGACGGCGTCCTCTACATCGCCATGCGCTACGTCGACGGCCTCGACCTGCGCCGCCTCATCTACGACCGGGGACCCCTGCCCATCGACCAGGCCAACCAGATCTTCGCCCAGGTGGCCGCCGCGCTCGACGCCGCCCACGCGCACGACCTGATCCACCGCGACGTGAAACCGGCCAACATCCTGCTGGCCGGCAACCACGTCTACCTGACCGACTTCGGCATCACCAAGCACCGCTCCTCGATCTCCGGGCTGACCCAGACCGACCAGTTCATCGGCACGCCCCGCTACATGTCGCCCGAGCAGATCAACAAGGAGCACATCGACGGCCGGTGCGACCAGTACGCGCTGGCCTGCGTCGTCTACGAAGCGCTGTCGGGGCGGCTGCCGTTCCAGCGCGAGAACGACATCGCGCTGCTGTGGGCACACCTGGCCGAGCAGCCCGCGCCGCTGTCGCAGCTCAGGCCCGAGCTGCCGCCGCAGATCGACGCCGTGATGGCGCGCGGCCTGGCCAAGTCGCCCGAGCAGCGCTACGCGACCTGCGCCGAGTTCGTCACCGCGCTGCGCGACGCCATCGGCGGGCTGCAGCCGGGTGCGCTCGGCGGGCAGCCGTACGACGCGCTCGGCGTGGCCGGCGGGGCCGGTCTCGTGCCCCGGCCCGGCACCAGCCCGCACTCCGGACCCCACCCCGTGCCCGGAACGGGCCCCGACTCCGGCCTGCCCTCTGGATCTCCTTCCGGCCCGCACTCCGGGCCCCATTCCGGCCCGCACTCCGGGCCTCACCCGGCGTCCGCGTCCGCGCAACCTCCGGCCGGCGGGTCGCTCAGGGCGCCCGCGCCGCCCACGCATCCCTCCGGGCAGCGCAAGCGCCCCGGCCGCGTCCCGATCGTGGCCGCCACGCTGGTCGCCGCCGTGGCGGCGCTCGCGCTGGTCGCCATGATCATCATGAACCACCGCGGCGACACCTGGTCCCGCTACCAGACCAGCGCCGCCGCCCCGCTCACGTTCGAATATCCGGGCGACTGGACGGTACGCACCCACCGCGACCTGTTCGCGGTGGCCTCACCGCACGCCGCCGAGTTCGAGTCCCTGTTCGTGGCCGGCCCCGGCGCCGACTGGTCGGCGGTCTTGCAGATCGTCGCCGACGACCCCGAGAGCGCCTCCGGCGTGTACGTGCAGACCTCCGACACCCTCGACCCGGGCGGCGACTCCGAGCAGATGAAGGCCAAGATGGAGGTCCTGCTCCCCGGCGAGGTCGACGTCGCCAAGCCCGTGCAGGACCAGGCCGGCAACCGTCCCGCGACCCGCTTCGACGGCTCGCTGCGCGACCCGGCGACCGGCACCAGACTGGGCTTCGTCAGCTACGTGATCGACCGCCGGCCCAAGACCATGCTCGTGATGTACTTCTGCGCCAAGGCCACCTGCGACGACGCCACCCAGGCACGCATCAGGCAGAGCGTCCACGTGTCGTGACTTGTAGCTGACTTGTGTCCGGCTTGACCTGGGTGTTCAAGACGGGCGCCGGGCGTCTAACCTCCGCGTGTGGGCATTCGCATAGTCATCGCAGACGATCAGGCGATGGTCAGGGCAGGGCTGCGCATGGTCGTCGACAGCGACCCTGGCATGGAAGTGGTGGGCGAGGCCGCCGACGGGCGCGAGGCCGTCGCCGTGGCCCGGCGCACCCGGCCGGACATCGTCCTCATGGACATCTCGATGCCCAGGCTCGACGGGCTCTCGGCGGCCAGGGAACTGCTCGACGAGCCGTCGCCGCCGAAGGTCATCACGCTGACCACGTTCGACACCGACGAGAACCTCTACGCCGCGCTGCGCGCCGGCACCAGCGGCTTCCTGCTGAAGGTGTCGCCGCCCGAGCAACTGCTGGAGGCGATCAGGGTGGTGCACGCCGGTGACGCGCTGCTCGACCCGGCCGTGACGAGCCGGGTGATCGCCACCTTCGCCGGCCGCGCCGACCCGGCGCCCTCGCCCAGGCTGGCCGAGCTGACGCCGCGCGAGCTGGAGGTGCTGCGGTTGCTCGCCCGTGGTCTCACCAATGCGGAGATCGCCCGGGAGCTGTACGTGGGGGAGGCGACGGTCAAGACGCACGTGGCGCGGGTGCTGATGAAGCTGAACCTGCGCGACCGGGCCCAGGCCGTGGTGTTCGCGTACGAATCCGGCGTCGTCCGGCCGGGTGCCGCCTGAGGGTTTGGTGGACGCGCCCTATCTGTGTGTATATTTTCCTGCATAAGGCGGTAGATACAGGAGATATTTCATGCAAGCGTTCCCCCGGGTGCTGTTCGACGAGGCTCACAGCGAGTCGTGGACCGTCCGGCGGGAGGTGGCCGAGGCCATCAACCCCGCCCACCCCGACGACAACAGCTACGCGCGGGCGGCCGGGCTGCTGCGGCACCTGGGGCACACGGTCACCGTCCACACCTCCGGCGCGCTCGCACCCGAGGTGCTGGCCGAGCAGGACGTCCTGGTGATCGCGCACCCGTCGGGGGAGCGGTGGGAGCGGACCACCGGCGAGGGCAGCCCGGTCTTCTCCGCCGCCGAGCTGGACGCCGTCGAGTCCTACGTCGCCGCCGGCGGCGGGCTGGTGGTGCTGGCCGAGGAGGAGCAGGACAAGTACGGCAACAACCTGCGTGAGCTGCTCGGGCGGTTCGGGGTCGGGGTGGAGCACGCCACCGTGCGCGATCCGAAGCACGCGCACCGGGGCGTGGCCACCTGGGTGCTGACCGCGCCCGCCACCAAGGACGGGCTGCTGGCGGGCGTCAGGACCGCCTGCTTCTACCGCACCGGGTTCCTGACCGCCGCCCCCGAGGCCACCGTGCTGTTCGCGACCTCGGCCGACGCCGACCCCGCGGGCGCGCCGCTGGCGGTCGCCGTACGGCACGGCCGGGGCCGGGTCGTCGTGTTCGCCGACTCCGACCTGTTCGGCGACGACTCCATCGAGGACTACGACCACCGCGGGCTCTGGGGCAACGTGATCACCTGGGCCGCCCGCGTCCCCTCCGGCGACGCGGCGGGCGCCACGCGCGACGAGGCCAAGGCCGCCCTGTTCGCCCGGCTCAAGGCGGCCGTCGAGGAGCTCAGGCCGCTCCAGGTCAAGGACGGCTCGGTGCGTCCGGAGGACAAGGAGCGGGCCGCGGCGCTGGTGAGCGAGATCGCCGAGCGGGTGGGCGAGATCTCGCCGTATTTCCCGCACGACGCCGCGTACCTCCAGGCCGTCCGGCACGACCTCGCCACCTGGCGCGAACAGGGCCTCGGTGTGCCGGACTTCCTCGACTCCCTCGACCTCTTCCATCCCGACACCCAGCGCGAGGACGGGCTGGAACACCTCGTGGTGTTCCCCATGTACACCCAGAACGGCAACCCCGACCGCAACCTCGAAGCCGTCTGGATCAGGACGATCTGGCCGGACTGGCTGGCGCGGCTGGAGGCCGGCGGGTACGACAACCCGATGTTCGTGCCGATCGCGTTCGAGGACTTCACCTCCGGCTACGACACCCACTCGGCCGTGCTGTTCCCCGAGACGGTCGCGGTGCGGCAGGCGCCCGCCCGCTTCACCTGGGGCGGCATCTTCGCCGACCGTGAGGCCGCCAGGTTCCGGCGGGTGGCCGCGGCCGCGGCCGGCACGCTCAAGCTCGACCTGCCGCCCGACGCCGCCAGGCTGCTGGAGTCGCAGCAGCTCGCACAGGACACGTTCGTGCTGTGGGATCTGATCCACGATCGCACGCACAGCCATGGCGACCTGCCGTTCGACCCGTTCATGATCAAGCAGCGGATGCCGTACTGGCTGTACTCGCTGGAGGAGCTGCGCTGCGACCTGACCGCGTTCGGGGAGGCCGTGGAGCTGGAGCGGCGGGGAGTGCCGCAGGCGAGGTACGTGCAGACCGCGATCCTGTTCGACCGGCTGTTCAGGTTCCCGATCAGCGGTGACCGGGTCCGCAACTACGACGGGCTCGGCGGGCAGCTGCTCTTCGCCTACCTGCACCGCAACGACGTCGTGCGGTGGACGGACAACCGGCTGTCGATCGACTGGGAGCGGGTCGCGGATGGGGTGGCCGACCTGCGGGGCGAGGTCGAGAAGCTCTATCGCGACAGCATCGACAGGTCCAAGCTGGGGCACTGGCTGGCGGCGTACGAGCTCGTCAGCGCCTATGTGGCGGCGCACCCCGCCTCCACCTGGGCGAAGGGGGTCCAGGCGCTGCCCGAGGAGCAGAAGGCCAAGGTGGACGCGGTGCTGCCGGACGAGTTCCCGCTGAGCATGTTCTACGAGGCGCTGCGCCGTAAGCTGACCGAGGTGGTCGAATCGACTAAGGGGCTCCGCGCATGATCATTCTGGTTACCGGGGCCGGAGGGCCCACAGGCGAGGCGGTTTCCGGATATTTCCGGAAACAAGGTCACACCGTGATCGGTGTCGACAAGGACGACGTCGATCTGCTCGACCGCGCGGCCGTACAGCGGCTGGCGCAGCGGATCGACGATGAGCACGGCCGGGTGGACGGCGTGGTGCATCTGGTCGGCGGGTGGCGCGGGTCGAGCACGTTCGCCGAGACCAGCCTTGAAGACTGGGACGTCCTGCACGACCTGTTGATCCGCACGCTCCAGCACGTGACGCTGGCCTTCGAACCGCTGCTGCGCCGCAGCGGCAACGGCCGCTTCGTGATCGTCTCCGCCAAGGCCGCCGAGCGGCCGACCGCCGGCGCCGCCGTCTACGCGGCCGCGAAGGCGGCGGCGGAGGCGTGGACCCGCGCACTGGCCGACGCCCTCGACGGCACCGGCAGCGCGGCCACCATCCTCGTGGTGAAAGCCCTGGTGAACGACGCCATGCGGGCCGCCAAGCCGGACGCCCGCTTCCCCGGCTACACCGACGTCAACGACCTCGCGGCGGCGATCGGCGGCCTCTACGACCGCCCCGCCGCCGAGATCAACGGCACCCGATTGGACCTCACTTCTTGATTCCCCGGCACGACCCCCAGCTCAAGACGTTCGCCAGCGACAACTACGCCGGCGTGCACCCCGAGATACTCCAGGCCATCGCGACCGCCAACGGCGGCCACCAGATCGCCTACGGCGACGACACCTACACCGAGGCGCTGCAGGAGGTCTTCCAGCGGCACTTCGGGACGCAGGCGCAGGCGTGGCCGGTGTTCAACGGCACGGCCGCGAACGTCGTCTCGCTGCGCGCCATGACCGCCCACTGGGAGGCGGTCATCTGCGCCGAGACGGCCCACATCAACACCGATGAGGGCGGCGCGCCCGAGGTCACGGGCGGCATCAAGCTGCTGACCGTGCCCACGCCGGACGGCAAGCTCACGCCCGAGCTGATCGACCGCCAGGCGTGGGGCTTCGGCGACGTGCACCGCGCCCAGCCGCGGGTGGTGTCCATCTCGAACACCACCGAGCTGGGCACCCTCTACACGCCCGACGAGGTCGCGGCGATCTGCGCACACGCCCACGAGCTCGGGCTGCTCGTCCACCTCGACGGCGCCCGCCTGACGAACGCCGCGGCCGCACTGGACGTGCCTCTGCGGGCGCTGACCACGGACGCCGGCGTGGACGTGCTCTCGTTCGGCGGCACCAAGATCGGGCTCCTGTACGGGGAGGCCGTCGTCGTCCTCAACCCCGGCGCCGCCACCGGGATCGACTACATCCGCAAGACCTTCATGCAGCTGTCGTCGAAGATGCGCTTCGTGTCGGCGCAGTTCGAGGCGTTGCTGTCGGGTGACCTGTGGCTGCGGAACGCGCGCCAGGCCAACGCCATGGGGCAGCGGCTGGCGACGGCCGTCCGCGACATCCCCGGGGTCGAGCTGCCGCGCCCGGTCGAGGCCAACGCCGTTTTCGCCGTTCTGCCCAGGGACGTCACCGAGCGGCTGCAGAAGCGGTTCCGCTTCTACACCTGGAACGAGGCGACGGGGGAGGTGCGGTGGATGTGCGCGTTCGATACGACGCAGGCGGATGTGGACGCCTTCGCCGCCGCCGTCGCCGAGGAGATGACCGCGGCCGGCGGCTGACGCCCCGCTCGTCCCGGCCGGAACGCGTCAGGGCTTGGGGGCTCGGCGGCCCTCGGGGCGGAGGGCCAGGCGGGCCGCCTGCCAGCCGCCCATCCCGTGCGCCCCGGCCCCCGGCGGGGTCGAGGCCGAGCACAGGAAGACGCCGGGCAGAGGCGTGCGCCACGGGGCCGGGGACCAGACCGGGCGCCGAACGAACTGGGCGAGGCTGGACAGACCGCCCCCGATGTCGCCACCGACCAGGTTCGGGTTGTCCGCCTCCAGCTCCGCCGGGCCCATCGCGTGCCGGGCCAGGACGCGGTCCCGGAAGCCCGGGGCGTACCGCTCGATCTGGGTCTCGATGGCGTCCGTCATGTCCACCCGGGAGCCGTTGGGGACGTGGCAGTACGCCCACAGCGTGTGCCCGCCCCTGGTCGGGTCGGCCGCGTACGGCTGCACCGCCAGCACGTAGGGGCGCGGAGAATGGCGCCCGGCGGCCATCTCCGCCTCGCTGAGCGCGATCTCCTCCAGCGTCCCGCCCAGATGCACCGTGCCCGCGTCGGCCACCGCCGGATCCCGCCACGGCACCGGCCCGTCCAGCGCCCAGTCCAGCTTGAACGCCCCGGGACCGTACCGGAAGCGCTGGAGCCGCCTGCGGTAGCCCGCGGGCAGCTCGGCCATCGCCAGGAACTGCCGAGGCGTCACGTCGAGCACCACGATCGGCGCGTCCAGCTCCGCCAGCCGGCGGACGCGGTGCCCGGCGACCGCCTCGCCGCCCAGGGACCTGAGCTCGGCCACCAGGGCGTCGGCCAGCACCTGCGACCCGCCTCGCACCAGCGGCCAGCCCACCAGGTGGGCGAGGGAGGCCAGCATCAGGCCGTACCCGGCGCTGAGGGGAGAGCGCAGGTCGAGCATGGAGTGCGCGGCCATGCCGGCGAACAGCGCCCGGCCCTCCACGGTGCGGAACACGCGCCGCGCGAACGTCGTCGCGGGCAGCGCGCCCGCGAGCCCGAACCGAACGGCCTGCGGGAACACCCGCAGCGGCACCTCCCACGGCCCCAGCGGCTGGAGCAGCAGCTCCACCAGCGGAAGCCCGGCCCTGGCGGTTGCACCGGCGGTGGCCAGCCACGCGCGCGCGTCCCGCCCCAGCCCTTCGGCGGTGCGGCGCGGATCGCGGTGGACGAGCACCGCCGGGCGGTCGTCCAGCGGATGGGCGGCGGGTACGGCCGGATGGGCGAACTCGACCCCTTTGAGCGCCGGCGAGCGGAACGCCGGGGACGCCAGCGCCATCGCCATCACGGTCGCGCCCAGATCGTGCACCCGCCCGGGCAGCGTCACCTCGGCCGAGCGGAGCCCGCCGCCGAACCGCTCGGCCTGCTCCAGCAGCAGCACCCTGCGCCCCGCGCGGGCCAGCGTGACGGCGGCGACGAGCCCATTGGGCCCCGAGCCCACGACGACGGCGTCAGCGCTCATCGATCCACGCTCATCACTCAGGCTTCAATATCGATGGGTACGGCTGCGCGCCGCGCTGCTTGAGCAGCTCCGTCATGAGCTTGATCTCGCCGCTCTGCCCTTGGACGATCTTGTTGGCCATGCTGACCACCTCGCTGCGCGTGGACAGCTTGAGCACGCCCTCGGCCATCTGCACGCCGCCCTCGTGATGGCGGATCATCAGCTGCAGGAACAGCACCTCGGCCTGCGTGCCCTGCGCCTCCTTGAGCTTGGCCAGCTCCTGCGGCGTGGCCATGCCGGGCATGGTGCCGGACGCGGCAGTGGAACCGCCGTGCCCGTGGCCGCTCATCCACGCCATCGGCCGCTGGTCGCCCGCCTGATCGAGCCCCCACTGCTGCAACCAGCCGAGGAACATGCCGCGCTGGTTGGCCTGGGTGTAGATGATGTCGAAGGCGAGGTTTCTGATCTCCTGTGCCGGTCCCTTGTCCCTGATCGTGAACGACATGTCGACGGCCTGCGCGTGGTGCGCGGCCATGTCGCGGGCGAACCCGGCCTCGGGGGAGGAATCGCCAGGCGTGCCCATGCGACCGAACAAGAAGAACGCGGCCACGACGAGCACCAGCACGCCGCACGCGATGAAAAGGGGATTCCTGACGGGCTTTTCCATAGCCCGTCCAGCGTACCCACCCGCGCGAGGAGCCCGTGATCGGACGCTTATAAGCGGCTTATTCTCCACATACGGCCGGAGGGCATAAGGTGACCGGAGTTGGTACGCCGATGGAGGAACGATGACGAAGGAGAAGGCGCAGCTGAGGCGCGAGCATCTGCAGAAGATGCGGGCCGACCAGCAGCGCAAACAACGGCGCGCCGCGCTGCTCATGTGGGGAACGGGCGGGCTGATCATCGTGGTGCTCGTCGGCGTGGTGGGCTTCTACCTGGTCAGGCAGGCCCAGCAGACCTCGCTGGACGCCGTGGCCAATTACAAGTACGACGCCGGCCAGCACGTGTGGAACTCGGTCACCTACAAGGAGACCCCGCCGGTCGGCGGCGAGCACAACAACTACTGGCAGGCGTGCGCGATCTACGACAAGCCCATCCACAGCGAGCACGCCGTGCACTCGATGGAGCACGGCGCCGTGTGGATCACCTACCGGCCCGATCTGCCCAAGGCGCAGGTCGACAAGCTGAAGGAAGTGGCGACGTCGACGGGCCAGCAGGAATACATGCTGGTGAGCCCGTATCCCAACCTGCCCGCGCCGGTGGTCGTGTCGTCGTGGGGGCACCAGCTCAAGCTGACCAACCCCGAGGACCCGAAGCTGGGGGCGTTCATCAAGCGCTACCAGAACGGCCCCGGCACCCCCGAGCCCGGCGCCACGTGCGGCGGCCCTGACGCCGTCGACACCACGGCGGACCAGGCTCCGCTGCCGCCCGAGCCGACGGGCCAGCAGCAGGCGCCGGCGGAGACCCTCGCCCCGTCGCCCACCCAGTCCCAGTAGTGCGCCAAGGCCCGGGTCCCACGGGGACCCGGGCCTTGCCCGCTATGACCCCAGTACGTCCTCGGGAGACGCCCACTGCAGCCCGTGCGCGTCGGCCACGGGGCGGCTGGTCAGGTGGCCCTCGTGCGTGCTCAGGCCCAGCGCCAGCGCCCGGTCCTCACGCATGGCGCGCCGCCAGCCGAGATCGGCGATGGCCAGCGCGTACGGGAGCGTGACGTTCGTCAGCGCGAACGTCGAGGTGTGCGGCACGGCGCCGGGCATGTTGGCCACGCAGTAGAAGATCGAGTCGTACACCCGGTAGGTGGGCGCCTCATGCGTGGTCGGGCGGGAGTCCTCGAAGCAGCCGCCCTGGTCGATCGAGACGTCGACCAGGACCGAGCCCGGCTTCATCCGGCCGACCAGGTCGTGGCTCACCAGCGTCGGCGCCTTGGCGCCGGGCACCAGCACCGCGCCGATGACCAGGTCCGCCTCCGTGACCGCGCGCTCGATCTCGAGCATGTTCGAGGCGACCGTCTGGCAGTGCCCCTGGTAGATCAGGTCGGCCTGGCGCAGCTTGTCGATGTTCTTGTCCAGCAGCATCACCTCGGCCTGCATTCCGAGGGCGATGGCGGCGGCGTTCATGCCGGACACGCCGGCCCCGATGACCACGACGTGCGCGGCGCGCACCCCGGAGACGCCGCCCATCAGCACGCCCCTGCCGCCCGCGGAGCGCATCAGATGGTACGCGCCCACCTGCGGCGCCAGCCGCCCCGCCACCTCCGACATGGGCGCCAGCAGCGGCAGCGCGCCGTCCGGGGTCTGCACGGTCTCGTACGCGATCGCCGTGCACCCGGAGTCGAGCAGCGCCTGCGTACAGTCCCTGGAGGCGGCCAGATGGAGGTATGTGAACAGCACCTGCCCCTTGCGCAGCCGGTGGTACTCCTCCGGCATCGGCTCCTTGACCTTCATGATCAGCTCGCCGGCGGCCCAGACCTCGTCGGCTCCCGGGACGATGACCGCGCCCGCGGCGGTGAAGTCGGCGTCGGGGATCGAGGATCCGGTGCCCGCGTCCCGCTCGACGTAGACCTGGTGGCCGTGGCGCACCAGCTCGTGCGCCCCGGCCGGGGTCAGGGCCACTCGATATTCGCTGTTCTTGACCTCGCGAGGAACTCCGACTTTCATGGCGCCACTCTCGTTCGCGAGAAAACTCCCGGAAATATGCGGTCCTGTCTCCATTCTTCCTCTTGCCTCAAGGTTGAGTGTGAATTCGGCGGCTGATTACCCCGGTGCGCCCGGTCCTCGATAGGCTCACCCGCAGCCCGAACGTCAGGATGGGATCGTCATCGATGGACAAGCCGGAAGTGCCGCCGCCCGCGGATCCGGGGGAGCCGAAGGCGAGCAGACTCACCACCATCGTGTTGATCGTCTCGCTCGTCCTCGTGGTGCTGGCCGCAGGCGTGCTCGGCACGGTCGCCGTCCTGATGACGCGCAACCCCGACACGCCGCTCTTAGGCGCCACGCCGCCGCAGCGGCTGGCCGTGCCGATCCACTTCGCCCCCGTCAGGGAGACCAAGCCCGCGCCGTGCCCCGGCCAGCAGGCCGTGCTAGACGAGGACCAGAGCACCTGCTACCTGCTGGAGGACGGCGTCACGGTCGGCGCCGTCCAGCGGATCGAGGCGGTCCGCGAGAAGGACGGCCAATACTCCGTGCGCCTCGCGATCGCGCCGGCGTTCAAGGAGCGGATGGTCCAGCTCATCGATGAGATGGTGCCTGACCAGCGGGCGGTGGCGATCGTGCTGGCACCCGAGCAGCCCGACCAGCCCAAGACCGTGCTGGCCGCGCCCATCGTCACCGAGCCGCTGGACGGCGACAGCATGAGCATCGCCGGGTTCACCAAGGAGGACGCCGACACGCTGGTGACCCGCCTGCTCGGTGCCCCCTCCACCCCGGCCGACACCGGAACGTCGCCCTCGCAGCCGGCCACTCCACCGGACACGGGCACGGGCACGACCCCGGGCGCGCCGACCACCACTCCGGGCACGGGCACCACTCCGGGCGCGCCGACCACTACCCCGGGCACGACCGGCACCTCTCCCGGAGCGACGGGCGCGACCAATCCCGCGACGAACGGCGGGCGCGCCACCGACCGCCGCTACGCCAGCTGCAAGGAGGCCGTGGCGGCCGGCGACGGCCCCTACTCCAAGGGCACGCACGAGGAATACTTCTGGTACGTCGACGTCGACAAAAACGGCGTGGCCTGCAACAGCGCCGACATTCGCTGACCGAACGGCCCGCCACGCACCTCGCGGCCGACGGTGGTCCCCCGCCCGGTCGGCTCGAAGAACCGGTCGAGCCCGCCACTCCCTCGATGATCAGGGGAATGCCGGGCTCACCCGGCGGGGGACGAGATCACGCCTTCTCGTGCCGCCCGTGGCCCACGAGGCCGACGAACTCCTCCAGCCCGATCGTGCCGTCGCCGTCGCGGTCGGCGGCCTTGATGAACGCCTCGACCTCGCTCTCGGACGCGCCCTGCCCGCCCAGCGCCTCGTTGGCCTGGCGGATCTCGGCCGCGGTCAGCAGGCCGTCGCCGTCGGTGTCGAAGCGCCTGAACTCCGCCTCGGCCGCCTCATGTGCGCTTGCCATCGGATACCCCCTTGTCGTCGAACAAGGCGATATCTTCCGGCCTAATCGGAACGCGCGTCAACCGGAGCCCGGTGGCCGCGCGTACCGCCGCCGCGATGGCGGGCGTGGAGGAGAGCGTCGGCGGCTCGCCCGCGCCACGCAGCCCGTACGGGGCGGCAGGGTCGGGGTTTTCCAGGATTTTCAGCTGCATGGGCGGCATGTCGAGGATGGTGGGGATGAGGTAGTCGGTGAACGACGGGTTCAGCACCTTGCCGTCGCGTATCTGGATCTCCTCCATCAGCGCCAGCCCGAGTCCCTGCGCGGAGCCGCCGTGGATCTGGCCCTCGAGCGCCTGCGGGTTCATGATCCGGCCCACGTCCTGCACCGCCGCCAGCTCCACCACCTTGACCAGGCCCAGCTCGACGTCCACGTCGACGACCGCCCGATGCACGCACAGCGCGAGCTGCGTGTGCGAGTCGCCCTGCCCGGTCCGCGGATCCAGCGGGTACGTCGGCCGGTGCCGGTATTCGCGGGTCTCCTCGATCGGCCCGAACCGCGCCAGCGCCTCCCGCGCCGGCAGCCCCTTGAACCGCTCGCGCACGGCCTCGCAGGCCGCCTTCACCGCGCCGCCGGTCACGTACGACTGCCGCGAGGCCGACGACGAGCCCGCCGAGCCGACCGAGGTGTCGGCCGTGGCCACCGTGACGTTCGCGATGCCCAGCTCGGTGCGGGCGATCTGGGCCTGGAGCGTCACCAGGCCCTGGCCCACCTCGGCGGCGGCGGTGTGCACGGTGACATGCGGCTCGCCGCCCACCAGCTCGGCCCGCACCCTGGCGGTGGAGTAGTCGTCGTAGCCTTCGGAGAAGCAGATGTTCTTGATGCCGACGCCGTACCCGACGCCGCGGCGCACCGACTCGCCGTGCGTGGTCTGGGAGACGCCCCCGGGCAGCTCCCGCAGGTCCCGCCCGGGCGCGCCGCCGGGCAGCGGCATGGCCTCCAGCTCGCGCAGCATGCCGGCGAGCGGCGCCGGAGAGTCGATCAGCTGCCCCGTGATGAGCCGCGAGCCCTGCGAGACGGCGTTGCGCACGCGGATCTCCACCGGCGACAGCCCGCACGCCTCGGCCAGCCGGTCCATCTGCGACTCGTAGGCGTAACAGGCCTGCACCGCGCCGAAGCCGCGCATCGCGCCGCACGGCGGGTTGCTGGTGTAGACGCCGGTGGCCTCCACCCGCACGTTCGGCACCTCGTACGGGCCCACGCCCAGCGATGCCGCGTTGCCGACCACGGCGGGGGAGGAGGAGCAGTACGCGCCGCCGTCCAGCAGGATCTCGGCCTTGACGTAGACGAGCTTGCCGTCGCGGGTGGCGCCGTGCTCGTATCGCATCCAGGCCGGGTGGCGGTGCACGTGCCCGAAGAACGACTCCTCGCGCCCGTAGACCATCTTGACCGGGCGGTTCAGGCGCAGGGCCAGCATGCAGGCGTGCACCTGCATGGACAGGTCCTCGCGGGCGCCGAACGCGCCGCCAACGCCGGACAGCGTCAGGCGTACCTTGTCCGGAGGCAGGCCGAGGCAGGGGGCGAGCTGGTCGCGGTCCACGTGCAGCCACTGGGTGGCGATGTAGAGGTCCACACCGCCGTCGTCGGCCGGGACGGCGAGGCCGGACTCCGGGCCGAGGAAGGCCTGGTCCTGCATGCCGACCTCGTACTCGCCGGTGACGACGACCTCGGCCTCGAACGTATCGCCCACGCGCACCGGCTGGTGCCGGACGATCTCCCGCGACAGGCGTGGGTCGGTGACGGCCTGGCGGACCTCGTACTCGACCTCGATCGCCGCGGCCGCCCTGCGGGCCGTCTCCGGATGGTCCGCCGCCACCAGCGCCACCGGCTCGCCCTGGTAGCGAACCTGGTCGATGGCCAGCACCGGCTGGTCCTTGTGCTCCAGACCGTAGAACTTCTCGCCCGGCACGTCCTCGTGCGTCAGCACGGCCCGCACGCCCGGGATCTTCAGCGCCGCGCCCACGTCGATGGAGCGGATCCACGCTGACGGATGCGGGCTGCGGAGCGTCGCCCCCCACACCATGCCGTCGATCCACAGATCGGAGGCGTAGGCGAACTCGCCGGTCACCTTCAGCGCCGCGTCAGGGCGTCTGGCGCTCTCGCCGACGCCGTGCAGGGTCGTGTACGCCGTCTCCGTCATTCTCCGAGTAGAGCACCGCCGCCCGTTCCGTCCTATGCGCGTCACATGAAATCCCGGTCAGCGCTTGACCTGGCGGCCTTGTATATTCCTCCAAGTGCGCATCATTGACCTGCTGGCCATCGACGATCTGGGCCTGACGCTGCTCACCGGCGACCCGGATCGCGAGTTCAGCACCGTCCACATCACCGACCTGCCGGAGCCGGGACGCTACCTGTCCGGCGGCGAGCTGGTGCTGACCGGGCTGATGTGGCGGCACGCGCCGGAGGACTCGGCCGGGTTCGTAGCCGCGCTGGCCGAGGCCGGGGTCGCCGCGCTCGGGGCCGGCGCGGCCTGGCTGGGCCATGTCCCCGGCGATCTGGTGGCCGCCTGCCAGGCCGCCGGCCTGCCGCTGGTCGAGGTGCCGACCGAGGTCTCCTTCCGCACGCTGACCGAGGTGGTCGCGCCCCGCCTGTCCGGCGACGTGCGCGACGCGCTCGGCCGCCACCGCAGGCTGGTCGCCGCCATCGCCGAGGGCGTCGACCTGCGCGAGCTGTTCGAGCTGACCGCCGCCGAGCTGGGCGTCACCGGAGCGGTCCTGTCGGCGGCGGGCGAGGTCATCGTGGGCACGGTCGACGATCCCGTACGTCTGGCGAAGGCGTACCTGACGGCTCCGAGGCTGCCCGCCTGCGTCGCAGGCAGCACGATCTTCGCGGTCGGGCGCGGGCACCGGGCCGCGGGCTGGATCCTGGCCTGCGACGGCGACCTGATCAGCCGGGCCGACCTCGGCTACGAGCTGGCCGCCTGCGTCGGGCTCGAACGCAGCCGCATGGAGGAAGGCCGCAGGGTCGAGCGCCGCCTGGCCGAGCAGCTCATCATGGCCGCGCTGGCCGAGACCGACGTGGCCGACCTCAACGCCAGGCTGCGGACGTGCGGGATCGACGCGGCGGAGCCGTACGCGATCGTCAACGCGACCACGCCCAGGCCGGGCGCCACGCGTGGGCCCGACCCCGCCACGCTGGGCGGTCAGGTGGTCGAGGAACTGCTGGGCCGCGAGGTGGTGGCGGCGGTGGGCGCGGACGCCGCGCTGGCCCTGGTCCCGTTGCGCGGCACGAGCACTGCCGACCTGGCCGCCCGGCTTCGCACGGCAGCCGAGGTCCTGGCGGCGCTGCCGGACGCCCGGGTCTGCATCGGCGTGAGCGGCGCCCTGACGGGCGCCGCCGCCGTCAGGGGCGGCGTGGAGGAGTCGGGTCACGCCCGCCGCCTGGCGGAGGCACGCGGCGGCGGCGTGGTGACGAGCGACGAGATCTACACGCACGCGCTGCTGCTGGCCACGGTGCCGGGCGACGTGCGCCGCTCGTTCGCGGCCCGGCTGCTGTCACCGCTGCTCGACTACGACCGCAGGCACCAGTCCGAGCTGGTGCGTACGCTGGGCGTCTTCCTGGACTGCGCGGGCTCGTGGAACTCCTGCGCCGAGCAGCTCCACGTGCACGTCAACACCGTCCGCTACCGCATCCGCAGGGTCGAGGAGCTGACCGGCAGAGACCTGTCCACCATGGCGGACCGCGTGGACTTCTTCCTGGCCCTCCGGGACACGGGCCTGCCGCGGTAACCGCGTTACAGTTCGACACCGGTGTGGATCCTGGCCCAAACTTTGTGGCCGACCTCGTCGTTGCCGTCATAGCGCGCATCGTCGGCGAGCGCGGCGACGACGTCCGAGGTGCATCGCCGGTCCTCCAGGTTCACCGATCCGCCGCATTCAATGGAAGGACCGCGGCCGAAAGCGGCCCCGCTGTCGAGCGTCTGTGGACGTCATTGCTTTCCGGTCTGATCGCGAACCCGGCATCCGGGCTGTTCGCCGAAAGACATGCGGATGCGTAATCGAATGGTAACGTTACGTGCATGCCCTCCCCTCGGCGCGACGCCCTCACCCGGCTCATCCGCGACCATCTCGACCTGCCGATACGCCTGCTCCGCGAGGTCGGCGGGATCGACTTGCCGACCGGCGGTCCGTTGTGGGTGGGGCCGGGAGACCTGCGGGACCGCATCTCCAGGGAGATGCATGCCGACACGGTCGTGTTCGGCGGCCCGCTCCAGGACCGATGGTTTTCCGCCATCGTCGAGGTCGAGACCGAAATGTCCGAGCAGAAGTTGCGGCAGACCGTCGAGGCAGCCGAAATGCTCCGGCTGGAGACCCGCAAACCGGTCTACGTCATCTTCATCACACCCGATCCCGGCGCGGGGCACTTCACCACGCCGGTGGAGATCCACAGCGGCTGCCTGACCATCATCATGCACCCCGTGATCGTCGGGCCCGACCGCATCCCCGTCCTGACCGACCCGAATCAGATGGCCGCGGACCTGCTGACGGCGGCGCTGTCGGTGATGGCGCACGGCCACCTGCCGAAGGTCGCAGAGGCATTCATCAAGCTCCTCACCGACTTGCCAGACGACGACGCGGCGTCGCTGTTTGGTTACACTATCGACATGGCCGCGCCGCAGGCCCGCCGGCTTCTGGAGGAGACCGTGACGATCTACATCCCCGAGCACAGCCCCTGGGCCCAGAACCTGTACCGCAAGGGCCAAGCCGCAGGCCGGGAAGAAGGCCGGGAAGAAGGTCGTGCCGCAGGAGAGGCGGCCTCTGTGCTCGCCGTTCTCCGCTTCCGCGGCATCGACGTTCCCCCCGACCGGCAGCAGCGGATCACCACTTGCACCGACCCTGCCCTCCTGGAGGTCTGGCTGCGGCGCGCTCTCGAAGCCACGCACATCGACGACCTTTTTGACGATGGTCCGGGGTCGGAACCTCGGTCCTAGGAGCGTGGTGGGGAGTAGCGTGCAGGAGGCCGTCGACGTACTCCGCAATGCTGAAGCGGTAGTGCCGCATCAGGCCGCGTTCGCCCTCTCTGATCCTGAATCCCGGCGTGAATTCGTCGTTTTCCGGTCCGATTCGTCGACGAGGGCTGGTTCTGTAAATGGCCGCAGGGTCGAGCGCCGCCTGGGCCGAGCAGCTCATCGTGGCCGGGCTGGCCGACGCCGACGTGGCCGAGCTTGCCGATGCCCGGGGGCCCGGAGATCGCCACGAACGGATGTGGGTGCTCGTCGTCCGACGGATCCAGCAGGGATTTCAGGCGGATGAGCTCTGACGCCCGGCCGACGAAACCTATGAGATCGCGGGGCAGCTGCCGGGGCGGCGCCGGATCCTGAACCGCTCGGCCGTCGCGGCCGCGCAGGACCAGCTGGTGAGCGCGGCGTAGGCCGTCGCCCGGGTCCGCGCCGAATTCCTCGGCCAGGAGACGACGGGCCTCCTCGAAGACCTGGAGCGCCTCTGCCTGGCGGCCGCATTCGAAGAGGGCCGGCATGAGCAGTTCGCTGAAGCGCTCTCTGAGGGGATGACGGCGTGTCAGGTCCTGGAGCTCGGCAAGCGCGTCCTGCGGACGGCCGAGCCGTACCAGCGCGTTGGCTCGCGCCTTCGCGGCCGTCAGACGGAGCTCCTCCAGACGGGCGCGTTCAGCCTCCGCGAAGGGCCCGGGCACACCGCTCAACGCCGGGCCGCGCCACAATGCGAGAGCCTCGTGAAGCCTGCGTAACGCGAGGTCGAGGTCGCCGTCCTGCTCCGCTTGACGAGCCGCGGCGAGATGTTCCGCGAAGTTGAGGGAATCCACCTGGCGCTCGTTGAGGTGCAGCCGATATCCGCCGGCCGCGCCGCGCCGGCACGGCCGACGGGTCGTCCCCGTCGCGCCGCGCCTGGCGAGCCTCGCCGATCTGCTCGGCGAACAGCAACGCATCCACCTGCTCGGCCTGCCGGGATAAGACATAGCCAGCCGGGGTCCCGGCCAGCAGCCGCAGGGGCGGGCGCCCGCCCGGCTTCGATGCCGAGCGGTACAAGGAGCGCAACACCGCCGAGCGATGCGTCAACAAGCTGAGGGGCTACTGTGCGGTGGCCCTGCGTACCGACAATCGCGCGCATCTACCAGGGCACCATCGACGTCGCCTCGATCAGGATCTGGCTCCGTGACCCGGCTAAATGATCCACGGGATTCGCCCTAGATCCGCATCAAAAGGCAGCGTAATCGGAACCGCCGCTCAGTAAAGAATGTTTCCGGCCGCTGTAGATCGAATGTAGATGGCCCGCGTACAGTGAAGTATCCGCGAGGCATAGGGGGCCATCCGCCCCGGTGGCGAGCCGGTGCTGACCGGGCTGATGTGGCGGCACGCGCCTGAGAACTCGGACAGGTTCCCGGCCGGGGCCGCCGTGCTCGGCGTCGGCGTGGCGAGGCCACGTCCCTGCCGACCTGCTGGCTGCCTGCCAGGCCGACGACCTGCACGAGCTGACCGCCGCCATCAGTCGGACCTGGGGATCTTCCTGGACTGCGCGGGGTCGTGGAACGTTTGCGTGGAGCGGCTCCAGCTCACGTGAACATGGTCCGCCACCGGATCCGGCGAGTGGAGGAGCTACCGCGAGGAACCTGTTGAGCATGACGGACCGTGTCGGCTTCGATGAGCGCACTGAGGAACTCCGCCGAAGCGCGTCCGAGATCGGCGAATGCCGCCCAAGGATCAGGCTATGCGTTCCCTTGTCGAGAGATGATCAGCAACAAGGAGAAACATCCGCTGCTATCTGTAGAGACGGTTCAGCACTTGCGGCCGTAGCATTACCTCCAACGGTCACAAGGGCCGTGATCACGGCAAAAAGTACGGACAGGGCAGTGCGGGTGCGCATGGGGTCTCTCCCTCGCCTATTCGTGGTGCTCGGACGTAATCATCTCAGGGAGCGGTAGCGGTGACCACATCTGACATGGTCGGACTCCGTATCAAGACAGTGAGGCGGCAGCGAGGTCTGTCCCAGGCGCAGTTGGCGCATCCGGAGTTGTCGGACAGCTACGTCTCTCTGATCGAGAGCGGCAAGCGGACCCCGACTCCGGCGGTGCTGGAGCTGCTGGCTCAGAAGCTTGACTGTTCGCTCTCCTATCTGGTCAACGGTGTCACGGCCGAGCAGATGGAAGACATCGAACTGGCGCTGGGCTACGCGCGGCTTGCCCTAGAGAACGGAGAGGTCTCCGAGGCCCGGACCCGCTTCGCTGAGCTACTGACGGACAACAACCTGACAGGTCTCACCAAGCTTCGTCAAGATACGGAATTCGGGCTGGCACTGGCCACGGAGGCGGCCGGCGACCTTGACGAGGCGATCTCCCTTCTCACCCGGCTGCGGAACGAGGAGACCACGGACGAACGCGTGGTCGAGCTAGCCATCGCCCTCTGCCGGGTCTACCGGGACAGCGAGAGGCTCACGGAAGCGGTCGAGGTCGGCGAGGGGATTCTGCGGGGCAGCACTCGTCCCGCCTGGACAGATCTCCTCGTCGAGTTGGGCGCCACGCTGCTGGCGGCCTACCTCTGGCGCGGCGACATGCTCCGGGCCAGCCAGTTCGCCGCCGAGCTGCTCAACGCAGCCGACACGCTGGGCACGCCCAGATCGACCGTCGCCGCCTGCTGGAACGCCGCGCTGGTCGCACAGTCCGCCGGGCACGGTGAGGAGGCGCTCGCGTTCGCCGAGCGTGCGCTGGCGGTGCAGTCCGAGAGCGGTCATCCGCGCAACCTCGCCCGAATGCGGACCGCATTCGGCTCGCTGATCCTGCGGGTGCGTCCCGATCGCGCGCAGGCCGCCCGCGACACCCTGTTGCGGGCCGCGGAGGAGCTGGCGCAGACCTCGGCGAGCTCGGTCGACCTGGCCCGCTGCCAGATCGAGCTGGCCCGAGCCGAGGTCGTCATGGGCCTGCCCGCCGAGGCCCTCGGTCACGTCGAGGCCGGACACGAAATCCTGCCGGGCAACGTGCGCGCTCTCGGCGCGGAGGCCGATCTGCTGCTCAGCCGCGCTCACGGCGCCCTGGGAAACTTCACCGAGGCCGGGATGCACGCGCGGGCTGTGCGCGACCGGCTCGCTTCGCTGCCGGACTCCCGGCGCGCGGCCGGCACCTGGTACGCCGCCGCCGAGACCATGGAGCTGCTGGGCGAGACGGACGAGGCCGTGGAGGCCTACCAGCGGGCTCTGGCCTGCGCGGGGCTGTAGGGGAGGTCCGGACCGGGCAATGGCGTCGGTAGCCTTGGGGGTGCCATGAAGACATCCCCGCTCGCGGCTCTCACCGCGATACTCGCCGCGCTGCTCGTGCTCGGCACCGCCGCGCCCGCGCTGGCGCACGACGCGCTCAAGAGCAGCTCCCCGGCCAAGGGCGCAGAGGTCAAGGCCCTGGACGAGGTCACGCTCGAGTTCACCGCCAAGGTCCGCTCGCCGTTCGTCATCGTGCGCGGGCCCGGCGACACGCGCTACGAGCTGGGCAAGCCGGAGACGGCCGGCGCGGTGGTGAGGCAGGCGGTGAAGGGACCGCTGGCGGACGGGAAATACACGATCGCCTACCGGGTCGTGTCGTCGGACGGGCATCCCATCGAGGGCGAGATTCCGTTCACGGTGAAGGGCGCGGAGACACCGTCCCCCAGCCCCGAGCCGTCGGATTCCACCGCGGCGTCCCCGGCGCCGTCCGGGTCCGCCGCTTCCTCCGCACCGGCCGCTGCCCCCTCCGCTGCGGCGGCTGAGACGACGCCGGACACCGACCAGGCGGCGGCCGCGCAGGACGTGACGTTCCCCGTCTGGCTCATCATCGTCATCGGCGGCCTCATCGGCATCGGCATCGGCTTCCTGCTCAGCGCGAGGAGACGCAAGCCATGACCAAGGCGGCGCGGCTCGTCCTGGCGGGCACGGCGGCAGCGGTCGCCGCGCTGGTCATCGGCATGATCGTGAGCGGCACGGCGTTCCCCAGGATCATCCCCGGGCTGCCCGACTCCGGAGCGGTCGTCAGGTGGGGGCTGCCGCTGTCCAAGCTGCTCATGGACGCGGCGGGCGTGCTCACCGTCGGCCTGCTGCTGATGGCCACCGCGCTGCTGCCCAACGACAAGGGCATGCTCGGCCGCTCCGCGCTCCACTACGTCAAGGCCGCCTCGTGGGCGGCGCTGACGTGGGCCGGGGCGGCGTTCCTCGCCATCGTGTTCGGCGCCGCGGAATCCGTGGGCCGCACGGTGCCCCAGGTTCTCGCCGGCCCCATCCTCAGCAGCTACGCCACCCAGACCACGCAGGGCGTGGCGCTCACGCTCGTGGTGCTGTTCGGAGTGGCGATCGCGCTGTTCTCGCGGGGCGCGCTCACCGCCGGCGCGGCGGCGGGGCTGCTGGCGTTCGCCCTGGTGACGCTGCTGCCCGCGCCGCTCACCGGACACACCTCCTCCTCGCCCAACCACGACCTGGCCACCTCAGCGGTGGCCCTGCACCTACTCGCGCTCGCCCTGTGGGTGGGCGGGCTGGTCGTGCTGGCCGCGCACGCCCTGCGCGGGGCGCCGCAGCTGGATGTGGCCGCTTCCCGCTTCTCCAAGATGGCGCTGTGGTGCTACGCCGGGGTCGGGCTGTCCGGGATCTTCAGCCTCGTCGCCCGGCTGGGCGCGGTGTCGGACCTGTGGACCTCCGAATACGGCGTGCTGGCGGTGGCCAAGATCGTCGCGTTCGTGCTGCTCGGCTATATCGGCTACTGGCACCGGCAGCGCACGCTGGTCCAGCTCCAGGCCGGCGAGCGCCGCGCGTTCGCCCGGCTGACCGGCGGCGAGACGCTGCTCATGCTCGCCACCGTCGGACTGGCCGTCGCGCTGTCGCGCACGCCGCCGCCCGAGTTCAGCGTCCCCGCCGACCGCGCCTTCGAGCTGCTCGGCTACCCGCTCCCGCCGGAGATCACGCTCGCGAACGTGTTCAGCCTGTGGTGGCTGGACCTGTTCTTCGCCGTGGTCGCCGCCGTCCTGGGCGGGCTCTACGCGCTCGGCGTGCGCCGGCTCATCCGGCGCGGCGACGCCTGGTCCTGGGGGCGCACGTCCTCCTGGTTCATCGGCGTGGCGCTGCTGGTGTTCGCCACGCAGAGCGGGCTGGCCCGATACGCCCAGGTCATGTTCGACATGCACATGATCGAGCACATGACGCTCTCCATGATCGTGCCGATCTTCCTCGTCCTCGGCGCCCCCGTCACGCTGGCCCTGCGCGCGCTCAAGCCCGCCGCCAGGAAGGGCGACAGAGGGCCGCGCGAGTGGATCACGACGATCCTGCACAGCCGCTTCACCAAGGTCGCCACGCATCCCCTCGTCGCCACCTCCCTGTTCATCGCCTCGACGTACGCGCTGTACTTCACGCCGCTGTTCGAGTCGGCCATGCAGGAGCATCTCGGGCACATCTGGATGACTCTGCACTTCCTGATCAGCGGGTGCCTGTTCTTCTGGGTGATCATCGGGGTCGATCCTGGGCCGAACCGGCTCCCGTACGTCGGGCGGCTGCTGATGCTCTTCGTCACCATGCCGTTCCACGCGTTCTTCGGCATCGCGCTCATGATGATGGGCACGGTGATCGCCTCCGGCTGGTACGAGCAGCTCGGCCGCACCTGGGGGGACACGCTGCTGCAGACGCAGCGGGACGGAGGGGCCATCGCGTGGGGCTTCGGCGAGATCCCGACGCTCATCGTGCTGCTGGCCATCGCCGCGCAGTGGTATCAGGACGACAACCGGCAGGCGCGGCGCGCCGACCGCAAGGCCGATCGAGCGGGCGCCGGAGATCCAGAGCTCGACTCCTACAACGCCTATCTCGCCCGTCTCAACCGCGCTGACAAGGGCGATTGACGCGCTCCTCAGGCTGGAAGCCCGAGGATCCCGCCTGTGCCGCATCGTGTCATGCGGCACTTCGGTGGCTTCCTGGTTCATCGACCGTACCCCTCCGCCCGCGCTTGCGCACAGGCGGCTTGGTCTTACCGGTCTCCGCAGGCGTTTCAAGTCTCCGCTTCCCACCCATCTCAGGCATGGGTTTCCGTCCAGCGGCGACCAGCCGCCTCCCGGCGGCCAACACGTTTATCGCGGCGTTCACGTCCCGGTCGTGGACCGCCCCGCATCCACAGGTCCATTCCCGTACAGCCAGTGGCATCTGCTCGGTCAGCGCCCCGCAGGCCGAACAGAGCTTGGATGAGGGGAAGAACCGGTCGACCTTGACAAAGGTCCTGCCGTACAGCTTCGCCTTGTACTCCAGCATGCCGGCGAACGCCGACCAGCCCGCATCATGCACGCTCTTCGCCAGCCGGGTGCGCGCCAATCCCTTGACCGCCAGGTTCTCCACATACACCGCTTGGTTCTCGCGGATGATCTTCGTAGAGAGTTGGTGATGGAACTCGCGCCGCGCGTCCGCAACCTTGGCATGCTGGCGGGCGACCTTGACCCGGACCTTGGCCCGGTTGTTCGATCCCTTCTCCTTGCGGGACAGCGCCTTGTTCAGGCGCTTGAGTTTCTTCTCCCTTCGGCGTAGGAACTTCGGTGAGTCGATCTTCCGGCCGTCGGAGGTGACGACGAAGTGACCGAGCCCTAGATCAATGCCGATCTCGAACTCGACTTCGGGCAGGGGATCGGGCTTGACGGCGACGACGAAGCTGGCGAAATACCGTCCAGACGCATCCTTGATTACCGTCACGGACGATGGCGCGGTTGGCGGTTCCCGCGACCAGCGGACGGCGATGTCTCCGATCTTCGGCAGGCGAAGTTTTTTGCCCCGGGTGATGGCGAAGCGTGCGTTCCTGGTGAAGCGGATCGCTTGGCGAGCGTCTTTGCGAGAGCGGAAACGGGGCGCGCCCAGCGCTGGGCCCTTGCGTCGGCCTGCGATGGAGTCGAAGAAATTGCGAAAGGCCGTGGTGCAATCTGCGAGCGCCTGCTGCAATACAACCGCCGAGACGTCGCCAAGCCAGGCGCGCTGCGGCGTCCGTTTCGCTTGAGTAATGACCTGTCGGGACAATTCGGCGTCCGTCACGAACGGCAGCGCGTTCTCGCGGGCGTGGTTGCGGAGCGCGAGGGCGTCGTTGAACACCACTCGGGCGCATCCGAACGCCTTGGCCAGACGGGTCCGCTGGCCGGGCGTCGGATCGATTCGAAAGGAGTACCGCAACTGCACGCGATCATCATACTGTGCGTGCACGTCCGACTACAGAAATCTCTGAAGCAGTAGGCCCCGCATGGTAGCCCCATGCGCTCGTTGAGTTTCGTGATCACATTCCGGCGTCCCCGGACCAGAAACTGTGTTTGATCTGGCTTGGATCGCCCGGACGTGCTCCTCGTCTTGGCGATGAGACGGCCAAATTGCCCCGCTCTGCAAGGGAGTTCGCTTCACCCTCAGGCTGAAGGACTCTGCTGAGAAATTCTGATTTGGGTTATCAAGCCACGAGAGCGAGCGTTTCGAGGTGAGATGTGCG
>NZ_JBQHCV010000026.1:0-176779 GCF_052068215.1 Nonomuraea sp. H19 | reverse complement strand
ATACTTGGGGCACCACACCACGTGGTAGCCCAAGTCGTAGGCCGCACCGGGGGAAGTACGCACCTGACGAGACACACAGCGCGCCTCACCTGACGCCCTCCGCCGCCGTCCTCGGCGGCGGGGGCGTTCTACGTCAGCTCGTCCAGATCACGCCGCGTCCGCGGGGGTCTCCGGGTGGGTCGGCCCGAGCGCCCGGATCCTGCCGTTCAGAGTTCTCTCCAGCTCGTGCGTGCCGGCTGCGACCTCTGCCGGCGTCGCGGGCTCGGCCGAAACACCCGGACACGCGGACGGCGCAGCAATGCGCCGCCGACCGCGAGGTTCCCGACGAACTGCTGTCCTTCATCGCCGCCTGGACATCGACTTCAGCTGCCTGCATGACGGGCTGGCCGGGGTGGCCTGACCGTTAGCCGGTGCTCATCAGCCGGTCGCCTTCGGCGATCCGCCCATTGCCGCGAGGTCCTCTGCCGGGCGGGCTGCGACCTGGCGCTGAACGTCCCATTGGACCTCTGGCCGGGAGCAGGGCGGTGTTTCAGATCACGCACCCGTCCTTGTGGAGGTCCTGGGGTCCAGCCGCGGTCTCCGCAATCCGCCGGTAGTCGGGGCAGTGGGTGAAGTCGTCCGCTGTGCACTGCATGAGGTGCTCAATGAGCGCCTTGGAGGCCGATATTTCGTGAAGCCGGCGTTCCAGTTCCGCGTGGTGCCGCTGGAGGAGTGCCTGGCGCTCGGCCTGGCCAGAGATGGTGAGGACCTCACGGATCTGCTCCAGGCTCATGCCCGCCGCTTTGGCGCGGATGATCGTCATGACGCGGATGACGTGGTCGCGGGTGTAGCGGCGGCGGCCGTTGACTCTCGCGGCAGGGGCCAGCAGGCCCATGGCCTCCCAGTGGCGCAGGACATGCGGGGCTAGATCGAACCGCTCCGCGAGTTCCCCGATCCGCATGGAATCACTTGACTTCATGTTGACATTAACTTGCAGACTTGCCTTCACGTCAAGCGATGACCGCTCATTGGAGGCAAGACATGTTCGACGTCGTCATCATCGGCGGAGGCCCGGCCGGCATGGCCGCTGCTCTGACCCTCGGGCGGGTCCACCGGCCGGTGCTGTTGATCGACGCCGGAGAGGGCCGCAACGCCACCGCCGACAACGTGCACAACTTCCTCACCCGGGACGGCGCGCCCCCCGCTGAGTTGCGCAAGCTCGGCCGCGAGGAACTGGCCGCGTATCGAACGGTGCAGACAACGACGGGGACGGTCACCGATGCCCGCGCGCTGGACGAGGGCGGCTTCCACCTTGACCTGTCCGGCAGTGGGACTGCAGCCACGCGGCGCCTCCTCCTGGCTACCGGGCTGGCCGACGAGCTTCCCGGCCCGCGCGGGGTGGAAGCGCTGTGGGGCCGTTCCGCCTTCCACTGCCCCTACTGCCACGGCTACGAATGCACCGGCAAACAAGTCGCCGTAATCGGCACGGATCCGGCCCGGGTACGGCTGGCGCTGCAGCTGAGCCGCTTTGCCGCCGACGTCGCACTCTGCACCGGCGGCCAGCCGCTCGACCCGGCGGCGCAGGTCACGCTGGAATCGCATGGTGTCACCGTGCGCTGCGAGGCCATCACTCGGCTGGAGGGGACGGACGGCCGGCTGGAACAGATCGTGTTCGAAAACGGCCCATCCCTGGCCAGGGACGCAGTGTTCGTCGTCAACGTGCCGCACCAGCGCTCCGATCTGGCTGATCGTCTCGGCTGCGCGACCTTCGCCGACGGGTGCGTGGAGGTGAACGAGTTCGGCCAGACCAGCGTGCCCGGCGTGTACGCGGCCGGTGACATGGCGCGGCGGGCCACCGTGCCGATGCCCATGGCCGCGGTCATCGCTGCGGCGGCCAGCGGCACTGTCGCAGCGGCGGTCATCGACCAAGACCTGCTGTGCGCCGACTTCGGCCTGCCCAACCCGCTCGCGCAGGCAAGGGGCTGATCATGGTGTCCACAGACCTCGCGCAGACCGCCGCCCCCCTGAAGGGCAGCAGCAATGTGCCGCTCGCCACGGCCGGCCTGTTGATCGGCATGCTGCTGTCGGTCCTGGACCAGACGGTGGTGGCCATCGCCCTGCCTGACATCGCCGCCGACCTGGGCGGCATGGACGCGATCGGCTGGATCGTCACCTCCTACATGCTGGCCTCGACCGCGACCGGCGCGCTCTACGGCCGCATCAGCGACCGCTTCGGGCGGCGCCCGGTGTTCGTCACGGCGGTCGCCGTCTTCGTCTCGGGCTCCGTGCTGTGCGGCCTGGCCCAGACGACGCCCCAGCTGATCGCCGCCAGGACCTTCCAGGGCGTCGGGGCCGGAGCGCTGTTCGTGCTGCCCACGATCGCGCTGTCGGAGCTGTACCCGCAGCATCTACGCAGCAGAATCCAGGGCTTCACCGGCGGCGTCTTCGCGCTCGCCAGCGTGGGCGGCCCGCTCGCCGGCGGCGCGATCACCGACGCCTGGGGCTGGCGCTGGATCTTCTACATCAACCTGCCCCTCGGCCTGCTCGCCATGGCGCTCACCGCGTTCGCGCTGCGGCTGCCCAAGCCAGGCGGGGACGGCAGGGCAGAAGGCAGGGTCGACCTGGCCGGGGCCGTGCTGATCGCGGGTGCGACGGTGAGCCTGCTGCTGGTGGCCGAATGGGGCGGCCGCACGTACGCCTGGACGTCCGGCGTGATCCTGGCGCTGATCGGCGCGGTGGCGGTTCTGGCGGCTCTGTTTGTGTGGCACGAACGCCGGGCGGCCAACCCGCTGCTGCCGCTGCGGCTGTTCGCCGACCCCACCCTGCGCGTCGTGCTCCCCGCCACCGCGCTGCTCGGCGCGCTGCTCGGCGGCTCAATCGTCTACCTGCCCACGTACCTGCAGGCCGCGTACGGCATGGGCGCCACCCAGGCGGGACTGGCGCTCAACCCGTACGTGCTGACGTTCATGGCGGTCTCCTCGCTCGCCGGCGCCCGCGTCGGCGCGAGCGGCCGGTTCAAGCCCTACCTGCTCGCCGGCTCGACGACCGCGGTGCTGGGATTCGCGTTGCTGAGCCGGCTCACCCCCGACACCCCCTACGCCCTGCTGGCCGTGGAGATCGCGGTGCTGGGGGTCGGGTTCGGGCTGCTGATGCAGAACCTGGTGGTCGTCGCGCAGAACGCGGCCTCGCCCGCGGATCTGGCCGCCACCACCTCCGCCGCGGTGTCCGTCCGCGGCCTGGGCCTGTCGCTCGGCGTGGCGGTCTTCGGCACCCTCCTCGCCCGGGAACTCCAGGGCCGGGCCCCGAGCCCGGTGGCGACCGCCGCCGCCATCCCGGACGTCCTGTTCTGGGGCGCCCCGGCTGCCGCCGTCCTGGTGGCGCTGATGGCCCTGCTGCCCCGCAAGGCCCAGCACCCCACATCAGGAGAGGCGACGGTATGAACACCGGCAGACAAACCATCATGATCGAGGGATACGAGACCGTACGTACCCTGCTGGCCGATGTGCCACTGTCCAGCGCACCCCCGGACGGGGCAGGAGGGCGTGAGGATCGGCCGCTGGCCTCCATCGCCGACGATCTGGGAGGCCGGCAGAGTTGGAACCGGCCGGTACTATCTGGGCATGCCTGTTCCCAAGGGTGTCTCCCTCGACCCGGCCCGTACCCGTGCCGCCATCCTGGAAGCGGCCACTCGGCTGCTGTACGAGCGGGGCCTGGACGGCATCGGGGTGGCCGAGTTGTGCGCGGCGATGGGGATCTCCAAGGAGACGCTGTACCGCCACTTCGGCTCCAAGGACGGGCTCGTACGGGCGGTTCTGGAAGCCCGCAGCGACCACGTGGTGCACTGGCTTCAGCAGGCGGCGGCCGCGGCCGGCCCGGAGCCCGCCGATCAGCTGGCGGCGGTCTTCGACGCCCTCGGGCGCTGGCACGCCGAACCCGCCTTCCGCGGCTGCGCGATCGTGAACGCCGCCACCCAGCAGCACGGCGGCACCCCGCGCGCCGTCGCCGCCCGGCACCTGGACCGGCATCTGGAGCTGCTGACCGGCATCGCCCGCGCCGCCGGCGTCCCCGACCCGGCCAGCCTCGGCAGGCAACTGCTGACGCTCGTGGAAGGCGCCACCGTCCTCGCCGACCACCATGGCGACGCCGATGCCGCCGAGCTGGCCAAACAGGTGGCGCTGAGCCTGCTCGGCCCAGCCCGTCCGGGCTCGACGCGCTAGCGCGACCGGCCGGCTTTGTCGGCGTTGATCTCTAGTCTGCCGCGCATGACGAATGTGCACGTGCGAAGCACCCCGGTGACGGCCTGGCAGCAAGTCCGTGATCTCATCACCGAACGCAAGACCAGGGACCTGGCCGACTGCGTGATCGCGCTGACCGAGGCCGAACGCGCCGAAGTGGCGCGGCGGCTGCCGGAGTTACGCAAGGAAATGCGGGACATCGCCGCACGCATGGCCAGGGAGAGATGGGAGTCCGGCCTCGACGACGATGACGCCGACTGGGAGCCGGCGTTCGGGGACTGGGCCCCGGACGCGGTCGGCGGGTTCGGTGAAGCGCTGCGGATCGCGGGCGCGGGCACGCTCCAGGGTCCCGCCGCCGTGGCCGCCTGGCTGACCCGCCGCGAGTTCACCACCCGGTGGGAGCCGGCGAACCCCGCCGAGCTGGTCCGCGTGCTGGCCGCCCGCCCGGCCGGCTGGCAGTCCGACGTCGCGGCCAGGCTCGCCTTGAAGATCCGTACGGCGACCGACCGCACGGGCCCGCTGGCCCTCGCGCTGCTGCGGGCCTGCGGGAGCCCGCCGCCGGAGCACGACCCGCTCGTGGCCGCCTGGCTCCTCGCGGGGCCGGTCGACGACGACCCGCTGATCGGCCCGCTGCTGCCCAGGATCTTCGAGGCGGAAGGAGCCGGCCGTGCTCTGCGCGAGGAACGGCTCAGGCCCGCGCCCACCCGGTGGCTCGCCCGGCTCGAGCGGGACCTGGCGGCCGGCCGGGTGTCGCGTGAGGACCTGCTCGACGGCTGCCTGCGCCGCTTCCTGCGCGGCGGGGATGCCGCCGACCTGCGTTTCTTCGTGCGGCTGCACGAGCTGATCGACCCGCCGCCCGAGGAGTTCGCCGCGCGGGCGCGCGACTACCTGCGGCTGCTTCCCGCCGCCCCCGGCACGGTCGCCGAGCTGGCGCTCGCCCAGCTACGCCGTACTGGCCCCCATGACGACGCCGAGGTGGTCGAGGCGATCGGCGCACTGACCTTCCGTCCCGAGGCCAAGCTGGCCCAAGCGGGCCTGCGATGGCTGGATGAGGAGGTACGGCGCGCGCCCGGACGCGCGGGTGACCTGGCGCCCGCGCTCGCCACGGCGTTCGCGCACGTGTCCTATGACATCCAGCGGCGAGCGGTCCGGCTCGCGCTCAAGCACGCCGCAGCGTTCGCCCCGGCCGCCGAGACCATTGCCGCGGCCGTCCCTCTGCTGCCCGCGGCGCTCGGCGCGCAGGCCGGCGCCAGGTTCGGCGGTGAGGTGGCTCCCGCGGATGGCCGCCAGGGGAGATCTGCCGGCCGAAGCGGTCGGCAGGCAGCTCTCGCTGCTGATCCGCCGCACCTGGTTCGAGACCCGCCCGGTCCTGGCCGTCCTCACCGAGGCCGCGCACCAGGGCGCGTACGAGCAGGTCTGGCGGATCCTCACGAGTCTGCTGCCGGACCTGCTGCCCGGCCAGGGTGAGCGGCCGACCGTCGTGCACTGCGAGGCGGTGGCGCTGGCCGCCGACGTGGCGGCCTGGGCGGGCGCACGCGGCGAGATCCCGGAGGTGTCGGCGCACGCGGCCGGCGGCCGCGACAACCGCTTCACCCGCGAGTGCGCCCGCCTGCGCGACCAGCTCGGCTGAGCTTCCCCGCCCGCCGTCCCGCTCTTGGTACGGCGGGCGTCGGCGGCCTTGACGCGGGTCGAGCAGGACATCAGGATGAACGTGTGTTCATGAACATTCGTTCATAAGGGGCTGGCGATGCGCAACACTGAGCAGTTCAGCGCGTGGAACGGCGCCGAAGGCGCCGCATGGGCCGCCGAGCGGGAGACCGAAGACCGGCTGCAGGCCGAACTGTGCGGACGACTGCTGGAGGCGGCCCGCGTCGGCAGCCGCGATCGCGTCCTGGACATCGGCTGCGGTACCGGAGACACCTCTCGCATGGCCGCGCGACGCGCGCCGGAGGGGCAGGTCGTCGGGATCGACCTGTCGGCGCCGATGCTCCAGCAGGCGCGCCGGGCGGCGGCCGGACTCGACAACGTCCTGTTCGAGCAGGCCGACGCGCAGGTGCACGCGTTCCCGGCGGCCGGCTTCGACGTGGCCATCAGCAAGTACGGCGCGATGTTCTTCGCGGACCCGGTAGCCGCGTTCGCCAACATCGGGCGAGCTCTGCGGCCAGCCGGGCGGCTGGCATTCGTCTGCCCGCAGCCGCCCGAGGACTGCGAATGGTACGTGGTCCCGGTCGCGGCGCTGCTGGGCATCGAGCCGCGGCCGCAGGCCGTGGTCGCCGGATATCCGGGCCCGGCCCCGGCGATGTTCGTGCTGTCGGATCCCACTCACATCGACCGGGTGCTCGCCGCCTCCGGTTTCACCGACGTATCGATCGAGCCCCTCCACGTGCCTCACCGTTTCGGGTCCACGCCCGCCGACGCCGCCGACGCCTTCCTGGCCAGCGGCCCGACCCGCTACGTCGTCGAGCAGGACGACGGCCTGACGTGGGAGGCCGCGCATGCCAGGCTCACGGCCTCGCTGGAGCCGTACGCGGGATCCGGGGGAGTGCTTTTGCCCGGCGCGCAGTGGCTGGTCAGCGCGCAATGGACGGGGGAGAGGTGATGTCACCCAGGAAGGCCGCCGCCCTGCGCCACGCCGACGGCCTCAGCCTGCGCGACCACCTCATCGCCAGCGCCGAACGCCTCATCCGCCGGCGCGGCATCGCCCGGCTCACCGTCCGCGACATCGCGCGAGAGGCCCAGGTGGCCGACGGCGTGCTGTACAACCACTTCGCCAACAAGGAAGAGCTCCTGGCCCACGCCCTGCGAGCTCACGTCCAGACCGTCGAGCGCACGCTGGACGGCCTGCCGCTGCCTGGCAGCGGCAGCCTGGAAGCCTGCCTGCGTGCCTGCATCCGGCACGGGCTCGCGCTGCACACCGCGATCCTGCCTGTTTTCGCGCAGCTGCTCGCCCACCCCGAAGTACTGGCCCGCTTCGGCGCGCTGACCGCGGACGACCACCAGTGGGGCCTCGAACCGGCACTGGCCGGCTATCTGCGGGGCGAGCAGGACCTCGGCCGTATCGCCGGGAACGTCAACGTCACCGCCGCCGCCACCGTGATCGTCGGAGCCTGCCACGAGCTGATCCTGCCGCACCTGCTCTGGCAGACCGCGGCCGATCCTCCGCGCGTCCCTTCCGGCTTCGTCGACGATCTCGTCAACACGGTGCTGAACGGCATCCGCCCGGCCGGACACGACCACCGGTGAACGTCGCCAGGTTCACCAGCGGCGCCCGCCAGACCCGGCCTGGCGGGCGTGAGTTGCGAACTCCTCGCCGTCGAAGCGGGCGCCGGTGAACATGACGCCATCCGGTCGCCGCGGTGTGACTTGGCCTGATGCCGAATCGGCTGTGACCCTGCGTCAGCGGGTACTTACGAGGCCTGGAAGACAGCAAACGTTTACGGCTCGTCCATTCAAGATCACCCGAATGGTTGCTGATGATCTTTACGTTTGCGGCGTTTGTGCAATGCCCCCCACCGCACGTGGAAGGACATCCATGCGCACTTCCGCTCGGGCATTCGTCGTCGCGTTAGCGACAGCCCTGGCGCTCAGCAGCGCGAACGTGGCCGGCACCCCGGCCTTCGCGCAGGAGGACCCCGCCCTGGCGGCCCTCACCCAGGTCGTCCCCGAGATCGTCGAGGAGGCCAAGACCGTCCCGCCGACCGTGATCCCCGAGGGCGACGTCCAGCGGCCTTTCGCCGTCGCGACGGACCCCGACCGCACCCTGGTCGCGACCGTCAGCGAGACCGACATCGGGATCGGCATGCCGGAGGCCGCGGGTAACGGCAACCAGCCGCTGCCTGGCCTGGTCACCTACGCGGCCAAGCAGCCCAGCGTCGCCTACGCCCACCAGCGCACCGGCCAGATCGCCCGGGCGATGACCATCATCAAGGACGCCTCGGCGCCGACGGAGTACCGCTTCCCGATCTCCGCCCCCGAGGGCAGCATGCTGGAGGTCGAGGAGGACGACGGCACCGTCCTGATCTACAACAACGACTTCTACCTCGCCGAGATCGACCTGCCCTGGGCCAAGGACGCCAACGGCAACGCGGTGCCGACCTCGTACCGGGTGGAGGGCATGACGCTCATCCAGACGGTCAACCACGCGGGTGCCGCTTACCCCGTGGTCGCCGACCCCGCGCTCAAGCTGCAGTGCGAGTGGTGGAAGGCCATGTGCCGGCTCATCTTCTCGAAGAAGCTCACCAAGAGGATCTACAACGCCTGGTTCGTCGCCGGCGTCGCCGGCGGGATCGAGGCATTGAAGGGCGCCTGCGACAAGCTCAAGGGCAAGGCCAAGCTGATTTGCAAGATCGCCTACACGGCGGGTGGCGCCTCGGCCATCTACAAGGTCCGGGAAGCCGCGAACAAGGGCCAGTGCTTCGCGATCCGGTTCCAGGCTCCGGGCATCGTCTGGTACGAGGTCCGCAAGAAGAGCTGCCAGAGCAAGTAGCCCCTGCACCATCCTGACGCCCCCGCCGTACCGGCGGGGGCGTCGCCCTGTGCGCGGATCCAGCCGAGATACCGGGAAAACCGGCCCGGTGTCGATCTCGACGCCCGTTTTCGCAGGTAGGCCTACGGCCAACCGTGATCACGTTGAGGGCGTCCAGGATGGTGGCGAGCGTGTGGCGCAGGACGTGCGCGGTGGTGGGGTCGTCGAGGCCGGCCGTCTGGGCGATCGCGGCGATGATGCCGCCGGCGGCGCGGGCGGTCAGGCGTCCTCCCTTGGCGTTGAGGAACAGGACCTCGACCCCTTGGAAGAGGCGGTGAATTCCCTGTCGGCGCGGACGGGCACGCTGTTCGTCATCTCTGCTGGGAACGACGGCCGGCCCGGCACGGTATCGAGCGCCGGCAGCGCCGACGCCGCTCTCACGGTCGGCGCGGTCGACAGGTCGGACCGGATCGCCGACTTCTCCAGTCAGGGACCGCGGCAAGGCGACCATGCGATCAAGCCGGACATCACCGCGCCGGGCGTGAACATCGTCGCGGCGGCAGCCGGTGGCGCCTACCGGACGCTCAGCGGCACCTCGATGGCCGCGCGGCATGTGGCGGGAGCCGCCGCGATCCTGGCCCAGAAGCACCCCGACTGGACCGGCCGGCAGTCAGTGAGCCGGACCTGGCGCGGTTGAGATCGTCGAGTCCGCCGGGCGCGTAGCGCACCGCCATCAGCGGCAGCGGCTGCTCCGTTTCCGGCTCACTGACCGAACTGCCCATCAGCGTCGAGGGAGCTCCCTCCACGCTCAAGCTGGAGCTCTCCTCCGACGACGGCACGAGCTGGCGTACCATCCCGGCCCAGCGCACCACCACGGGATGGACCGCCATGGTGCCGAACCCGCGCACGCCCGGATTCGTCTCGCTGAGGACGACGGTCAACAGCGCGTCCGGCAACGCCCTTACCCAGACGATCATCCGAGCCTACGCCGTCGGCCCAGGCTGATCTTGCAGCGTCGCTCGTCCTCGCGCATGTCCCGGATGCACAGGCACGGGTGTGATGCGCCTGGTCGCCATCCGGCCGCCGCGGTGTGACCTGGCCTGATGCCGAATCGGCTGTGACCCTGCGTAAGCGTGTACTTACGAGGCCCGGAAGACAGCAAACGTTTACGGGCCGTCCATTCAAGATCACCCGAATGGTTGCTGATGATCTTTACGTTTGCGGCGTTTGTGCAATGCCCCCCAACCGCACGTGGAAGGACATCCATGCGCACTTCCGCTCGGGCATTCGTCGTCGCGTTAGCGACAGCCCTGGCACTTAGCAGCGCGAACATCACCTCCACTCCCGCCGTTGCCGCCGATGACCCGGCGCTGGCAGCCCTCACCCAGGTCGTCCCCGAGATCGTCGAGGAGGCCAAGACCGTCCCGCCGACCGTGATCCCCGAGGGCGACGTCCAGCGGCCTTTCGCCGTCGCGACGGACCCCAACCGCACTCTGTCGGTGTCCGTCAGCGAGACCGAGATCGGCATCGGCATGCCCGACGCCACGGGGAACGCCAACCAGCCACTGCCCGGCCTGGTCACGTACACGGCCAAGCAGCCCACCGTGGCCTTCGCCCACCAGCGCACCGGCCAGATCGCCCGGGCCCTGACCATCATCAAGGACGCCTCGGCGCCGACGGAGTACCGCTTCCCGATCAGCGCGCCCGAGGGATCCATGCTGGAGGTCGAGGACGACGACGGCACCGTCCTGATCTACCAGGACGACTTCTACATCGGCGAGATCGACCTGCCCTGGGCCAAGGACGCCAACGGCAACGCGGTGCCGACCTCGTACCGGGTGGAGGGCATGACGCTCATCCAGACGGTCAACCACGCGGGTGCCGCTTACCCCGTGGTCGCCGACCCCGCGCTCAAGCTGCAGTGCGAGTGGTGGAAGGCCATGTGCCGGGTGATCTTCTCGAAGAAGCTCACGAAGAAGATCCACAACGCCTGGCTGTACGCCGGCGCGGCCGCCGCGGCCGAGGTGCTCAAGGCCGCCTGCGACAAGGCCAAGGGCAAGATCAAGCTGGGCTGCAGGGCGATCATCGTGGCCGGCGTCGCCCAGTACATCTACAAGATCCGGGAAGCCTCGAACAAGAACCAGTGCTTCGCGCTCCGCATCCAGCTGCCTGGACCCGTTTTCTGGGGCGAGGTCCGCAAGAAGAGCTGCCAGAGCAAGTAATCCCCGCACTACCCGACGCCCCCGCCGGCCCGGCGGGGGCGTCGCCCTACGCGCACACCTCCCGGAGCACCCATGCCTGCCCTCCTGCCACGGGCCCTCGCCGGCGGCCTCGCCCTGCTGCTTCTCCCGCTGGCCGCGCCCCCGTCACCCGCCGCCGCCGAACCACCCGCCACCTCGCCGTCCCCGTCCGCCGCCGCCGCGAAGCCGGTGGACGACCCGAGCGCCCCCGGCCGTCTCACGGCCGAGCCGAGCGCGCCCGATGAGCCCTCCGCCCGGCTGTCCGCCCGCCTGACCGGCAAGCGGGTCGAGGTCGCCGACGCCCGTACCGAGACCACCACCACCTACGCCAACCCGGACGGCACGCTGACGGTCGACTCGTTCGCCGGCCCGGTCAGGTTCCGCCGCGACGGCGCGTGGGCTCCGGTGGACATCTCGCTCACCAAGGCGCCGTCAGGCGAGATCGTGACCCGGGGCCACGGCCGGGCGCTCAGGTTCGGCGGCGGCCGCGCCGGCGTGGCCCGGCAGGCAGACGCGTCCGGGCCCGCCGATCTGATCACGATCGGCGAGGGCGCCGCCAAGGTGACCATGCAGTGGAAGGGCGCGCTGCCGACGCCGCGCCTGTCCGGTGAGACGGCCACGTACCCGGACGTCATGCCGGGTGCCGACCTGGTCGTCACCGCCACCAGGACGGGCGCCGAGCAGTTCCTGCTGCTCAAGTCGCGCCCGACCGCGCCGCTGACGTACACGCTGGGGCTGAAGGCGCCGGGCCTCAAGCCGCGCCAGGCCGCCGACGGCGGCGTGGAGCTGGTCGACGCCAAGGGCAAGACCGCCGTCACCATCCCCGCGCCGGTCATGTGGGACGCCAGCACGCATCCGATCTCCGGTGAGCACCTGCGCCGCGCCCCCGTGGACATGAAGGTCTCCAGCAACGACCTCGTCCTCACCCCGGACCCTGCCTTCCTGAACGACCCGGCCACGACGTATCCCGTCACCGTGGACCCGTCGCTCAACCTGGGCCAGGTCTTCGACACGTTCGTGCAGGAGGGCTACGGCACCGACCAGTCGGGCTCCACCGAGCTGAAGATCGGCAACAACGGCAGCGGCCAGGTCGCCCGGTCGTTCATCACGTGGAAGACCCCCGGCATCGCGGGCAAGAAGATCCTCTCGGCCACGCTGAAGCTGTGGAACTACCACTCGTGGTCGTGCGACGCCCGCTCGTGGGATGTCTGGTCGGCCGATCGCGCCACGACGGCGTCGCGCTGGCCGGGACCGCACTCGGCCGCCAAGTACGCCTCCTCCAGCCAGACGAAGGGTTATGGGAGCGGCTGCGCCGACGGCTGGGTCACCGCCAACGTCACCTCGCTGGTGCAGCACTACGCCACCCAGGGCTGGAAAGAATCCGGCATGGGCCTGCGGGCCGCCAACGAGTCGGACGAGTACGCCTGGAAGCGGTTCCACTCCGGCAACGCCTCGTCGAAGGTGCCGGTCATCTCGGTGACGTACAACTCCTACCCGAGCACGCCGGTCTCCACGTGGACCTCCCCGTGGACCGACTACAACGGCACCCGCTGGACCAACACGCTGACCCCGCAGCTGCGCAACCACGTGCGCGACCCCGACGGCGGGAACGTGCGCGGCCTGTTCGACGTGTACGCGGGCTCGACGCTGCTGATCGACAACCTCTACGGCGCGTACGTGGCCAGCAACGGCTTCTCCGGCGCGAACGTGCCCGCCGGCAAGCTCGCGAACGGCAAGACGTACACGATCCGGTCGTGGGCCAACGACGGCTCTCTGACCTCGAAGGCGTACCAGACGGCGACGTTCACCGTCGACACCACCAAGCCGCCCGCGCCCAAGGTGGCCTCGGCGGACTACCCGAACGACGGCGGCTGGCACGGCGACGCCGGCAAGGCGGGCACGTTCACCCTCACCCCGGCGAGCACCGACACCGGCTGGATCGCCTACAAGCTCGACAGCGGCGGCACCACGAAGGTGCTCACCACCGGCGCGGCCGTCACCGCCAAGCTGACGCCCGCCACGACCGGCGCGCACACGCTCAGCGTCCACACCATCGACAAGGCGGGCAACGCCTCGCCGGTCACCGCGTACACCTTCAACGTGGGCTCCGGCGCGGCAGTGGCCGTGCTCACCGCTCCGGCCGACGGCCTGCGCAGCACCGGCAGGGTGCCGCTCGCGGTGACGGGCAACGCCTTCACCCAGGCCAGGTTCCAGTACAGGCGGTCCGAGACCGACGCCTGGGCGGACCTGCCGGTGGCGAACGTGACCGGCGCGGACGGCAAGCCGCTGACCGCCTGGCCCGTCGCGGCCCCCAACGGGGTGTCCGGGCTGGTCTGGGACGCCGCGGCACACCTCGGCGGCGCCGCGGTCCAGGTGCGCGCGCTCGTCTCCGGCTCGTCCGGGACCACCGTGGAGTCCCGCCCGGCCGAGGTCGTCGTGGACCGCCGCGCCACCCGGGCCGCCACCAGCCAGGTCGGCCCCGGCGTGCTGAACCTGCTCACCGGTGACTACCGCCTCCAGACCGCGGCGGGCGGCCCCTTCGGCCTGACGCTCACCCGCGCGGCCTCCTCGCGTGACCCCGGCGCCGCGTGGACGCCCGCGCTGACGGTGCTCAAGGAGACCTCGCCCACCTCGGTCGAGCTGACCCGGGCCGACGGCACACCGGTGCAGTTCACCAAGACCAAGGACGGCTGGAAGCCGGAGCCCGGCGCCGAGGACCTGACCCTCACCGGCACGTACACGCTCACTGACTCCCGTGGCGAGGTCACCGCCTTCACCAAACAGGGGGACATCTACATACCTGCCGGCCACACCTACGAGCAGGGCCGTCCGAAGTCGATCACCCGGTCGGGGCACACGCTGGAGCTCGGCTACGACACCGCCGGCCGCCTGGCCACCGTCTCACTCAAGGGAGCGGTGATCGCCCAGTACGGCTACGACGGCGCGGGCCGGCTCTCCGAGGTGTGGGACCCGCGGATCAGCCCGCCGCTGAAGACGGTCTACGGCTACGACTCCGCCGGCCGCGTCACCACGCTCACCCCGCCCGGCGAGCTGCCGTGGACCTTCGGCTACGAGGCCGACGGCCGCCTGCGCTCGGTCACCCGCCCCACACTCAAGCCCGGCACCGCCGACCAGGTCGCGGGCGAGGCGAAGACCACGGTCGGCTACGGCGTCCCGCTCACCAAGGCCGCCGGCGGCCCGGCGGACATGACGGCCGGGCAGGTGGCGGCCTGGGGACAGGCGGCGGCACCCGTGACGGCCACTGCGGTCCACCCGCCGGGCTCCACGACCCGCCCCACCGTGACGTACCTGGACGAGTCGGGCCGGGCGGTCAACGTCCTGACGCCGGGCGGGCACCTGTCCGCCACCGACTACGACCGGTTCGGCCACGCGGTGCGGGTGCTCACCGCCGCGAACAGGGAGCTGTCGCAGCGTCCTGAGACCGACTACCGGCTCGTCGAGCTTGCCATCACCGGTTACGGCCCGGACGAGCGCGCCGAGATGCTGTCCACCCGCTCGATCTACGACGCCTCCGGCCGCCGCAAGCTGGAGGAGCTGAGCCCGGTCCACATCGTCAACCTGGAGTCCGATGTGGACGACCTGCCGGCCGGGTACGCCATCGGCGCCAGGACCCGCACCGTCAGCACGTACGACGAGGGCCGGCCGGCCTCCGCGACGGCCCGTGACCTGCCGACCACCGTCAAGGCCGGCGCCGTGATCGTCGGGCGCGAGTCCAAGCCCGACGTGGACGTCAGGACCACCACCATCACCTACGACTGGGCCACCGGCCGGCAGGTCAGGACGGTCCGCGACCCCGGCGGCAAGGCGGTCGCCGCCGACACCGCCGGGCCCGTCCTCTACGCGGCGGCCGGCGGCGCCCCGTGCGGCGGGCGGCCCGAGTGGGCCGGCCTGGTCTGCCAGGACGGCGGGCGCACCTACACCTACACCGCCTCCGGCCTGCCGCACACGGTGACCGAGGGAGGCACGGTCACCACGATCAAGCGCGACCCGGCCGGCCGGCCCATCGCGACGCAGTCCGGGGGAGAGGCCGAGATCGGCATCGGCTACAGCCGGGCCACCGGCCGGCCCACCGAGCGGTGGCGCGGCACGGAGAAGATCGTGACGGCCTATGACCGGCTGGGCCGGGTCATCTCCCACACCGACGCGGACGGCGGCCAGACCCGCACCGAGTACGACGACCTCGACCGCCCGGTCAAGGTCGCGGACTCGGCCCCGTCCACCAGGGTCTACGCCTACGACCACGCCGCCGAGCCGCGCGGCCTGCCCACCTCGGTCACCGACTCGGCCGCGGGCACCTTCACCGCCCGCTACGACGCCGACGGCCGCCAGATCGAGGGCGACCTGCCGGGCGGGCTGCACGTGCAGTCCCCGTACGACGAGCGCGGGCAGAACTACGGCCGCATCTACACCCGGGACGGCCTGGAGGGCCCGGTGATGATCGACCAGATCGGCCGGAACGTCCACGGGCAGGTGCTGCTGAACATGCGCACCGACATCGGGGCCGAACGGCAGCTCGGCTACGACAAGGCGGGCCAGCTCGCCTCGGCGCTGGACATGGCGTTCCCGGTGTGCACGCTGCGCCGCTACGGCCACGACGGCGCGGGCAACCGGGTCCGGCTGGCCGTGCAGGCGTCGGACGAGGACTGCCCGGTGGCCGACGACTCCACCGCGAGCATCACCACGTACACCTACTCCTCCGACGGCAGGCTGACCGGCGACGGCTACGGCTACGACCCGGCGGGCCGCACCACCTCCCTGCCGGGCGGGCGCACCGTCGCCTACTTCGCCGACGGCCTGCCGGCCAAGCAGACCTCCGGCGAGCGGAGCCTGACGTGGACGCGCGACCCGGCGGGCCGGATCAGGTCGGAGACCACCGAGGCGGGCGCGGTCACCGTCCACCACTACGGCTCCGACGGCGACCGGACCTCCTGGGTCGCCGAGAACGGCGCGGTCGTCCGTCACGTGGCCGGCGTCGGCGGCGACCTGGCCGCGCTGACGGGGGCGACCGGATCGGTGCGTGTCCTGCTGCTCACCGTCGAGGGTCACGTGGGCACCGAGCTGGAGCTCGACAGCGGCCTGGCCACCGTGGTCGGGTACGACGAATTCGGCGTGGCCTCCGCATCACGCCGCTACGGCTGGATGGGCGGCTCGTTCCACCCGACCATGCTGGACGGGACGGTCCTGGTGGAGGGCCGCCTGTACGACCCGTCGCTCGGCCGCTACCTCCAGCGGCCTTACTGAGCCGGCGCGGCCCCGCCTGGGTCTCCCAGGCGGGGCCGCTCGCCGTGTCGAGGGCACTGTTCCAGCGCGAGATGGGACTGTCCGTCATGGCCGGATGGGGCCGGATCTTGGCCTGGCATACCCCGCCCTTATGCTCTACAACTAGTAGTACTACTAGCCGTAGAGGACGGGCATGCGTGTTCTCATTGTGGGGGCCGGGATCGCAGGGCTGGCGGCGGCCAGAGGGCTTCTCGCGGCCGGACATGCGGTGACCGTGCTCGAACGGGCGCCGGCCCTGCGCGACAGCGGCTGCGCGATCACGCTCTGGAGCAACGGCACCGCGGTTCTCGGCGATCTCGGCGTGCGGATGGACGGGGCGGGGCAGCGCATCGAGGCCGTCGACGTCCGTAGCGCCCGGGGGCGCCCGGTGATGGTGGTGGACACCGAGCGGCTGGAGACCCGGTTCGGCGCTCCTGTGGTGGTGATCCCTCGCCGATTACTGCTGGCCCGGCTCGCCGAGGGGCTGCATGAGGGAGTCTTCCGGTTCGGCGCCCGCTTCACCCGCCTCCACGACGACGGCCGGTCGGTACGGATCGAGACCGAGGACGGCGCGGAGTACTCGGGGGACCTGCTCATCGGCGCCGACGGCGTGAACTCCCAGGTGCGCGCGGCGCTCTTCGGCCCCGGCGCAGGCACGGACGCGCTGCCGACCGGTGCGGCCACCTGGCAGGGCCTGATCCCGGCGCCTTTCGAGCTCGGCTCCCGCGCCCTGCTGTTCGTCGGGCGCGAGGGACTTGTCGGGTTGAGCCCCGCGGGCGACGGCCTGCTGCAGTGGCTCATCGACCTCAGGTGGCGGCCGGGCGACGGCTCCGACCACCCGGACCGGGCGCTCGCCGCCCTCCGGACGCAGTACGGGGCGTGGGCCCCGCCCGTCCCCGACCTGCTGGCGGCGCTGTCGGAGAAGGACCTCGAAGTCTTCCCGCACCGCCGGCACCGCGCCCCGCTCCGATGGCGGCGCGGCCGGTGCGTCCTGATCGGCGACGCGGTGCACGCCATGCCCCCCATCCTGGCGCAGGGCGCCGGCCAGGCGCTGGAAGACGTCGCGGCGCTGCTGCGCGGCCTGGCGGCGGCCGATCGTGCGCCAGGTCACGGTCCGGATCCGGCCACGGCGCTGCGCGCGTACGAGAAGAGCCGCCGGCGGCAGGCCATGCTGGCCTCTGCGGCGGCCACCCGGGGCGTCGCCACCGCCGGGCCGCGCACCGTGTTCCAGAGCGAGGCCGCACTGCGCGCGGCCGCTGCCATAACCCGCCGCCTGGCGACGGGGCTGTTCGGGATGCTGATCCGCGGCGTCAGCGGCCGGCTCTGAGACTGCGTCCCGTCCACGGAGACCGGTTTGACATGGACGTGACGTCAAGGTCTTAACTGTGGGGCATGCGGATCGGAGAGCTGGCCGCGCTGCTGGGAGTGTCGACCCGGACGGTGCGCTACTACCACCACCAGGGCGTGCTGCCCGAGCCACGCCGCCTGGCCAACGGCTACCGCGAGTACGGCATGCGCGACGTCATCGCCTTGGCCCGCGTGCGCCGCCTCATCACTCTCGGCCTGAGCCTGGACGAGGCACGCGACGTCATCGCCGAAGACCGCTCCAGGGAGCTGCCCGAGATCCTCGCCGAGATCGACGCGGACCTGGCCAGGCAGGAGGAGGAGATCCGGGTCAGGCGTCAGCGCCTGGCCGAGGTGCTCCAGCGGGCCGAGGCCGGCACGCTGGGACCGGAGGACACCGTCTCGCCCGACCTGCTGGCCTTCCTGCAGACGGTGGATCTGCCCGCGTCGAAGGCGGCGGCTTGGGACCGCGAGATGCTGATGCTGATGGACACCGTGGCGGCGACCCCGGAGCGGGAACGCGCCTTCGCGATGTTCGACACGCTCGCCGCCGATCCCGAGGTGGCGGCGCGCGGGCACGAGTTCTACCGGCGGCTCGACGAGCTGGCCGCCGCCGAGCCCGACGACCCGAGGATCGCGCCCTTGGCGGCGAGGCTCGCCGACTACAGCGTGCGGCACATGCTGGCCAAGCCCCACCCGGGCTGGCCCGAGTGGGACGCCGGGGTGATCGAGCCGTTCCTTGACGGGCTCGCTCCCGCCCAGGCAGAGGTGATCCGGCAGGCGGTCCGCCTCATCGCCGACCGCTGACTCACCACCCCCGCACCTGCCTACTACCGGTGCCCACACCCGGCTCCCGCCGGCCAGGCTGGAGGAGGTGCTGGCGAGCATCGGGGCCGCGATCGACGCGTTCGGGGGCAGCTTCACGAGGCGTTACGCCGCGGTGGTGGTCACCGCGGCGCGAACCGGCGCCGCCCGCTAGGAGCTGCCCCGGCTTGACCCTGCCGGTGGGGACGCCGGCTCTATTCGAAACGCACGTCGTCAGGCGCGGTCATGCGCTTGAGGAGCGGCAGTCCCGTGGCGATCAACAGCAGAGAGGCGAGCAGACCACCGCCGACGGTCAGAAAGTAGGCGGGCCCCGGCAACGCGGCCGGTGCGCTCCTGATCGCGATCTGGTCGATCAGCGGCTGCGCCACGCCGAGCCCCGCGCCCGCCGCGACCACGGCGGCCACCACCAGGGGCAGCGCCGATTCCAGCAGCACCACCTTGGACAAGGTGCGGGTCGGCGTGCCGCACAGTCTCAGCAGGGTGAACGGCTGCCTGCGCTCCATCAGGCCGCCGGCGACCGCCACCAGGAGGCCGCAGCCCGCGACGAGCAGGGTCAGCACCACGATGGCCAGCGCGATGCGCTCCGCCTGGTCCAGCAGGACCGCCCTGGCCTGGGCGACCTCGGCGAAGGTCTGCGGCGTTTCGGTGCTACCCGACCTGGCCAGGTACGTCGCCAGCAGCGTGCGGACCCGCTCGCGGACCGCCGGATCGGCCACGCCGATCAGCACCCCCGCCAGGCCCAGGCTCGTGGCGGGGGTGGAGGTGGCCGGGCTCTTCGCATGGACGAGCGGGAGCTCCCTGCCGATCGTCAGCATGTTGTCGCCGGTCAGCAGGCGCGAGAAGCGGGTCGCCACGGCCCCGGCGCCTGCGGGGCACCGCCCCAAGGCGGGGAAAAGCGCCAGGCTCTCGCACTCGACGACGCTTCTGAGCAGGAAATCCTGCTCGCACAAGACGCCGCGGGCGCATTCCGGCAGGAGCTCGAGGTTGGCCGGAGGCGCGGGGACGTCCGCGCGTGCGTAGACCGGCAGCACGGTGACGCCGGGGTGGGCGCGCAGCTTGGCGAGGAGCTCGGCCCCGGTCTTCGGCGACAGGGCTTGCTCGCCGCGACCGAACGAGGCACGCAGCACGTTGCTCAGCGTGCCGCCCCCTACCTCCTGCTGGCCCGACACGACCGCCGGCACGATCCCGGCGACCGCCGTGCCGATGAAGACCGCCAGCACGATGCCGTTCACGGAGCGGAAGGCCGCCTTCGGGTCGGCTGCCAGCCGCTGCGCGGCCAGCATCGTCGCCGCGCCGTGCGTGAACCGGGCGGCCAGCCGCGCGGCCAGCATCGTCAGCCAGGGCCCGCCCACCACCAGTCCCACCATGATCAGTGCGAGGCCGGTGTCGACCAGCACCGCGTTCGGTTCGTTGTCCGTGCCCCAGAACACCGGCCCCGCGAACAGGCCCAGGCCGGCCGGCAGTGGAAGCATCCGCCACCACCTGGGCGCGGACGCCGGCGCCTTCCGCGCCGCGCCGAGTGGTGAGATCCGTATCCGGCGCAGCGACCACAGGGCGGCGCAGGCGGCCGCGATCGGCACCCCGGCCAGGACGGCGGCGTACTGGAGCGCGGACGGGGCCACCGTCTCGGGGAAGAAACGGGACCCGGTGATCGTCACAGCGGCGACGGCCGGCCGTACCGCCTGGAAGATCGCGACCCCGGCCAGCGTGCCGAGCAGAGCCCCCGCCGCGGCGTCCACCGACGCGATGGCGTTGATCTGCCGGGACGTGGCGCCCACCAGCCTGATCGCGGCGAAACGCGCCTCGCGGCGGGCGGCGGCCAGGCGCGTGGCCGTGCCGATGAGCACGAGCAGCGGCACGATCAGGCCGATCGCGGCCAGGCCGAACCCCTGCCGGTAGAGCGCCGTGGTGTCGTCGGCGACGGGCCCGGTGGCGATGGTGCCGGCCACGACGGTGCCGGCCATGGCGGCGACCTGCTCCGGGGCCTGCCCGATGACGACCACCAGGTCGTCTGGGCCGGACAGCGCCGCCGGGCCGATGAGGCCGGCCCGCGTGCCGGGGAACCGGTCGGCGAGTTGCCCGCGCGGCACCGAGTCCAGCAGCTCGGCAAGGGCGGGGGAGGCGTAGTACCGGCCCGCATCGGGCATTTCCGGGATGCCCGGGATGGCGGGCGCTTGAGGGCCGGGCGCGGCCACGTCCAGCCGCTTGATCGTCCGGCCGGAGTAGGAGTCCCGGCGGTAGTTCCACAGCGTGGCGCCCTGAGCCGTGCCGCTGGGCGCCGAGCCGGTCGTGCACTCCCAGCACGGGCGGCTCGCGGTGGACTGGAAGGCGTTGAACAGCGACAGCGTGGACAGCAGCACCACGACGCCGGTCGCGACCGCCGCGGTGACGAGCGCCAGCCGGACGGCCGCGGCCCTGCCGCCGCGCAGCGACAGCCGCAGCCCCAGCCAGATCGTCATCGGGCGACCTCGCTGGCGTAGGGGTCGGTGACCCTGCCGTCGCGGACGATGACCTCCCGGCCGGCGCAGGCGGCCACGCGGGCTTCGTGGGTCACCACGATCACGGTCGTGCCCTCCTGGCGGGCCAGGCCGACCAGCAGCTCCATGACCTTCTCGCCGGTCAGGGAGTCCAGCGCGCCGGTCGGCTCGTCGGCGAAGACCACCTGGGGCCCGGTCACCAGCGCCCGGGCGATCGCCACCCGCTGCGCCTGGCCGCCCGACAACTCCCCGGTACGCCGGTCCCGTAGATCGGCCAGCTCCAGCCGGTCCAGCCAGGAAACGGCACGCCGGTAGGCCTGCCCGCGTCTGACCCGGCCGAGCAGCAGCGGCAGGGCGACGTTGTCGGCCACGGTCAGCTCCGGCACCAGCTGCCCGAACTGGAAGACGAAGCCGAACGCGGTGCGCCGCAGCTCCGACCGCCTGTGGTCGCTCAGCGTGTCCAGCCGCCGCCCGTCCAACCACACCTCGCCCGCGTCCGGGGTGAAGATCCCGGCCAGGCAGTGCAGCAGCGTCGACTTGCCCGAACCGCTCGGGCCCATGACGGCCACGATCTCGCCGGCCCTCACCGACAGGCTCGCCTCGCGCAGCGCGGGCGTGTGGCCGTACGAGCGCGAGATCCGGCGGGCCTCGATCAGCGGGCTCGGCACGGGAACGCCGTCGATCGTCATGAGCCGCGCACCGTTTCCGCCAGCGCCGCCAACCGGGCCGAGGTGACGTCGATCCAGCGCAGGTCGGCCTCCAGGTGGAACATGCCGTGATCGGCCAGCAGCGCGTCCACCAGCGCGCCGCCGCGCTTGATCTCCGACAGCTCGCGCATGCGCCGCAGGTGCGTGGCCCGCTGAGCGTCCAGGTAGCCCGCCGCATCCTGGCCCAGCATCAGCGCCAGGACGACCTTGGTGAACAGCACCGTCTGCAGGTACGGCTCCGCCGCGACCGGCTCGGCCAGCCACACCTCGACCTCCTGCTTGCCGACGGGCGTGATCGTGTAGCGCTTGCGGTCCGGGCCGGCGCCCGGCTCGCTCTGCCCGGCGATGACCTTGCCGTCCCTGGCCAGCCGGCCGAGCGTCGAGTAGACCTGGCCGAAGGGCAGCGGCTTGCCCCTGCCGAAGTAGGTGTCGTAGTCGCGCTTCAGGTCATATCCGTAGCTCGGCTCGCGATCGAGCAGGCCGAGCAGGGCAAGGGGAACACTCATGCCGGCGACTATATGCCCGGTGTATATACGTGGCGGTTAAGGCCTCGCCCGATCCCGGGTGAAGGCGGCGTGGTCGGCGTCGGGCAGCCACTGATGGGCCGGGTCAAGCGGTCGGCGGCGCGCCACGAGGTGGCGGGTGAGCAGGTCGAGCGCGGGATGCTGGTTCTGCCGGTGCCGCAGCAGCGACCACGGGTAGACGGGCACCGGGGCGGTGATCGGGATCTGGACGACGTCCGGATGCCAGGGCAGCCGCGTTCCCTCTCCGGCGAAGCCGATGCGCCCGCCGGAGCCGATCGTCTCCACATAGTGCTCGTAGCCGAAGTGCGGCCCGGAGGTGTCGATCCGGATGCCGAACGCGGCCCCCAGCAGCCGGTAGAACTCGGCCCACTCGCTGCCCTCGGCGTTGCCCGGCATCCACGCCGTCGCCCCCGCAAGCTCGGCCGTCTCCACGCGCTCCCGACCGGCGAACCGGTGCCCGCGGCCGGCCAGCAGGTGCACCGGCTCCAGGTGCACCGGCACGCAGTCGATCATGTCGTCCAGCGGCCCGGGCACCCGGCACAGGACCGCGTCCACCGCTCCGCGGGCCAGCGCGTCACGCGCGCTCCTGAACCCGTCGGAGGTGACGATGTCGACCTCCACGCCGTCGACGGCCTGATGGAACCCCCTGATCAGATCGATGGAGGCGAGCCGGGTGTCCAGCACGTCCACCCGCAGCGCGCGGCGCCGGCCGCGAAGCAGCTCCACCGCCTGGTCCGCGATGCCGACCAGGGCGCGGGCGTGGACCAGGAACGCCCGGCCGTCCTCGGTGAGATCGGCGCCGTTGCGCGACCGGTAGAACAGCGTCAGCCCCAGGTCGGACTCCAGCCGCGCGATCCGCTTGGAGACCGCCTGCTGGCTGATCCCCAGCCGGATCGCCGCCTCGCCGAAATAGCGGTCCTCGGCGACGGCCACGAAGGCGCGCACCGCGCCCAGCTCAAGCTCCATTCCACCACCAACGGTTGTGGCCGGCCAGCGTGTCGGTTGTTGGACAGCCCCTCCCAAGCTCGGGTCGAATGCTCGGGTTGCCGCAAGAGACTACAACCATGAGGGGTGGAAGCCGGTGGGGTCCTTCGTACACCTGCACGTGCACACCGAGTACAGCATGCTCGACGGCGCGGCCAAGGTCGGCCCGCTCATGGACGAGGTGTCCAGGCTGAGGATGCCGGCCGTGGCGATGAGCGACCACGGGAACGTGCACGGCGCGTACGAGTTCTACCAGCAGGCCCGCAAGCAGGGCGTCAAGCCGATCATCGGCATCGAGGCGTACGTGGCGCCGGGATCCCGGCACCGCCGGCAGCCGGTGTTCTACAGCGACAACCTGGCACTACGCAGGTCCGACGACGACACCGGCGAGGGCGGAGACGTCTCCGGGCGCGGCCTGTACACGCACATGACCATGTGGGCGGCCGACGCGCGGGGGCTGCGGAACCTGTTCCGGCTGCAGTCGCGCGCCTGGCTGGAGGGACACGTCCAGAAATATCCCCGCATGGATGATGAGCTGCTCGCCGCGCACGGCCAGAGCATCATCGCCACCACCGGCTGCCCCTCGGGCGAGGTGCAGACCAGGCTGCGGCTCGGCCAGTACGACCAGGCCGTCGCGGCCGCCGCCCGCTACCGCGACATCTTCGGCCCCGGCAACTACTTCCTGGAGCTGATGGACCACGGCCTGGCCATCGAGCGCCGGGTCCGCGACGACCTGCTGAAGCTCGGCAAGCACCTCGGGCTGCCGCCGCTGGCCACCAACGACTCCCACTACGTCACCGAGGACCAGGCCGCGGCGCACGACGCGCTGCTGTGCATCGGCACCGGCAAGCGGCTGGCCGACGCCGGCCGCTTCCGGTTCAGCGGCAGCGGCTACTACGTCAAGCCGGCCGCGGAGATGCGGGCGCTGTGGGACGCCGAGGTGCCGGGCGCGTGCGACAACACGCTGCTGGTGGCCGAGCGGGTCGGCGACTACGGGGAGGTGTTCGCGCACCGGGATCTGACGCCGCGCTTCCCCGTACCCGAAGGCGAGAGCGAGTCCAGCTGGCTGCGCGAGGAGACACTGCGGGGCGCACGCCGCCGCTACGGTGGCGACCCGCCTCAGGAGGTGCTGGACCGCATCGACTACGAGCTGGGCGTGATCGACGCGATGGGCTTTCCCGGCTACTTCCTGGTGGTCTCCGACATCTGCCGGTACGCCCGCGAGCACGGCATCGGCCTCGGCCCCGGACGTGGCTCGGCCACCGGGTCGATGGTCGCGTACTGCACGGGCATCACCGAGCTCGACCCCATCGAGCACAAGCTGATCTTCGAGCGGTTCCTCAACCCCGAGCGGATCACGATGCCCGACGTCGACCTGGACTTCGACGACCGCCGCCGGGACGAGATGATCGACTATGTCACCCGCAGGTACGGCGAGGACCGGGTCTGCCAGATCGTCACGTTCGGCACGATCAAGGCCAAGGCCGCCATCAAGGACTCCTGCCGGGTTCTCGGCCTGCCGTACGCGCTGGGCGACCGCATCACCAAGGCGTTCCCCGCCGCGGTCGGCGGCAAGGAGATCCCGCTGGCCGCCATCCACGACGAAAGCCACCCACGCCACGGTGAGGCGGCCGAGCTGCGCGCCATGTACGAGCAGGACCCCGACGTCAAGCGGGTGATCGACACCGCGGCCGGCGTCGAGGGCCTCACCCGCGGCACCGGCATCCACGCGGCCGGCGTGATCTTGTCGGCCGAGCCGCTGATCGACGTGCTGCCGCTGGTCAAGCCCAAGGCGGACGGCCCGGTCATCACCGGTTTCCCCTTCACGCAGGCCGAGGACATGGGCCTGCTGAAGATGGACTTCCTGGGCCTGCGCAACCTCACCGTCATCGGCGACGCGATCGCGAACGTCCGCGCCAACAAGGGCGTCGACATCGACATCCTGAACGTGCCGCTCGACGACGCGAAGACGTACGAGCTGCTGGCACGCGGCGACACACTCGGCGTGTTCCAGCTCGACGGCGGCGGCATGCGCACGCTGCTGAAGCTGATGCGGCCCACCGAGTTCACCGACATCGCGGCCGTCTCCGCGCTCTACCGTCCGGGCCCGATGGAGATGAACGCCCACACCAACTACGCCCTGCGCAAGACCGGCAGGCAGCGGGTCGAGCCGATCCACCCGGAGCTGGCCGAGGCGCTGGAACCCATCCTGGGCGACACCTACCACCTGGTCGTCTTCCAGGAGCAGGTCATGGCCATCGCCCAGCAGCTGGCCGGCTACTCCCTCGGCGGCGCCGACATGCTGCGCAGGGCCATGGGCAAGAAGAAGAAGGAGGTCCTGGACGCCGAGTGGGACCGGTTCGCGGCGGGCATGCGTGAGCGCGGCTTCTCCGGCGAGGCGATCAAGGCGGTCTGGGACGTCCTGGTCCCCTTCAGCGGCTACGGCTTCAACAAGTCGCACACCGCCGGATACGGCCTGGTGTCGTACTGGACGGCGTACCTCAAGGCGAACCACCCCTGCGAATACCTGGCCGCGCTGCTCACCTCCGTCGGCGACGACAAGGACAAGATGGCGGTCTACCTGTCGGACTGCCGCCGCCTGGGCATCCGGGTGCTGCCGCCCGACGTCAACGCCAGCGGTCTGGATTTCGCCGCGGTCGGCGCCGACATCCGTTTCGGCCTGGGCGCGGTACGCAACGTCGGCGCCAACGTCGTCGACGCCATCGTCACCACCCGCGCCGCCAAGGGCCGTTACACCGGCTTCAACGACTTCCTGGACAAGGTCCCGTCCGTCGTCTGCAACAAACGCGTCATCGAGTCGCTGGCCAAGGCGGGGGCGTTCGACAGCCTGGGGCATCACCGCGCGGCCCTGGTCGCCGTCCACGAGCAGGCCGTCGACGCAGTCGTCGACGTCAAGCGCAACGCGGCCCACGGCCAGGACTCGCTGTTCGGCGAGCCCGGCCAGGCCGGCGCCTTCTCGATCGCCATCCCGGAGGGGGAGTGGGACAAGGCGACGCTGCTGGCGTTCGAGCGGGAGATGCTCGGCCTGTACGTCTCCAGCCATCCGCTCGACGGCGCGGAACACGTCCTGGACGCCAACCGCGACACCACGATCGCGGGCCTGCTGGCCTCCGGGCGGCCCGAGGGCCCGGCGCGGATCAGCGGCATCATCTCCGGCCTGCAGCGCAAGGTCACCAAGCAGGGCAGCCCGTGGGCGATCGTCACCCTGGAAGACCACGACGCCTCCGTGGAGTGCCTGGTCTTCCCCAAGAGCTACATCCTGTACGGCGAGGTGCTGGCCGAGGACCGGGTGGTGGCCGTCCGCGGCCGGATCAACGTACGTGACGAGACGATGAGCGTGTACGCCGAGGACGTCACCCCGCTCTCCGTGACCACCGCCGAGCCGCCCGTGGTGATCTCGATCCAGGAGAACCGCTTGAGCCCGCGCCTGGTCCGGGAGTTCAAGCACATCCTCACCGCCCATCCCGGCGGCGCCCCCGTTCACCTGCGGCTGCACCGCCAGCGCGGCAAGGGCGTGCTGCTGGATCTGGAACCGTTCCGGGTCAGCGCGGAGCCCGCGTTCTACGGCGATGTCAAGGCGTTGCTGGGCCTCAACGCGATCGGCACGTCATGACGGCCTGTCCGCGCTGCCGTGGCGGCGACGTGCTGGCCGTCGCACGGGTCCCGCACGGCTGGACGACGGCGACGGGCAAGCGCGTGCGGGGGAGCGCCGAGGTCGTTCTGTGCGCCCGCTGCGACGCCGCCGACCCGGTCGTGGCGCGGCTCCTCAACGCAGTGACGGTGGAGGACCTGGCCGGCCCGCTGCGTTGCTGGCTGGCGCGGGCCCGGCCTCCGGCACTGGACGAGGAAGCGCTGGAGGCCGAGATCGAGGCCTCACGCCGGGGCGAGCTGTGACGCTGCCTGCACCTCCCTCCTCCCGATCATCGTGTCCCCGTAGCGCGCCCGCGTGGCCGGGGAACGTGGAATGAGCCCGATAAATGAGTGGCATCCGCCGGATGCCGCCGGTTACGGTTGACCACGTCGAACGAAAAGGGGCGGATTCCAGCCGCCCCCGCAACGCAAAGAGAAAGGCCAGTCATGCGCTTCGCAGCCGCCGCACTTGAGCAGGAACGGCGCTTTTATCGCCGCCCTGCGGCGCTCGGCTGCGCCCGCGCCGGGCGGGCCTCCGGATAATCCTCGCGCAAGGAGCATCCGAAGGCCGCCGGGACCCACCCAGGCGGCCTTTCTCTTTCCTGCGCACACTTCTGACAACTCCACAGCGGAAGACATTCATGGGCTGATGGTGAAAAGGCATCACACCTGCCTTGCAAGCAGGAGTTCGGGTTTCGAGATCCCGTCGGTCCACGCGGCAGATGCCCGATCTCAAGCGTCCGTAGCCCAATGGGAGAGGCACCGGCCTAAGGAGCCGGACGGTGCGGGTTCGAATCCCGCCGGACGTACGATCCTCCTTTTCGAGGAATGCCCCGTTGGTCTAGCGGTCAGGACGCCCGGCTTTCAACCGGGAAATCGCCGGTTCGAGTCCGGTACGGGGTACGACTACCATTTTTGGCCTTATAGCTCAATGGGATAGAGCGCCGGCCTACGAAGCCGGGTCTGTTGCAGGTTCGAGTCCTGCTGGGGCCACCTGTCATTTCTCGCGCGAGCCGGGCACGTGGCGAGCCCATCCGCCTGTAAAGCGGACGCTTCGGCTGTGGCGGTTCGACTCCGTCCTCGCGCACGATCCGCCTCGATCCGGCGGGGGCCGGGGCGGCCCCGGTGTCTTCCGCTGTGGAGCCGGAGGGGTTGACAGCTCTCGCGAAGATCACGTTTAATAGCGGCCGCGTCGCGTGACGCCGGCCTGGAGAACGGCGGCGGCATGGAGGCGCCGACTCAAAGGAGATGACGCTGTGACCACTCACATCATCGGTCGTGCCTGAGCGCATAGCGCCCGCGCGTCATCTCATGCCATCGGCGGTGTAGTCGACCCGTCGAGCCTCCGGCATGCCGTGCGGGTTTCCCCTTGTCATCGACACCCATCCCGCCTGGAGTGCGAAAACCCGTATGCCCATTGACTTCAACCAGCAGATCATCGAGAAGTTCCGTGCCAACGCGGGCGAGGTCGGCGCCCCCTTCGAGGGAGCCAGGCTGCTCCTGCTGACGACCATCGGAGCGAGGACGGGCGCGCCCCGTACGACCCCGCTCGGCTACCTGCCCGACGGCGACCGCATCCTCATCATCGCCTCGGCGGGCGGCTCGCCCAGGCATCCGGCCTGGTACCACAACCTGCTCGCCAACCCGGACGTCACCGTGGAGGACGGCGTCTTCACCTATCCGGCGAGGGCGGTCGTGCTGGCGGGCGAGGAGCGTGAGCGTGTGTTCGCCCGCGCCGTGGAGGCCGACCCCGGCTGGGGCGAGTACGAGACCAGGTCGGGCCGGGCCCTGCCGGTGGTCGCGCTGGTCCCGGGCGACGCCGGGCCGCCCTCGGGCCCCATCGGAGACCTGCTCAAACAGCTGCACGACGGCTTCCGCAAGGAGCTGGCCCGGATCCGCGGGGAGGTCGCCGCCTCGGGGCCGCGGGTGGTCGCGCAGCTGCGCGTCAACTGCCTGACCATGTGCCACAACCTGCACGTGCATCATTCGCATGAGGACAACGGCATGTTGCCCGGGTTGGAGAGGCGCTATCCGGAGCTGGCGCCGGTCCTGGAACGGCTGCGTGCCGAGCACGTGGTCGTCCAGCGGCTGCTCGAGCAGCTCAAGACCCTCCTGGGCGCCGACGACGTGGCTCCTGAGGCGCTCCTGAGCGAGGTGGACCGGCTCATCGGTGAGCTCGAGGCCCATCTGGACTACGAGGAGGAGCAGCTCGTACCGCTGCTGAACTGACCCATGGCCCCGCGGCGTCCGCGGGGCCATGGACAGCGCGGGCTAGGCCGCCGCCCTGGTGAGCATGCCGTGCGGGTCGAGCACGTACTTGCGGGCGGCTCCCTCGTCGAACTCGTGGTACCCCTGCGGCGCCTGGTCCAGCGGGATCGCTGTGGCGTTGACCGCCTTCGCGATCTGCACCCGGTCGTGCAGGATCGCCTGCATGAGCTGGCGGTTGTAGCGCATGACCGGGCACTGGCCGGTGACGAAGCTGTGCGACTTCGCCCAGCCGAGGCCGATCCGGATGGACAGCGACCCCTGTTTGGCGGCCTCGTCCGGCGCGCCCGGGTCTCCGGTCACGTACAGACCGGGGATGCCGAGGCCGCCACCGGCCCTGGTGACATCCATGAGCGTGTTGAGCACGGTGGCCGGGCGCTCCATCTCCGACTCGCGGCCGTGCCCGCGCGCCTCGAAGCCGACCGCGTCGACTGCGCAGTCCACTTCCGGCTCGCCGAGGATGTGCATGATCTGCTCCTTCGGCTCGCCCAGGGCGACGTTGATGGTCTCGCAGCCGAAGCTGTGAGCCTGGTCGAGGCGTTCTTTGTTCAGGTCGGCGACGATGACCACGGCGGCGCCGAGCAGGAACGCCGAGGCGGCCGCGGCCAGGCCGACCGGGCCGGCGCCGGCGATGTAGACGCTCAATCCCGGCTTCACCCCCGCGCTCACACAGCCGTGGAACCCCGTCGGGAAGATGTCCGCGAGCATGGCCAGGTCGAGGATCTTCTCCATCGCCCGGTCCTTGTCGGGGAACTTCAGCAGGTTCCAGTCGGCGTACGGGACCAGGACGTACTGGGCCTGCCCGCCGACCCAGCCGCCCATGTCGACGTAGCCGTACGCCGAGCCGGGCCGGTCCGGGTTGACGTTCTCGCAGACTCCGGTCTTGCCCTCCTTGCAGTTGCGGCAGCGGCCGCAGGCGATGTTGAACGGTACGGACACCAGGTCGCCGATCTTGATGTACTCCACGTCGGGACCTGTCTCGACGACCTCGCCGGTGATCTCATGGCCGAGGATGAGACCCTGGGGCGCTGTGGTGCGGCCGCGGACCATGTGCTGGTCGCTGCCGCAGATGTTCGTCGCGACCGTCTTGAGGATCGCGGCGTGCGGCAGCTTGCGGCCGACGTTGGCCGGGTTGACTCCGGGGCCGTCCTGGAGCTCGAACGTGGGATAGTCGGTTTCGCGTACGTCGACCATGCCTGGACCGTTGTAGACGACTCCCTTATTGCCGGGCATGACGATCCCTTCCTTGCTCGAAAGCGGCGGGCGAACGGTCGTTCACGGCTTCATCGATCACCTCCCCGGCCGAGATGCCAGTGCCGGCGGGCGTGCCCGACGCGGTCGCGGATCTGTTCGTCGTGCGGCACGCGGGCCTCGGGCACCTGAAGCGCCTTCCGGGCGCCGGGTATCTCCGGTGTCTCACGGGCCGGGCGGGCGACCAGGTCGTACACGACGACGGCCAGGACCGCACCGATGATGGGACCGGCGAGGTACACGCCGATCTGCGCCCATGGCGTGTCACCGCCGAACAGGCTGTTCACCAGATAGGGCCCGAAGGTGCGGGCCGGGTTGACCGAGCCGTTCGTCGCCGGGCCGAGCACGAAGATCTCGCCGGCCACCGCCAGCCCGATCATCAGCCCGGCCCAGCCGGTCGGCGCCCGCCGGTCGACCGCCAGGGCCATGATCGTCAGCACCAGGAGGAACGTGCCGAGTGCCTCGAGCAGGATGCCCTGTGCGTAGTTCACGCCCACGCCGAGCTGGGTCAGGCCGACGCCGCCGGGCTTGATGGCCTCCCGGCCGAAACCGCCCACGATGAACAGCCCGCCGACGACCGCACCGGCGAACTGGGCGATGATGTAGAGCGGCACCTCGGCCCACGGGAATCGGCGTCCCGCGGCGAGCGCGATGGTGACCGCTGGGTTGATGTGCGCCCCTGAGACGGGGCCGAACGCGTAGATGACGATCGCGACGACCACGGCGAAAGACAGCGAGATGATGCCGAGCCCGGCGTAGTCCAGGCGGCCGCTGCCGAAGACGAGTGCCGCCACGACCGAACCGGCGCCGAAGAGGACCAGCAACATCGTTCCGATGGCTTCCGCGGCGAGCCGGCGCGGAAGGTCTCCAACCATCGCTCCCCCCGAGTGACGATGGTTTGTCCCCTAAGTCTGAATTTACTCGGGGTTCCCGCTACCTCCTGCCGACCAAGCCCCTGCGCCGGTAAAACCCCGGAAACAGATGTCCCGTGCGGCTCGGCGCCCCGTCCCGGCCCGCCGGATTCACCTCAGGAGCGCTCGGCAGCCACTCGCGCACGGCTCTCAGCGATCCCAAACATCTCACATTCGGGATAAACTCCCAAATATGAGAGACACTATGGCGGAGTTGGACGTCCGGCTGGCCGAGCGGCTGGCGGAGCTGCGTGTCGATCGTGGCTGGTCGCTGGAGGAGCTGGCGAGCCGGTCGGGGATCAGCCGTTCGACGCTGTCCCGCCTGGAGCGCGGGGAGATCAGCCCGACCGCGGCCCTGCTCAACAAGCTCTGCGCGGCCTATGAGCGGACGATGTCGTGGCTGCTGGCCGAGGTGGAGTCCGAGCCGCCGCAGCTGGTACGGGCCGAGGCCCAGCCGGTGTGGCGCGACGAGGAGTCCGGTTTCGTACGCCGCTCGGTGTCCCCGCCCCACCCGGGCCTGCGTGGCGAGGTCATCGAGGCGACCCTGGAGGCCGGCGCGGACATCGCCTACGACGCGCCGCCGGTCGCCGGGCTCGAGCAGCACATCTGGGTGCTGGAGGGGAGCCTGGAGATCACCGCGAACGGCCGCGGGCACACCGTCGAGGCGGGCGACTGCCTGCGCTTCCGGCTGTGGGGCGCCTCGCGTTTCCGCTGCCCGGGACCGGCCCCGGTACGTTACGCGCTGCTGGTCGTCCTGCCCTGACCGGCACGGAAAGCTGAGGAAACGCATGCACACCATCGATCGCCTGCCCGCGGACGAGTTCGACGCCGGCGTCAAGGAGCTGGCCGAACTCCTGGTCGACGCCGTGGACAGCGGCGCCTCCGTGGGCTTCCTGGCGCCGTTCGATCACGAGGAGGCCGCCGCCTGGTGGCGCGCCCAAGCTCCCGCGGTGGCCGACGGCAGCCACATGGTCTGGGTCTGCCGCGACGACACCGGCATCAGCGCCACCGTCAGCCTGGTCCTGGCCGCCAAGCCGAACGCCCGGCACCGGGCCGAGATCGTCAAGCTGATGGTCCACCGTGACGCCCGTGGGCGCGGCCTGTCGCGTGCCCTGCTGGCCACCGCCGAGCGGGCCGCCCTGGAGGCGGGGGCCGATCTGCTGCTCCTGGACACCGAGACCGGGAGCACCGCTGAGCACGTCTACCTCACCGGCGGCTGGACGCGCTACGGCATCGTCCCGGACTACGCGGGCTCACCGGACGGCACGCTGCGGGATTGCAGCTTCTTCTACAAGCGGCTCCGGCCCGCGCCTCTTCACCCGGTCACCTGAGCGGAACGCCGTCAACCGCACCGGCATCGAGTCGCTGGAGGTAGTCTGAAGGTACCGAGGACTTTTCGTGCGTTGGCATTCAAGTCGGCGTCGCCCACGGCGATAGATCATTCGGGGCCCCTGCCCGGGTCCGGTCAGGCCAGGCAGCCATGACGCCGAAACTTCTGTCCCACCTCAAGCCGCTGAGCGTCACCGCCCGCGCGATTCCCACCATCGACTCCGTGGTCCGGCTCAGCCTCAATCCCGTGCTGGACCGGCGAGCCACCGTGGACGGGGCGTGGTGGCCCCGTTCCCGCGATGCCTCCGCCGAACTCCCCGGCCTCATCGCCGCCGTCGACCAGCGACTCGGCCGGACCACACTGCGAGTCGGCGTGTACCGGGACGCATGGGGCCATATCCCGCGTCGTATTCCGGCCCGGGGGCGTCAGATCCGGGTCAGCTGGTTCCGCAGCAGCGACCCCCGCGTGATCACTCTGATGTCCGCAGCCGGCGAACCCATCGTCCTGCTCGTCATCGACCCGGACACCGCAAGCGGTCCCGCCAAGGCCGCGCTCACGCTCACCGCCCAGGACACCACCGGCCTGCATCCGGCCGGCATCCTCACCATCGCGCACCTCCCGCCGTCCCCAGCCCGCCGCCCGGCAGACGCCGACAGCTCAGCCAGATGGGAGAACGAGGGTGGGCCCAGCGTCGATCGCGGGGCCGCTCGCCCCACCGGCTAGCCGGCCGTTTCGACGGGGCCCTTGCGCTGCCTGCCGGCCGGATCGAGTGGTCCTGACACCGCCCTTCCGGCGGCTGACCGATCTCTGGTCGGCAGGCGCCTCATCCAGTCTCATTTCTGATCGTCTCCCATTGGAGAACCTCATGACCGTCATTGACACAGTCCCGCTCGGCGTGACCGGCCGATCGATGCCCACCACCGTCTACCTGTCTGGTGAGATCGACATCTTCACCAGCGCAGCGCTTCGCCGGAAGCTGCTGCACACGCTGCGCTCCAGCACGGACCTGCTCGTCCTCGACCTATCCCAGGTGACGTTCTGCGACGCCGGCGGCCTGAGCGTCCTGGTCGGCATCCATCACCGCGCCCGAGCGCAAGGCATCACCCTCGCCCTGACCGGGCTCCGCCCGTGCGTCTCCCGGCTCCTGCACATCACCGGCCTGGATCGCAGCCTGCCGATGATGGCGTGACCGGAGGCCCACCCAGGTGCCCGGGTCTCAGCGCTCGTGGGAGTCCCGATCGCACCCGAGCCCCCACTCTCTTCGGTTGGGATGTCACAAATCGGCCGGCTTTCTCGTCTCGTGTAGGGGAATCAGAGATCCGGAGTCGGAAAGGGCGACGTGGCGGTGCGGGTTTTCGTGGCCGGTGGGGCCGGAGTCATCGGGCGGCGGCTGACCGCGATCGCCGCCGACAGACCCGACAGGAAACACATAGACAGGTGGTTCGCCACCACCAACCGGTTGCGCGCGGAGGGGACAGATCGTCTGTCGGCCGCCGCCGAGGCGACCGGTGTCTCCAACTTCGTTGCGCAGAGTTATGCAGATTGGAACGGGACCTCGTGGCGTCAGAACTTCAAGGGCGGGCTGGGATGACGCTCGAGGAGGAATTCGAGGAACTGCGACCGCTGTTGTTCTCGATCTCTTACCGGATCTTGGGCAGCGTGACCGAGGCCGAGGACGCCGTCCAGGAGACCTGGCTGCGCTACGCGACGACCTCGACGCAACCGCGATCCACCAAGAACTTTCTCTCGGCGACAGTCACCAGGATCTCGATCGACGTGCTGCGCTCTGCCCGGGTTCGCCGGGAGGAGTACGTCGGGCCGTGGTTCCCCGAACCACTGCTCACCGACCCCTACCAGGACCCGGAACGCGCCGCGGAACTGGCCGACTCGGTGTCGATGGCGGCACTACTGCTGCTGGAGCGACTCAGCCCGCTCGAACGCGCCGTCTTCGTGCTCCGGGAGGTGTTCAGGTTCGAGTTCGAGGAGGTCGCCTCGGCAGTGGGCCGCTCGGAGGCAGCATGCCGCCAGCTCGCGTCACGGGCACGCCGCCACATGCAGGATGGCCGGCCCCGGTTCGAGTCCGACCGAAGCAAGCGCGAGAAACTCGCCGAGCGATTCTTCGACGCGCTCAGGGGAGGGGACGTCGACGGGCTGCGCGAGCTCCTCGCCGCCGACGCGCAATTGGTCAATGACGGCGGCGGCGAGATCGGGGGTAAGGGCCGCGTCTACGGCGTCGAGACGGTCGCCCGGGTGCTGGGTGCGGCCATGCCTTCGTTCGCCCAGATCGGCGCCGTGCTGGAGGCACACGAGGTGAACGGCCAGCCGGGAGCGATCCTCCGCGACCGCGATGGCAGGGTCATCAGCACCTGGACGCTCGACATCCTCGACGGACGCATCCAGACCATCCGCTCGGTGATCAACCCAGACAAGCTCGGGCACCTGGGCCCCGTCGCAGACGCCCGCGCGGTCATCCGCGAAAAGAACCGGGCTCGCCGGCGACTGACATGACCCGCAGAGCCGCGATCGGAGCGAACCAGCCCCGCTGTCAGATGCCCGCGGGGGAGTACCGGCCATGACCGATCCCCGTCCTCATGCGTCCCTCTCCTCCGTCGCCTCGGCCAACGCCACCGAGCCGGCGTCGTGGCCGCCTGGGCCGACGACCGGCTCCGGCCGGCCGAGATCGCGCGAAAGGCGTCGCAGCACGCGGTGACGAGACGTCGTCCGTTGAAGGCCGGGTTGGCGTAGCGGGCTGAGGCGTCCTGCACGACCGCGTGAATCCCGGCGTCTTCTTCGATCACCGTGCCGCACCAGTCGCACACCTCAGAGGGTATTCACAAGTGGCTGTGAGCGCCCTTGAGACGGGGAGCTCACTGATGCCGGCGGCGGCGCGCTCGTTGCTCAGCGGCGTCGAGTGCGGGTGTGAGTGGTGCGAGCGCGGTGCGGAGTAGGTCCGGTAGCGAGCCGGACGGCACGACGAGCCCGCCGGTCGTGGCGGACGCGGCGGTCGCTTGCAGCCACTGTTCGAGCGCCAAGCGAACTGCGGCGGCCACGCTCGCCGCGAGCACACGGGCGGTGCGTGGGTCGGCATCGCCGAGGCGTTCGGCAATCGCGTCGGTGAGGGGATGTTCGATCGCGGTAGTGGAATCGACGAATGCGTCGCGCAGCGCGGGGCGGGTGGTGATCAGCAGCAGCGCGTCGCGACCGGGTTCGTCCGGGGCGGTGTACTGACCCACGATCGCCTCGATGACGGCGTCGGCGAGGCCGACGTCGGCGGGACGGTCGGCCACTGCCGCCGCGACCCGTGCTTCCCGTTCGCTGGTGACGGCGGCGACGATCGCCTGTTCCCGACTGGAGAAGTAGTTGTTGTACGTCCTCGGGGAGACGCCGGCGGCTTCGGCGATGTCGTCGACGCGCACGTTGTCCGGTCCACGCTCAAGAGCCAGCCGCAATGCCGCCGCGCTCAATGCCTCTCGGGTGGCCCGCTTCTTCTGCTCGCGCAACCCCGTTCGCCTTGTCGTCACCGTCTCAGCATCCCAGTTTTAATGCGTGCGCGCAAACTTGCGTGCACGCATTTTTCTTCCTAGTCTGGCGTCCTCCACCTGACAGGAAGGATCCGAGTAATGAGGGCTAAGGGGATCAGCTACGACACCGGCTTCGTCCGCAATGGAGAGTTCTCCCGCGAGCGCTTCGACCCGGACGTGGTCAAGCGCGAGCTGAGCATCATCGGGGACGACCTTCACTGCACCGCGGTCCGCATCATCGGCGGTGATCCCGAGCGGCTGGAGCTGGCCGCGACGTACGCCGCCGACCTCGGCCTGGAGGTCTGGTTCTCGCCCTACCCTCTGGAGCTGACCACCGAGGAGATGCTGTCGCTGTTCACCGACTGCGCTGAGCGGGCCGAGCGGCTCCGGCAGCGGGGCGTCGAGGTCGTGTTCGTTGCCGGCGCCGAGCTGAGCCTGATGAACAAGGGATTCCTGCCGGGCGACACCCAGGAGGACCGGCTCGAACTGCTGCTGAACCAGCGGGATCGTCTGGCCGAGCGGGTCGGCGAGCTCAGCGCACGGGTCAACGACTTTCTCGGCGACGCCGTGGCACTCATTCGCGAGCGATTCGGTGGCAGGGTCACCTACGCCGCGATACCACTCGAGCGCGTCGACTGGGCACCCTTCGACATCCTGGGCGTGGATCCCTACCGGTCGGCCGAGGTCGCCGATCAATTCACCGACGGCGTCCGCGCCCTCGTCGCGCAGGGAAAGCCGGTGGCGATCACCGAGTTCGGCACCGCGGCCTACCGCGGCGCGGGCGACAGGGGTGGCCGTGTTCTGGAGGTTGTCGAGTTCAGCAAGGACACCGGCGCGCCGGTCCGATTGAACAGCGAGTACGTCCGCGACGAGTCTGGCCAGGCCACATACCTGCGGGAGCTGTTGGAGATCTACGACGCCGCAGGTGTCGACAGCACCTTTGTATTCCTCTTCGCGCTCGACAACTTTCCGCACCGCCCCGACGGCGATCCCCGCGACGACCTTGACCTGGCCAGCCCTGGCATCGTCAAAGTCCTCGACAACCGTCGCGGAGACACCTACCCCGACATGCCCTGGGAACCTAAGGCTGCCTTCACCACCCTTGCCGAGTACTACCGCGGCTGACCACGTCACAAAGACCGCACCCTGAAGCGAGCCGCATCGGCACCGCCCACCGGCCAGGCGTTTCAGCGCTCCATCCGTCCTGCCCTTTTCCGCGCGAACAAAGGAGTACACGTGATCGTAGATGTCGTCATCGCCGGCGGCGGTCCGAACGGGCTGATGCTGGCCTGCGAACTGAGCCTGGCAGGGGTCCGCCCAGTCGTGCTGGAGCGGCTACCGGAGCCGAGCGAGGAACCCAAAGCGAACGGATTGCTCGGCCAGGTCGTGAAAATGCTCGACCGCCGGGGGCTGTACGAACGTCTCAGTGGTAGCTCAGAACCGCCGCAGCCGAACGCCGCGTACTTCATGTTCGGCGCGATGGGCCTGGACCTGAGCCTGCTGGAGGACAGCCCCATCTATGCCCTGCCGGTGCCGCAGCGACGCATAGTGCAGGTCCTGCAGGAGCGCGCCATCGAACTGGGCGTGGAAATCCGGCGGGGACATGAGGTCGTCGGCCTGTCGCAGGACGACAACGCAGTCACCATCGACGTCGCGAGTCCGGGCGGGGCGTACCATCTGCGGGCCCGGTACCTCATCGGTGCGGATGGAGCCCACAGCACCACGCGCAAGCTCTCCGGCATCGGATTCCCCGGCATCACCTACGACCGAATGACTGTGCGTTCAGCGCACGCGACGGTCCCGGCGGACTGGGTCGATCCCGCGATCGGTGCGCTGAACGTGCCTGGCTACGGCACTATTTTGCCGTTCATGCCCCACCGCACCGAGCACGGAGGGTTCTCCTACGCGCCGATGCCTGGCCACCCGCCGCTGGTCAGCACCACAGAGTGGGACCAGCCCGCGACCGACACTCCGATGAGCCTCGACGAATTGCGGGCGAGCATCCGCCGCGTGCTCGGCGCCGACGTGCCACTTGGTCCGCCCGACGGCGAAGGACCGCACGCGCTGCGTCGGCTGACCGGCGGTAACACCCGGGTCGCCGAACGGTTCGCGGACGGCCGGGTGTTCCTGATCGGTGACGCCGCCCACGTGTACGCCGCCACGGGGGGCGGTCCAGGGCTCAACCTCGGCCTGCAGGACGCGATCAATCTCGGCTGGAAACTGGCCGCCGAGATCCGAGGAAGCGCCCCGCCCGGACTGCTGAACAGTTACGAGACGGAGCGGCGATCGGCCGCCCACCGCATGGTATTGAACGCGCAGGCGCAGTCGGCCCTGATCGCCCCCGGCAGCGACGTCACCGGACTGCGCGAACTGTTCACAGAACTGCTCCGCGACCCGAGCACCGTGCAGCGCCTGGCCGAACTCACCGCGGGCGCCGACGTCCGCTACGACACGGGCGAACCCGAGGCGCACCCGCTGATCGGCCGGTTCGCCCCGGACATGGAACTGCACACCCCGACCGGGCCGGTCCGGCTGGCCGAGCTGACCGGAACCGCACGCCCCCTGCTGCTCGACCTGACCGAAGAAGCATCGCTAGCGGAGACACTTGCCCCGCGGCACGACCAAGTCGATATCGTCACCGCGCGCCCCCAGACCCCCGCACCCACAGCCCTGCTCCTTCGACCGGACTGCTATGTGGCCTGGGCATCCGAATCACCCCAACCAGGTCCCATGGAGATCGAAACACTCCGGGCAGCCTTGCAGCGGTGGTTCGGTGTCATCGACCTGTGACGTTCCACGGTTGATGTCGCTGTTTCTGCCGCGCTCTTGTCGTGGTGGTTCGGCAGCTGGTTGATGGGAGTGGCGATCACGCGCAGCCCCCCGCCCAGCGTGGCGCACGGCCACGATGGGTGTGCTCCGGAGCTGACGATGGCCCGACACGATGCGTGGGCCATTCGTCGTGGTGGCGGATCGATGGTGTCTCAGTCCTTCTCGGGGCCGTAGATTCTGCGGATGTTTGGCCAGTTGTTGCTCGCGGGGGCTGTCGGGGTTGACGTTGGCCGCGCCTTCGGCGTCGAGCATCTCTTCGAAGCTGACATAGCAGGTCACCCGTTCGACGCGGATAAGGGCGTTCCGGTCGTCGGCGGTGTCCTCGGCCAGCAGTACGACCAGGTGACTCTTCCACGCTTCGGTGAAGGCGGCGGGCCGGCGACGCTCGCTGTCTTCCTAGGTCAGCACCTGTTGGTAGGCCTTGCGCACGATCGTTTGGGTCGCTGCCCGCCGTGGCCGCCCGGCGATCTCCAGCACCCGGGCGAGCCCGCTGCGCAGTCCTGAGGGCCGCGGGGGAGGTGCCGCGGGCCAGGACTCCGGGAGAGGCTCCCACAGCAGGCGGCGCATCACCATGCGAGCACCGTAACGCCGGCCGTCGCGGAATGCGGAAGTCGCGTCAGGGCGACCGCAGATCTGGACAGGAGCCGACGGCGATGTTCGACCGGCTCGGAGGTGAGCGGTTGGCATGCACGTCCCGGCCGACGGACAGAGACGCCTATTCGCGTCGCGACCGGTTTCGTCGCTGGGCTCATGACGTGGGCGGGATAGCTCGAAGGAGTGCCTCGGCCCAGCTCGTGTAGCCGATCTGGCTGGGATGGAAGCGGTCAGGGGAGAACTTGTCGTTCCATGGCGGGATGAAATGGGTGGAGACCTCGGCGATGGGCAGTCCTCGTTGGCGTGCGGCTGCGTGGATCACGTGGTTCGTCTGTCTGACATAGGTGGTGCTGAGCCGGCCGACGATTCCCCAGAAGCCGGTGGGAAGGGGCAGGTCGAGGATGATGGTGCCGTCGGGGACGGCGTGGATGAGGGCGCGCAGATCGGCGCGGAGCCGGGGTGGCGGGGCGTGCAGGATGTCGTTGGCGCCGATGCCGCAGGTGATGAGCTGCGGGGTGGTGGGCAGCTCGGCGAGCCGGGGAAGCTGTTCGTTGAGTACGTCGCGGGTGAGCGCGCCCGAGCGTGACAGATTGAGCACTCTCCAGTGGAAGCCGCTGCGGCGGTGGAGTTCGGTCAGGGTCTGGCCGACGTAGCCGTGCCACGGGTCTGGGGGGCCGAGTCCCTGGGCGGTGGAGTCGCCGAGTACGACCCACAGCGGCCCGCTGTCGGCCAGGGCTTGGGCGTTGTGGCGGCGCCAATGTGCGGCGAATGTTCTGCGCTGCGTGTGGATCTCGGTGACACCCCGGCACCAGCTCTCCAATCGGCTATCTGGGGCGGCGAGACCTGTCTGGGCGAATCGGGCGGCGGCAGTGGCCAGGAGTTCGATCGCCGTGCGGTGCTTGCCGCAAGTGGTCGTGGTTCTCCGTGCCTGGCGGTGGGACGGGGGCATCGTTCGGCTCCTCACAGACAGGTCAGGCGGTCACCGTGCGGCCGATGATCTCTTTCATGATCTCGTTGGTTCCGGCGTAGATGGACTGCACGCGGGCGTCGACGAAGGCCCTGGCGATGGGATGTTCGCGCATGTAGCCGTATCCGCCATGGAGTTGCAGGCAGCGGTCGACGACCCGGTTGAGCAGGTCGGTGGTCCACCATTTCGCCATGGCCGCTTCGGTGACGCCGAACTCGCCCGTCAAATGCGCGGTGATGCAGCGGTCGACGAACACGCGAGCGATCTCCACCTCGGTGTGCATCTCGGCGAGCGTGAATCGGGAATGCTGGAACGTGCCGATCGGTCGTCCGAACGCGGTGCGTTCCCGGCAGTACCCAGTGGTCCGCTCCAGGACGGCCTCGGCGAGCGCAACGGAGCCGACGGCCACCACCAGGCGCTCTTGGGGCAGGCTGTTCACCATGTAGGCGAACCCTTGCCCCTCCTGTCCCACCAGGTTCGTCGCGGGGATGCGCACCTGGTCGAAGAACAGCTCGGCCGTGTCTTGGGCGTGCATGCCGATCTTGTCAAGATTGCGGCCCCGGGTGAAGCCCTCCATGCCGCGCTCGACCACGAACAGGCTCAGCCCGTCGTGCCGCTCGTCGGGGTCGGTGCGGGCCGCGACCAGTACCAGATCGGCGTTGATGCCGTTGGTGATGAAGGTCTTCTGCCCGCTGAGCACGTAGTGGTCGCCGTCGCGCAGTGCGGTCGTGCGAATCCCGGCCAGGTCCGAGCCCGCGCCGGGCTCGGTCATGGCAAGGGCGCCGATCGCCTTGCCGGCGGCCATCCCGGGAAGCCAGCGGCGCTTCTGCTCCTCGGTGCCGTAGGCGAGCAGGTAGGGCACGACGATGTCGGTGTGCATGGGGAACCCGACGCCGGACGCGCCGGCGCGGGCCAGTTCCTCGCTCACCACGGCGAGGAAGCGATAATCGTCGCTGCCACCGCCGCCGTAGGCCTCGGGCACGTTCATACACAGAAACCCGTGTGCCCCTGCCGTCTCCCATACGTCACGGGGCACGATCTTCGCTTGCTCCCACGTGTCGTGGCGGGGCCCGATCTCCTTGTTCACGAATTCGCGGAAGGCCGATCGGAACGCTTCGTGATCGGCTTCCATGACCGTACGGCGCATGCTCACTCTCCTGGCTCTCCAACCGTCCTATACTTACGTTCGAGGCCTAAACGTAAACGGCTGCGCGGACCGCCGTCAATGGCAGCGTTTACATAATGGCGGAATTTGTAAGCGCTGAGCAGGCACGATGACCGCACGCCTGATTCAGGAGTCGAGACATCAGATGACCGACGAAGAGATCCAGCAGCGCATCCTGGACGCGGCCGAAGAGTGCCTGCTGCAGGCTGGGCCGACGGCCCGGATCCACCACCTGATCGCCGAGCGGGCGGGGGTGTCCCGCCCGACCGTCTACAAACACATCGGCGACCAGAAGGCGGTCATCGAGGCGCTGCTGCACCGCGAACTCGACCGGTTTCTCACCGCAGCACAGTCCGTGCTCGCCCGCCACGGCTCGCTACGCGAGCGATTCATCGAGACGGTCGTGTACGCCGTCACCTACGCACGGGAACACGCGCTGCTGCAGAAGATCCTGCACGAGGAACCACAGATCGCGCTCCCCTGGCTCACCACGAACGCCGACGCCGTGTTCGAGCGCGTCGTGGCGTTCATGAGCCCGCACATCAAACGCGGCGAACGTGACCACGTCAATGCGATCAATCCGAAGATCGTCGTGGAGTGGCAGGCCAGACTCGCGATCTCGCTGCTCATCACGCCCAGCGTCACTTCGCGATTGGACGACCCGCGCAAACTCCGCCGGTACGTTTCCGACCTCCTCGACATCGGACTCACGCCAGACCGATGACCACAGCCGTCGGCACTGAGGGCGACCAGGGAGGGGTGATCGTCCAGTGGAAGCCTCCGACTGCCCGATGTCCTCCTGCGCCGTCCCGGCCGGCTCGCCCTGCCGCACCGGCCGGGGCAAGGTGGCCGCCCAGTACCACACCGCGCGCTTCCGGCTGGTGCCCTCCCTGGCCAAGGCGCTCAACGTGCCGACCCCCGCGCTACGCAAACCCGGGTCGGCCTGGATCGAGCTGCCCCGCCCCGCCGCATCCGGCGCCACCTCCGGGCATGCCAAGATCGGCTACGCCCGCGCCTCGACGCTCCGCCAATCGCTGGACACCCAACTCGACTCCCTCAAGGCGGCCGGGGTAAGCCAGATCTTCTCGGAGAAGACCTCCACCCGCGCCACGAGGCGCCCAGAACTCGAACGCGCCGTCGCTCTGGCCCGGGAACTACGCGCCACCGGCGTCGCGGTCACCCTCGTGGTGCACGAGCACAAGCGCCTGGGCCGCGGCATCCACCTGGCCACCCTCGCCGAAGAGCTGAAGGCGGCCGGCGTCGGCCTGGAGTTCCTCACCGGGGAACTGCAAGGCTCCCACGACCCGTCCGGCGTGGTGTTCACGCCGTCGGCGTCCAACCCCTCCACCAGGCGGTCATCGGTACGACAATCAACCCTCTGAGCATCGCCTCTACACCCCACTGTCCCTTTCTCTCGTACTTGGTCTGCCCCCTACTCCGGCGCGACCTTGCCGCCCCGCGTACGGCAAACACTGCCCGCCGGCGCCTGACACATCGGACAGTCGAAGGCCTCGACGACGGCCGCCCGATCGGCAAGATCACTCATGTCGCAAAACCTACCGCGAGCCGTGTTCTGAGAACACACGTGACAGTCAGTGCGTCAGGGACCGGTCGTGCTCCTCGTCCAGGGCGACCTTCTGCCCGCCGTATGCAACGGACATCCGGGCCCGTAGTCTGCCGAGAGGGCTGCGCATGCGTGCAGGCGGGACGCCGGAACCGTTGTGGGCGGTGAGCACCGGCACGGCTTCCTTGGCGCGCAGGTGTGCCTCGATGTCCTCGCTCAGCGGTGTGTGCGTTTCGGTGAACGCGCCGCTGGGCAGGCGCTTGATCACGCCGGTGGGCACACCGTGTCCGATGAGATCGGCGTCGGAGCGTTGCAGGCCGAGGCAGATCCGGTAGGTGATGAGGTAGGCGAGCGCGGGTCCGGCGATCACCAGGACGCGTCCGGCGTAGGTGGTGGCGTTCAGGCTGATGTGGAAGGTGGACGCGATCTCGTCGTTGGCCCCCAGCAGCCACAGCACGCCGTAGAAAACGACGGTGGTCATGCCGATCGAGGTGCGGTGCGGGTTGTTGCGGGGGCGCTCCAGGATGTGGTGCTCACGCTTGTCGCCGGTGATCCACTGTTCGATGAACGGGTAGAGCAGCATCCCGGTGAGGATGACGCCCAGCGGCACCAGCGCCGGGATGACCACGCTCAACGGCACCGTGCCCGCTTGGGCGGTGCCGAGGAGGTTGACCTCCCAGGCGGGCATCAGGCGCAGCGCGCCCTCCAGGAAGCCCAGGTAGAAGTCGGGCTGGGAGCCGGCCGAGATGTCGGCCGGGCTGTAAGGGCCGTACAGCCACACGGGGTTGATCTGGGCGAAGGTGCCCAGCCCCGCCACCGCGCCCAGGGTGAACAGGAAGAACGCACTGGTCTTGGCCATGAACGACGGATACAGCGGGGCGCCTACCACGTTCGTGCGGGTGCGGGCCTTGCCCGGCATCTGGGTGTGTTTCTGCACCCACATCAGCACCAGATGCGCCGACATCAGCGCCACCAGCGTCCCCGGAATCAGCAGGATGTGCAGCGAGTAGAACCGGGAGACGACGTCCTCGCCCGGATACTCCCCGCCGAACAAGAAGAAGGTCACGTAGGTGCCGACCAGTGGCAGCGACATGAGCACGCCCTCGGTGACCCGCAGGCCGGCACCCGACAGCAGATCATCCGGCAGTGAATAGCCCGTCAGCCCCTCCAGCAGGGCCAGCGCGAGCATCGTGACCCCGATGACCCAGGTGAGCTCGCGCGGCTTGCGGTAGGCGCCGGTGAAGAACACACGCAGTGCGTGGATCATCATGCCGCCGATGAACAGCAGCGCCGACCAGTGGTGGATCTGCCTGATGAGCAGCCCGCCGCGCACCTCGAAGCTGATCTCCAGCGTGGAGGCGTACGCCTGCGACATCTGCACGCCCTTCAACGGCGCATAGACGCCGTCGTAGACCACGTGGCCCATGCTCGGCTTGAACCAGAACGTCAAGAACGTGCCGGTGAGCAGCAGGATGACGAACGAATAGAGCGCGATCTCGCCCAGCAGGAAAGACCAGTGATCGGGGAAGATCTTGCGTAGGTTGCGGTTCAGGAAACGGGCCGCTCCCAGGCGCTCGTCAAGGAACGATGGTGTCCGGGCGATGGTGCCGGGGACCGCCTTCGGTCCGGTTTGCATGGGCGACTCCCTTTCTGTCCGCGTCTTCACTAGGACGACCGAGGGCGCGGGATTGTGACATCCCCGGAAGCCCTCCACAGCGGCGGGATGTCACATTCGCGGGGTGCCTTGCGTCTTAGGAGTGACTGGCGCACGTTTGAACCACGGCGAGGTGATCCATGGCGACGTCCTCACATATCGGCCCCGGCTCATGGCGGATCGTCCTGGAGGCGACCGAAGCGAGGCTGACGACGAGCAGGCGGAAAGGCCCTCGGCTCCTGTACGCGCCGCCACGCCTCGACGGCGCCTTCTACCTGCGGCCCAACGCTGCCTTGGCGGGATTCGCCCTGCGGCTCCCCCTGCCGTCGCACCGCGCCGAGCCATCGGTGCTGCACTGGGAGTCGGCAGAACTCGACCGCGACGCACACGCGTGGCTGCGATTCGGACGCCAGGCGGTGCGCTCACCCGTCTCGGTCGTGTGCGCCGAGATCCCCGGTGAGCGCCCGTACGTCAAGATCGTCCTGGAGACGGTGTTCTCCTCGACAAGCTTGCGCCTGCCCGCCTTGGCGTGGCTTCGGCCGCGGCCGGTGACGCTCAGGCTGTTCAGCGAGATCCGGCCGACGGACAGGTCCCCTGGCTCGAGCCGGGACCAGGCGCCCTGAGACTCCGAACGCAGCGGGAACGTCACCCCCTCCGCCACCAGGAGTCCGCCAACTTCGACAGGCTCCACGTGGAGAACGCACCTGCACCCGCTCGGCCATGCCGAACAGGTCCGGCTCGAACGCGCGCTACAAGGCAGTGGCCTTATCCAAAGTGCCGGGCGAAGAACTGCAGCGCATTGTCGGTTTCGTACGAGGGAATTCCCCCGTGGTCGCCGGGGTTCGCGTGCAGCGTCTTGTCGCTCGAGCCCAGGGCATCGAACAGCGCCAAGGCCTGGTCCCGGGGCACCCGCGTATCGTCCCATTGGAGCAGGAACTGCACCGGCACGGTGACCTGGGCGGCGGTCGCGGCCAGCCCGTGCACGCCGAGCAGGCCCAGCACCGCGGCGCGGACCCGGGGTTCGGCGGCGAGTAGCGGCACACCGAGCCCGCAACCCATCGACACACCCCAATAGCCGACCGGGCCGGCGCCCACGTGGTCGAGTTCCTGGACCGCGGTCACAACGGCCTGCCAGTCGGCGACGGCCTGCCCGGCCAGCAGGTCGTGCATGGCCGCGACCAGCTCGGCCGGATCCTCTCCGGCGGCCATGCGGGCCCGCATGTCGCCCGCGAACTGGATGAACTGTTCGTCTTTCGGCCGGTCGCCGTGGTTAGGGGCATCGATCGCGACGACGGCGAAATCCCCCTCGGCGGCGAACCGGCGAGCGCCGGTCAGGACGCCGGGGGCCTTCTTGTGCTGGCCGCCGCCGTGTCCCATCAGGATCAGCGGGCGGGGGGCGGTGGGGCCTTGCGGCGTGAACAGCACGCCGGGGATCTCGCCGAGGGTGAAGGACTGTTCAGTGACGCCGTCGGCCGACGTCTGAGAGGTCATGCTGAAGCGCATAGCGTTCAAAGCCTTTCGGGGTGCCTTGTGCGGGCGCTCCCTAGACCATGCACGGGAGGGAGCCCCGACCTGTCATCACAGCGTTGATCGGTCTCACCTCCTCCAGTCGTAGTGCTGCACAGCGTCGCTGAAGATATCACACAGACCTTTGCCTGACACGGCACTGGCCAATGATCACGCCATGATCCTCATCTCCGAACGCGGACCGCTTGCTACGGCTGCGCCACGGCGCGACGGGCTCCCGGTGGTGACGTCGCTCACACCGTGTCACAGCCGAGCGGGGCACATCGTCTTAGAGGGCATGACGAACTTGGAGCAGACCTCAGTGTTGATCACCGGAGGCAACCAGGGACTTGGCTTTGAGGCAGCCCGGCGGCTCGGGGAACAGGGCTGGACGATCTTTCTCGGCTCGCGCGATGAAGGTCGAGGACGGGCAGCCGCCGACAAGCTGACCGCCGGTGGCGCGAACGTGGTCGTGGTCCCGCTGGACGTGACCTCGGAGGAGTCGGTGGCCGACGCTGTACGGCTCGTCCGCGAGCACACCGACCGGCTCGACGTCCTGATCAACAACGCCGGCGCGCCAGGAAAGGGTATTGCGCCGGCAGCCGCGACGGCCGACGAGATCCATTCCGTCTACGACACCAACGTGTACGGGCCGATCAGGGTCACGCACGCGTTCCTTCCCTTGCTGCAGGCGGCGGACCATCCGCGGGTGGTGATGGTGTCCAGCGGCGGCGGTTCCTTCTCGGTCGTGACCGATCCGGAGCAGCCCTTCTCGCAATTCCATGAGCTCGCCTACAGCTCGTCGAAAGCGGCGCTGAACATGATCACCGTCCGGTACGCCCAGGCGCTCCCGAAGATCAAATTCAACATCGCCACTCCCGGAGAAGTCGCCAATCGCAAATTCGCCGCCACCGACATGAACAATCACACCGGCGAGCTGACGGTCACCGAGGGCACCGACTCGATCCTGAGACTCGCGATGATCGACGCCGACGGGCCGACAGGGATCTTCGTCGATCGCCTTGGCCCCGTTGCCTGGTGACCGCCGCGCAACCAACCTGCGGTCGACGCCGGAGACCCGGCAAGAGGGCTGTCGCACGCCGGCGGCCGAGTCCCCCGCTGTGAACAGTGATAACCACCCGAATGGTCATGTCGGCCAAGGAGGAACCACATGTCAACAGCCCAGGCAACAAGCAACAAAGCGACGTTCAGCCGCTTCCATGACGCCCTCAACAGCGGCGATGCGGAGGTCATCTCGAAGACGATCGACGAGGTCGTCGAGCCGGACGTGCTGTTCCACGCGCCAGTGCCGATGGATGCGACGGGGGCGCAGGCACTCAAGCAGGTGTGGGCGGCGCTCCTTCGCGCGTTCCCCGACATTCACGTCACGGTCGAGGATGTGATCGCGGAGGGGGACAAGGTCGTCTTCAGGAACACGGTCACCGGAACCCACCAGGGCGAGTACAGGGGCCTGCCACCAACCGGCAAATCCGTCACGTACCGCGAGATCTTCATCTTCCGCTTCGCCGGCGGCCGAATCGCTGAGATCTGGGGGGTCGTGGACGTCTTCTCACAGCTGCGACAGCTCGGCGTCATTCCGGCCTAGCGAAGCCGTACTCAGCGGCCGGCTCATTTTCGGCGAGCACAGCACTCTCGTCCAGTACGGCGGCCGGCACCACGCACCGATCGACCAGGTATCGACCGTGGCGTCCTCAGATCGTAGGGCGGTGCCGGCCGCCGAGCGCGACGGCTTTGGCGACCTGGACAACGGTCCGGCCGAGAGGCGTCGGCGAGCCGACCAGCCACGCGAAGGCATGCGCCGCAGGCTTCTTACCGCAACTTTCGGTCGAATGCCCGTCAACCCCGCATAACAGCCCACAACGGCAACAAGGTGTCCGCCATGGACAATCCGCCACTGCAGAAAGAACGGAAAGACATCATGAGCAAGGTCTGGTTCGTCACCGGTTCGTCCCGCGGCCTCGGCCGCAACTTCGTCGAGGCCGCCCTGTCCCGCGGCGACAAGGTGGCCGCGACCGCCCGGGACACCGAAAGCCTTGACGAGCTGGCCGCCACCTATGGCGACGCGGTGCTCCCGCTCGAGATGGACGTGACCGACAAGGCCGCCGTCTTCGAGAGCGTCAAGCGGGCCAAGGAGCACTTCGGCCGTCTCGACGTCATCGTGAACAACGCCGGCTACGCCCAGATCGGCGCGATCGAGGAGCTGACCGAGCAGCAACTGCGCGACCAGCTGGAGACCAACCTGTTCGGCGCGGTGTGGGTCATCCAGGCCACCCTGCCCCACCTGCGCGAGCAGGGCGCAGGACACATCATCCAGATCTCCTCGGCCGCCGGGCTCATCGCAATGCCGCTCGGCGGCGCATACCAGGCCTCCAAGTGGGCCCTGGAAGGCCTGAATGAAACCCTCGCCCGAGAGGTGGCCGACTTCGGCATCAAGGTGACCGTGGTCGAGCCCGGCGGCTTCGCCACCAGGTCCGGCAAGAACCCCGATCCGCTCAACAACGGCCACCTGGCCGAGCCCAGCCCGATCTACGACGGCCTCCGCCGGCGCCTCGCCGGGTTCATGGGAAAGCAGCCCGCCGGCGACCCGGCCGCCGCGGCCCAGGCACTCCTCAAGATCGTCGACTCCGACAACCCGCCCCTGCGGGTGCTCTTCGGCCAGGGCTTCTACCCGATGCTCCAGCAGGTCTACGCCGACCGGCTCAAGACCTGGGCCGACTGGCAGGACCTTTCGGCGGAGGCTCACGGCAACCTCGATCAAGAAGATCGGTGACCCCCGGTCTGAGCTTTCCAGACCTGAGCCGCGTCGTTCTTCTCGGCCCGATGCACGCCCCCGCCTGGAGTCCGGCACTCGATCGGAAAGCCGTGACCACGGCGTTGACCGTTGCGACACCATCGGGTCGCGCCATCATCATGACGCGCTCGTTCAACGCTCCGCGCCACCTGGTCTTCGCCGCCTGCACCGCCACGATGGCCGTACATCCCTCACAGTGATCGGGTGAGCTCGTCGAGGTCGGCCAGGCGCTGGGCGGGCGCCAGGCGCGAGGCCGTGGCGACGAGCATCAGCTCGGTGACGGCGATCTCGTGCGCCAGCGGCGCGATCGGGCCGGCCGCCTCGCGTGGCAGCCTGACCAGCACCTCCGCCTGCGCGGCCAGCGGCGACACCCAGGCGTCGGTGACGAGCAGCAGCCGTGCGCCGCGCGAGCGCGCGGCGTGCACGAAACGGGCGGTGTCGGGGGAGTAGCGGCGGAAGTCGTAGGCCACGATCGCGTCTGAAGGCCCCAGATCCAGCACGGTACGGGCTCGGGCCTGCGCCGCTTCCGGCACGCGGTGCGCGCCCGGCCGCAGGCTGGCGAGCTGGCGGATCAGGTATTCGGCGGCCAGCTCGCTCAGCGGCCCGCCCAGCGCCCACACGGTACGAGCCTCGGAGAGCAGGGCCGACGCGGCTTCGAGCAGCGGTTCGGTGAAGGCGGCGAGGGTGCCGTCGAGCCCCGAACGCAGGCTTTCGGCGGCCCGCCGCAGCTCGGGGGACGCGGTCGCGGGGGACGCGGCGTCCGGGGAGCCCCGCCCGGCGGATCCGGCTGCGGCGGGGCCGGGCGGACGGCGGAGGGCACCTGGAGAGCGGGTGACGAATTCCAGCAGCTGCGACCGGTCCCGAGCCCCGTCCCTGACGGCGGCCTGGAAGTCGGCGAACCCGCCGTATCCGAGCCGGTCGAACAGCCGCGACGCGGTCGGCGGGCTGACCCCGGCGCGTTCGGCCAGCGCGCGCAGCGAGCCGAGCGCAGCGAAGGGATAGTCGTCGAGCAGCACCCGTACGATCGCCCGCTCGCCGGGCGGCAGCTCGGGATAGACGGCACTGAGGCGGGCCGCCACCGGGTCGGTCTCCATGATGACAAATGTTACATCGACCTAGACTTGCCCATGGACTTGGAACAAGTGTTACGGTGCCGGGCATGAGTATCTGGCATGGTCTGATCGACAGCGACTACCGGCGCTGGCTGCCCGTCACCCGCGACACCCCGGCCATTTCGCTGAACGAGGGCAACACCCCGCTGCTGCGCTCAGCGCACCTGTCCGAGCTGACCGGCTGCGAGGTGTGGCTGAAGGTCGAGGGCGCCAACCCGACGGGATCGTTCAAGGACCGCGGGATGACCGTGGCGATCAGCAGGGCGGCCGAGCGCGGCGCCGAGTCCGTCATCTGCGCCTCCACCGGCAACACCAGCGCCTCGGCCGCCGCGTACGCCGCCCGCGCCGGCATGACGGCCGCCGTGCTCGTTCCCAAGGGCGGGGTCGCGCCGGTCAAGCTCGCTCAGGGCGTACGCTACGGCGCCCGCGTCGTCGAGATCGACGGCACCTTCGACGACTGCCTGCGAGTCGCCCGCGAGCTGGCCGGCCACCACCCGGTCGCGCTGGTCAACTCCGTCGGCAACGAGCTGCGCCTGGCCGGGCAGCGGACCGTCGCCTACGAGATCGTCGACGCCCTGGGCGACGCGCCCGACGTGCACTGTCTGCCGGTGGGCAACGGCGGCAACATCACCGCCACCTGGGGCGGCTACCGCACCTACGCGGACGCGGGCCTGGCCACCCGGCTGCCGCGCATGTGGGGCTTCCAGGCGGCGGGATCGGCGCCGCTGGTCCACGGCGCGCCGGTCGCCGATCCGCAGACGGCGGCCAGCGCGATCCGCATCGGCAACCCGGCCACCTGGGACGGCGCCATCGCCGCCCGCGAGGAGTCGGGCGGGCTGATCGCCGCGGTGACCGACGAGCAGATCTTCGCGGCGTACCGGATGCTGGCCCGCCGCGACGGCGTCTTCGCCGAGCCCGCGTCGGCGGCCGGGGTGGCGGGGCTGCTCGACCAGCACGCGCGGGGCCGGCTGGAGCCCGGCCTGCGAATCGTGATCACGATCAGCGGCAACGGGCTCAAGGACCTGGACGCCTCCCTGCACGACGGCTACACCCCGGCCGAGACCTCCGCGGCGGCCGCCGACGTGGCCCGCGTCCTGCGCCTGGCCGCCTGATCTCCATGACCGCCGCGGTGAGCGTACTCGTGGCCGTCAGGCCCGCGCCACGTACCGAATGCCCACGTCGTGGATGCGTTCCCGGTGGCGGGCCGCAGGTCGGTATCGGCCGGTCGCAGATGATCGCATGGAAAGTTGTGGGATATCTCCATGCCTGAACCGGGCCGTTGTGGTGTGGGATCGTCCCCATGAAGGATGCAGGCAAACAGCGCAGGTTCCCCACCGCAGACCTGGCGAGGGTGGCAGTCTTCGCCGCGCTGATCGCGGTGCTCGGGCTACCGGGCTCGGTGAACGTCTTCGGCAACGCGACCCCGATCACGCTGCAGACGCTGGGCGTGATGCTGGCGGGAGCGATCCTCGGCACGTGGCGGGCCGCGCTGGCCGTCGCGGTGCTGCTCGTCCTGGTCGCCGCCGGGCTGCCGCTGCTGGCGGGCGGGCGCGGCGGGCTGGGTGTGTTCTTCGGGCCTTCGGCGGGGTTCCTGATCGGCTGGATCCCGGGCGCGGCGCTGACCGGCTGGCTCGTCGAACGCGCGGGCCGCAACCCGGGGATCGTCCAGCTCGTGGTGGCCTGCCTGGTGGGCGGCGTCGGGGTGGTCTACCTGTTCGGCATTCCCGTGCAGGCCCTGATCACGGGGGTGCCGCTGGGCACGACGGCGCTGCTCAGCACCGCCTTCCTGCCCGGCGACCTGGCCAAGGCGGTGGTGGCCTCCATCGTGGCCAGGGGCACGCAGCGGGCCTACCCGGACGCGGTGCCCACCGTGCACCGCGAGCGGATGCGCATCGGCGGGGAGCGTTGACCCCTTCATGCCGGTAGCCGACTACGTGATCAGGCACGCCGCCGAGCACCCGGCCAGGCCGGCGGTACGCGGCCCGCGCGGCGAGCTGAGCTACGGCGAGCTCGCCGACGCCCTCAATGGCGCCGCCCGGCACCTGCTCGGCCGCGGAGCCGGCCCGGGGTCGCTGGTCGCGGTCGGGGTGGCCGACCCGGTCGCGCTGCTGATCGCCGTGCTGGCCGCGGATCTGGCCGGCGCCACGCCGCTGGTGGGCGACCCCTCCTGGGACCGGACGCGGTGGGTCAGGATGGGCGGCGCAGTGGACGCACTCGTCGACGCGCCGCTCCCGTACGTGAAGGGGCCGGTCGTGGACCGCGCGCCGGCGCCGGGGGATCGGGCGTGGGCGTGCTTCAGCTCGGGCAGCACCGGCCGGCCGCGCGCCGTGGTGCGCACCCGCGCCTCGTGGACGGCCTCGTTTCCGCACCTCAGCGACCTGGCCGGGATCGGCCCCGGCGACGTCGTCCTGGTCCCGGGCCCGCTGTTCTCCTCCCTGTACGCCTTCGCGGCCGTGCACGCCCTGGCCGCCGGCGCGACGGCGGTCGTACCGGGCCGCTGGCCCGCGGGCGCGCTGGCCGGCCACCTCGCCCAGGCGACGGTCGTCCACCTGGTGCCGCATCTGCTGCCGGCCGTGCTCCAGCGTCCAGGGGCGCTGCGCACGGCCGTGGTGGGCGGCGCGGCGCTCGGCCCGCAGGCGCGGGCGGCGGCGGAGCAGGCCGGGGTGCGGGTGGTGTCCTATTACGGGGCGACCGAGCTGTCGTTCGTGGCCGTGGACGCCGACGGGGCGGGGTTGCGCCCTTTTCCCGGCGTGGAGATCGAGGTCAGGACCTCGCCGGGGGCCGTGCTCGGCGAGGTGTGGGCGCGTTCGCCCTGGCTGGCCGAGGGCTACCTGGGCAGGGCGGCGGGTCCGCTGCACCGCGACGAGGACGGCTGGATGACCGTGGGTGACGTGGCGCACCCGTACCGGGGAGGGGAAGTGCTGCGGCTGCGCGGCCGCGGCGACGGCGCGATCCAGACCGGCGGCGCCACCGTCGTGCCCGAGGACGTCGAGGAAGTGCTCAGGAAGGTGCCCGGTGTGGGGGACATCGTGGTGATCGGCTCGCCGCATCCGTCTCTGGGCTCGGTGGTCACGGCCATCCTCGAGGCCGACGGCGCCCCGCCGCCGCGCGCGCTGCTGGAGGCGGTGGCCAGGAGCGGGCTGGATGTGGCGCAGCGGCCGCGCCTGTGGTACGCGGTGCCGAGCCTGCCGCGCACGCAGGCGGGCAAGCCGGCACGCGCCCTGGTCGCGGCCTGGCTGGCCGGCGGCGGCCCGGACATCCAGCGGCTGGCCTGACATGCGCGACGAGCCTTCTACCGCGCCTGGCACGCGCGATGAGCCTTCTACCGCGCCTGGCTCGCGCGACCGGCCCGCCATCGCGCCTGGTGTGCGCGACCAGCCCGTCGTCGTGGCGGCTCGGCGCACCCCCATCGGTACGGCCGGGCACGCGTTCAAGCAGGTCACCGTCGACCGGCTGGCCGCCCCCGTGATCGCCGCCGTGGCCGGGGACGTCGCCGGGCGGCAGGTCGACGACGTGGTGCTGGGCAACTGCATGGGCCCGGGCGGGAACATGGCCCGGGTCGCCGCGCTGGCCGCCGGCCTCGGGCCTGGCGTGCCCGGGGTCACCGTGGACCGGCAGTGCGGCAGCGGCCTGGCCGCGATCCTGCTCGCCGCGCAGGCGGTACGCGCGGGGGAGATGGACCTGGTGATCGCCGGGGGCGCGGAGAGCGCCTCGACGGCGCCGCTGCGTACCCATCGGGGGGCGGCGCAGCCGTACGCCAGAGCGCCTTTCACCCCCGATGGCCACCCCGACCCCGACATGGGGCCGGCCGCCGAGGCGCTGGCGGCGGCTTACGGCATCAGCAGGCTGCGGCAGGACGCCTACGCCTGCCGCAGCCACGCCAGAGCCCTGGCCGCCCGCTTCGACGCCGAGATCGTCCCCATCGAGGGACGGGCCGCCGACCAGCGGCCGCGCCCGCTTCGGCCCGCCACGCTGGCCCGGCTGCCCGCGGCGTTCGTAGCGGGAGGTACAGTGACGGCCGGCAACTCCTCACCGGTCAGCGATGGCGCCGCGGCCGTGGCCATCGTGCCCGAGCGGCTGCGCGCGGGCCTGCCGGGGATGCGGCTGGTGGCCGGGTCCGTCGTCGGGTGCGATCCCGAGCTGCCCGGGTGGGGGCCGGTGCCGGCGGTGCGGCGGGTGCTGGCGCGGGCGGGGGTGGACATGGGGCGGATCGCGGCGGTGGAGATCGTGGAGGCCTTCGCGGCGCAGGTGCTGGCCGTCACCGACGCGCTCGGGCTCGATCCCCTCGAAGCCGACGACGAGCGGGTCTGCGCCGGTGGGGGCGCACTGGCGCTGGGCCATCCGTGGGGCGCCACCGGCGCGGTCGTGGTGACCCGGTTGTTCACCCGGCTCGTACGCGCCTCGTCCCCGCCCGGCACACTCGGCCTGGCCGCGGCCGCGGTCGGCGGCGGGCTCGGCGTGGCGGCCCTGTTCGAGGTGGTTTGACGTGATCGTGTTCGCCGACATGGCCAGGATGGTCTGACGTGATCGAGTTCGCCGACGTGGCCGGGGGTCTGACGTGATCGAGTTCGCCGACGTGCATGTCCGGCTCGGCTCGCGGGACGTGCTGTGCGGCATCTCCGCTCGCCTGCCCGAGCGGCGCGTGGGCGTGGTCGGCGCCAACGGTTCGGGCAAGAGCACGCTGGCCCGCCTGGTCAACGGCCTGGCGCTGCCGACTTCGGGCGGCGTCACCGTGCTCGGCCTCGACACCCGCCGGCACGCCGCGAAGATCAGGCGCGCCGTCGGGTTCCTGTTCACCGACCCGGACGCGCAGATCGTCATGCCGACGGTGGCCGAGGACGTGGCCTTCTCGCTGCGCCGCAGAGGACTGCCCCGCGAGGAGGTCGAGCGGCGCGTCGGCGAGGTCCTGACCCGGTACGGCCTGGCCGGGCACGCCGACCATCCCGCCCACCACCTGTCGGGCGGCCAGAAGCAGCTCCTGGCCCTGTGTTCGGTACTGGTCCTCGAACCGGACATCCTGGTCATGGACGAGCCGACCACGCTGCTGGACCTGCGTCACTCCCGCCAGGTCGCCGACCTGCTGCGCGAGCTGCCGCAGCAGGTGCTGGTCGTCAGCCACGACCTGCCGCTGCTGGCCGGCTTCGACCGGGTGCTGGTGCTCGATCAGGGCCGCGTCGTCGCCGACGGCACACCGGAGGAGGCCATCGGCCACTACCGGAAGATGATGGCGTGAACGGCCTCACCGGCGCCTACGTCCCCGGCGCCTCGCCGCTGCACCGGCTGCCCGCCGGCGTCAAGCTGGCCGGGCTCGCCGTCGCCTGCGCGGCGCTGGTGCTGCTGCGCTCGCCTCTGGCGCTGGCCGCGGCGGGCGTGGCCGTGGCGGGGCTGTATGCGCTGTCCCGCGTCGGCATCGCGGCGGCCTGGGCGCAGATCAGGCCGGTGCGCTGGTTCGCGGTGGCGCTGTTCGCCCTGCAATGGGTGTTCGCCGGCCTGGAGCCGGCGGCCGTCACGACGTTGCGCGTGGTCCTGGCCGTCGCGCTGGCCGGCCTGGTCACGCTCACCACCCGCACGTCCGCGATGATGGCCACGCTGGAGCGCGGCCTGGCGCCGGCCAGGCATGTCGGCCTGGACCCGTTCCGGGTGTCGCTGCTGCTGTCGCTGACCATCCGCAGCGTGCCGGTGCTGGCGGCGCTCGCCACTCGCGTCAGGGAGGCCCAGCGGGCCAGAGGCGTGGAGCGCAGTCTGCGGGCCTTCGCCGTGCCGCTGGTGGTCAGCGCGCTCCGGCACGCCGACACTCTCGGCGAGGCGCTCAGCGCCCGCGGCCTGGACGACTGACCCTTCCACCAGGTTTGACTTATATAAGCATTGCCTGAAATACTCGGGCCGTGCACGCGTTCGACGTTCTCGGCGATCCGGTCCGGCGCCGGATCCTGGAGTTGCTGGCCGGCGGCGAGCAGAGTTCCGGCGAGGTCACCGCCGTCATCCAGCGCGAGTTCGGGATCTCCCAGCCGGCCGTTTCCCAGCACCTGCGGGTGCTGCGCGACAACGGGTTCGCCAGCGTGCGGGCCCAGGGCACGCGCCGGCTCTACGCCGTCGAGCCGGGGCCGCTGCAGGAGGTCGACCAGTGGCTGGAGCGGTTCAGAGGCTTCTGGACCCAGCGTCTGGACGCGCTGGCGACGGAGCTGGCCCGCGGCAAGCGCGAGCGCCGCTCGACAGACATGACGGAGGAGACCTGATGGACATCGTCGACGAGATCAACCAGGCGCATCGCGAGCTGATCGACGGCGAGCGCAAGACCATCGTGCTGCGCCGGCACTACGACGCCGAGGTCGAGGACGTGTGGGATGCCTGCACCAACGCCGAACGCCTGTCCCGCTGGATGTTGCCCGTCACCGGAGACCTGCGGCTCGGGGGCACGTACCAGCTCAAAGGCAACGCCGGCGGTGAGATCCTGCGCTGCGAGCCGCCCAGCCTGCTGAAGGTCAGCTGGCTGTTCGGTGACAACCCCGGCTTCTCCGAGGTGGAGGTGCGCCTGTCCGCCAAGGACGGCGGCACCCTGTTCGAACTGCACCACACGGCCGAGGTGCCGCCGGACATGTGGTCGGGCTTCGGCCCCGGCGCGGTCGGCGTGGGCTGGGATCTGGCCCTGCTGGGCCTGAGCCTGCATCTGTCGGGCGCCCCGCAGGTCGACGAGAACACCTTCCACCAGACCGACGAGGGCCGGCGCTTCATCACCTCCAGCAGCCAGGCCTGGGGTGAGGCTCACAAGGCCGCGGGCGGCGATCCGGAGCAGGTCGCCGCCACCGTCGCCGGCGTCACCGCCTTCTACGCCCCCCAAGAATAGGGGCTTGCGCGTGGCCCAGAAGATCTTCCGTTTCTGATGTTCTCATCAGCGGCGATGCTCAGCACCTCACACCTGCTGCAGCCCGAGCACTCGCAGCATGTCGAGCACCGTCGCTTCGGGAGATCCCGGCTCAGCCGAGTACATGAGCACGGTCTGGTAGCCGTCCGGGAGCAGCATGGTGTCGCAGTCGAGCGAGATCGTGCCCAGGCTGGGATGCCTGATGCTCTTGGTGGCGGTACGCCATGGGGAGGAGTGCCCCTCCCGCCAGAGCTCGTCGAATCGCGAGCTGCCACGACGTAGTTCCGCGATCAGCCGGACCAAGTCGGGGTCGTCGGGGTAACGGGCCTGTGCGGCACGCAGCGTGCCGACCGAGGCGCGGGCAGCCGCGTCGTCTTCGTCCGGGCCTGCGGCGACCTGGCAGCGGCTGCTGCCGAGAAAACGCTGCCAGATGAGGTTGCGTTGCCGCTGCGGCCACGCGGACATGTCGCCTTGAAGCGCTGCCCCGAGGGGGTTCCAGGCCAGCACGTCGCCCTTGGCCGACAGCACCAGCACGGGCAGATCCGCCATGCGGTCCAACAGCCGAAGCACGCTCGGCCGTACGACCATCGCGATGCGCCCGGCCCGTGGCGGCTCGTGGCCGGCGAGCCGGAATACCAGGTCGCGATCATCGTCGTCGAGCCGCAGGGCCTGGGCCAATGCGGCGATGACCTGACTCGAGGGTCGCGGTCCGCGCCCCTGCTCGAGCCGGACCACGTAATCGACGCTCAGGCCTGCGAGCATGGCCAGTTCCTCTCGGCGCAGACCCGGCACCTGGCGACGCGTTCCCGCCGGCAGTCCGACATCGTGCGGTCGTACACGAGCTCGGGCTGTGCGGAGTATTTCGGCGAGTTCGGCACGGTTCACTCGTCAATCATGCCTCGTAGATCGCCTCCGCCGGGTGGTACCGCAGGTCCTATGCCTCAGCGGTCCTGGTGGGCCCCGGGCGTGCGCATGGAGGATCGGCTCCATGACAGAGGTGAAGACGGTGGCGTTGGTCACCGGAGCGAACAAGGGGCTGGGCCGGGAGACCGTACGCCGCCTGGCCGGCAAGGGGTGGCAGGTCTTCCTGGCCGCGCGGGACCGGGGACGCGGCATCGAAGCCGCGGACACGCTGGCGGGTGAGGGACTCGAGGTGGAGTTCGTCGAGCTTGACGTGACCTCGGACGAGTCCGTGGCGGCGGCCGTGAAGGCCGTCGCCGAGCGCGCGGATCGCCTGGACGTGCTCGTCAACAACGCCGGAGTCGGTGGCCCGCTGCTGGACCCGGCCGACATGGACGCCGACGCGCTACGTGCGCTGTACGAGGTGAACGTGTTCGGTCAGGTGCGGGTCACACACGCGTTCCTGCCGTTGCTCCGCAGGTCGCAGCAGCCCCGCATCGTCATGGTGTCCAGCGCTCTCGCCTCGCTGGCACACGCCGGTGACCCCGCCCGCCCCGAGTACGGCTTTCTGAGCCTGGACTATGCCTCGTCGAAGGCAGCGCTCAATATGATCGTCTCCCAGTACGCCCGGGCGCTGCCCGGGTTCAAGGTCAACGCTGCGGATCCGGGCAACCCCGCCACCGACATGAACCATCACACGGGTATCCACACCGTCGCGGAGGGAGCCGCTGCGATCATCAGGTTGGCCACTTTGGACCCCGGCGGTCCGACGGGAGGCTTCTTCGGCAGTGACGGCCCCGTCCCATGGTAGGAGTGAAGATGACCAAGATCCTGACGATCGGGCTGCATCCGAGCACGATCGACTACACCGGATTTCCCGGCCTTGACGAGGCGACGCTCACCGCACGAATCGAGCAGGGCAACGCGGCTCTGCGGGCGGCGGGCTTCGACGCGGTGCCGTGCCTGATCGGTACCGACCCGGACGAGGCAGAGAAGACCGTCCGTGAACTGTTGCCGGAGGGGCCCTTCGGCGTGGTCATGATCGGAGGTGGCGTGCGCATGGCCCCTGAGCACACCCTCCTGTTCGAACGGCTGATCAACGTTCTGGCGGCGACGACTCCCGGAATTCGGTTCTGCTTCAACACCTCACCGGAAACGACGATCGACGCCATTCGCCGTGTCTGGCACCGGACAGGCCCCGTGCATGGCTGAGCAGCGCACCAGCTCTCCGGCCCCGGCCGGCCGGGGACCCTCCCCGATCGTGGGCGACTATCACATAGACCCCGGCAGATCCACGATCCGGTTCAGGACCCGCGCCCTGTTCGGGCTGCTTCCGGTACGTGGGACGTTCATGATCGGAAGGGGAACGATCAGCGTCCGGGATCCGCTGGCGGACTCGGCCGTCGTGGTGGAGATCCCCGCGGGCAGCTTCACCAGTGGACTGCGGATGCGCGACCGGCACGTGCGTGCGGCCGACTTCCTCGACGTGCACTCCCACCCGACGATGTCCTTTCGAGGGAGGCTGCCCGATCAGGGGGAAGCACCAACGGCGCTGCACGGGGACCTGACCGTGCGGGGGGTCGGTCAACCGCTCAGCCTGACCCTCCTCTCCGTGACAAACACCGATACCCTCCTTACGGCCGACGCCACGGTCACGATCGACCGCTACGCCTTCGGTCTGACGAAAGGCCGGGGCATGGCCGCCAGGTATCTCAAGATCGCGATCGAGATCGTGGCCACCCGCGACACCTGATTGCCGTAACCAACAGGCTCAGGCCGTATCGGCGCCGTCCAGGGCGAGCTGAGCCATGTGTCCAGGTGGTGCAGAATGCTCAGCCATGACGGCTTTGCGTGCTGGCCGGCGGGATGGACGCGCCTCCTCGGGATGGGGAGTCCGAGGTCTGGTACGTCGCTGAGGGCGGCAGGCTGTGCCGTATCTCGTTGGATGAGGCGGGTGCGGTGCGGTTCGATGTCCACTGACACCACTGCCCTTGATCATGATTTCGCGGTCAGGCCCAGGATGAGGGTGTCCAGCGCGAGGCGGGCCAGGCGGACGGACTCCTCCCCGGACAGCGCCTGGAGCGGCCCATGGACGCGCAACTCGGCGAGTCCGTGAACGGTGGCCCAGCATGACCACTCGGCATCGGTACGGCGAGTCGATGCCATGACTCCTGCCCGCGTCATCTCGTCGAGGATGCCGAGCAGGACGAGATGGGGCGGGGGCGGGCCGCCCTCCTCGGCGCCGTCCGGCGGCGCTTCCTGCGAGGCGCACGCCAGCTCGTACCAGCCGGGAGTGGCCTGGGCGTACTCCACATACGCCAGCCCGAAGGCGCGCAGCCGTTCGGTGGATCGCGGCCCCACATCGAGGCCGGGCGTGATCGTGTCGAGCCGGTCGAGGATGGCGTGCGCGAGGCGGTGCCGGGCCTCCAGGGCGACGGTGAGGACGAGTGCCCGCAGGTCGGCGAAGTGCCGGTAGGCGGCGTTCGGGCTCACCCCGACCGCGCGGGTCACCTCGCGTAGGCCCAGAGCACCGACACCCTTGTCTCTGGCGAGGTCGAGAGCGGCCTCGATCAGGGCCGAGCGCAGGTTGCCGTGGTGGTAGCCCGGCGAGGTTCTCTTCATGCTTGCCCAACGCCTCCGTGGATGTCTACACTGTGCACATCATCCATGTTCACAGTGTAGACATCATGGGCGGGTCAGCGCCAGCAGCCCGTCGACACGGGACGGAAGGAGCGGCGGATGGACACCGATGCCGCGCGCGACGCAGTCACCAACGAGCGGATGAGCCTGTGCGACCTGCTGGAACAGCTGGACGACGCCGAGTGGGCAACCCCCTCACTGTGCGCGGGCTGGACGGTGAAGGACGTGGTGGCCCACCTGACGACCACCACCCGCACCACGGCGCTGGACATGGTGACCGGCATGGCCCGCGCCCGCGGCGACTTCCACCGCATGACCGACAGGCGTGCCCGCAAACGCTCACAGACGCTCACCCCGGCCGAGCTCATCGCGCAGCTGCGCCAGAGCGCGACGTCGCCGCGCCGCATGCCTGGCAGCGGACCGCTGGATCCGCTGGTGGACCTGCTGGTACACGGGCAGGACATCGCCCGTCCGCTACACCGTGACCGGCCGCTCCCGGAGGGCCCCGCGGTTGCGGCCCTGACCTACGTCGCCGGCAACCGCTTCTATGACGCGCCCGCACGCCTCGCAGACCTTCACCTCATCGCCACCGATGTGGACTGGACGTCCGGCCGCGGGCAGGAGATCAGGGGCACGGCCGGCGACCTGCTCCTGGTCGCGACGGGGCGTCCGGCCGGTCTAGCCGGCCTGTCCGGTCCCGGGATGGACGTCCTGACCGCACGAATGCACGGCCTTGAGCCCCGGCCCGGCCAATGAGCGTCGACGACCGGGCCAGAAGCCGGGACCAACGCGATCGGCCCAGCCGAGTGGGGGTCGGGGGTCAGAGAGATTTGGAATGGAATCCGGCGTTAACGCGGTTTCCGTAGGTCGTGTAGCTGATCCAGTCGTCCTCCCCGGCAGCGGTTAACGCCGGATTCCATTCGATGTCACAGCGCGACAGAGACGCTGCCCAGGGCCTCGTGCCGGAGGCGGAAGCCGACGCCACGCTTGCGCAGCCCGGCCACGATCGAGATGAAGTGCTGCAGGGAACGGCCCAGCCGATTCAGCGAGGCGCTACGAGGTGTCGCGGGGCCGCGGAACTCCATGGGTTTGCCCTGCTGATTAGTTACGCGCCGTCGCTCCGATCTCGGCCGTGAGCGGCGGCCCTACCGGTAGTCGGTGTCGGCGGCGTAGCGAGCGGCGGCCTCGGCCGCCTTGCGGGCCAGGGCTTGGCGGAGTTCGGCCGGGGCGAGGACTTCGGCGTCGGCGCCGAAGGCCAGCAGTACCTCGGCTGCTGTCAGGGAGCGGAAGCGCACTCTCTCTTTTACGCTCATGAAGGAGGCGGCCGATCCGCCGCCGCCGGCATGTCTGCGCGGAAAATGCCGAGTCCTGTCGGAGGCGGCACTTTCCTTCCCCGAATCGGATCCCATCCTGGCCATACACGCTGGCGGTGTCCCAAGAACCCGCGAAGTGCCCACACCGATTGACAAGTCGGCACTTCGGTTCCGGCGGGTGGGTTGTGCGTGAGTCGCCCACGCCGAAAGCGGGCGCGACGCCATGGGCTTGACGCGGAGCTGCGCCTGTTCAGCGTCTGGTCGAGCCAGCCGACCAGGTGCCGGTGGACAGCGGCGCTGGGACCCGCACCACGGACCAGTCGCTCTCCCCGCATCAACCGATCGGTTGATGCCGGAATCCACCATCCCGCTCTCCGACCGGACGATCCGCCACCCCCTGCCCCCGCGCGATTCTCAAGGCATGCCAACACACCGGGAGCCCGCCCTCCGCACCATCGGACTCCGCAAAGCCTTCGGCGACCACGAGGCCGTCGACGACATCCACCTCACCGTCCCCGCCGGATCCTTCTACGGCCTGGTCGGCCCCAACGGCGCCGGCAAGACCACCACCCTGGCCATGGCCGTCGGCCTGCTCCGCCCCGACGCCGGCAGCGCCGAAATCTTCGGCGTCGACGTCTGGCGTGACACCGTCCAGGCCAAGGGGTTGATCGGCGTGCTGCCCGACGGCAACGCCATGCCGGAACGGCTCACCGGCCGCGAGGTCCTCACCTACCTCGGCCTGCTGCGCGGCCTGCCCCCCGCCGTCGTCGCCGAGCGCACCGACGAACTCCTCCAGGTCCTCGAACTCGACTCGGCAGAGCGGACCCTGGTGATCGAATACTCCACCGGCATGCGCAAGAAGATCGGCCTGGCCGTCGCCCTCCTGCACGCGCCCCGCCTGCTCGTCCTGGACGAGCCCTTCGAGGCCGTCGATCCCGTCTCCGCGGCCACGATCAGGACCATCCTGCGCAGGTTCGCAGCCAACGGCGGCTCCGTGATCATCTCCAGCCACGTCATGGCCCTCGTCGAGCAGCTCTGCGACCACGTGGGCGTCATCTCCGACGGCCGCGTCGTAGCCGCCGGCCCGCTGGCCGACGTACGCGGCGCCGGAACCCTGGAGGACGCCTTCGTCGACCTCGTCGGCGCCCGCACCGGCGGAACGGAGGGGCTGGCATGGCTCACCTCCTGACCTCCGGCCCGGTCGCCGCCCAGCACATGATCCGCATGCGGCTGGCGATCATGCGCAACTCCCTGCGCGGCGACAACGCCGCCAACCTCTACACCGGCGTCTCGGGCGGGCTGATCCTGGCCTTCGGAACGATCGCCGTCGCCGTCCTGTGGCCCGCCTACCTGCCCATCACCCTGGCCGTGTGGCTCTCCGGCTGGATCTTCGGCCCCATCTTCATCGGGGGCGGCAACGAGGCCCTGCGCCCCGAATACTTCTCCATGCTCCCGGCCACGCCGGGCCGGATCGCGGCGGCGCTGCTCGCCGGAGCTTTCGCGGGCCCCGCACCCGCGGTCAATCTCATCGCCCTACTGTCCCTGCCCGTGTACGGCTGGCGCTTCGGCCCGGCCGGAGTGCTCATCGGCCTGGTAGCAGCCGTCACCACGCTCATCACCATGGTGATGCTCTCCCGCGTCATCGTGGCGCTCATCGGCCTGTTCGTCAGATCCCGTGCCACCGCGGCAGCCGTCGGCATCGTGACCGGCACCGCCATCGCGCTGTGCAGCAACGGCTGGGCACCCGTCGCAGCTCTGGGCGGCTCCGACACCGCCGCCTGGTCCCACATTTTCGTCCGTGTCCTGCCCTCCGGATGGGGTGTGGCCGCCGTCGAAGCCCCCTGGCCTCTCGCCCTCGCCGTCCTCGCCGCCGGCGCCGGCGTGATCGCCCTCCTCCTGGCCGCCTGGGCCGGCCTGCTGTCGCGGCGCGTCGTCTCGGCAGCACGCGGCGGTGTGCCCCCTCGCCGCGGCACGCCCCGCCCCTTCCCCGCCACCAGCGGCGCCCGCCTCGCCGCCGCCAAGGAACTGCGTGCCTGGTGGCGCGACCTCGTCCGCATCCAGCTCCTCGCCACCGCCTTCTCCTACGCCATCGTCACCCCCCTCCTGCTCCTCGCCCTCGACGCCTGGATCATGGTTCCCTTCACGGGACTCATCGCGATCGTGATGGCCGCCGCGTCCTCGGCCAACCTCTACGGCGCCGACGGGACCGCCCTCTGGCTCACCCTCATGACCCCCGGCGCGGAACGCGCCGACGTACGCGGCCGCCAGCGGGCCTGGCTCCTCATCGTCGGCCCGGCCGCCGTCCTCCTCTCCCTGGCCGGCACCCTCGTCAGCGGCCAGACGTGGGCCTGGCCGTGGGTACTCGGCCTGCTCCCCGCCCTGCTCGGCGGAGGCGCCGGGCTCATCGTCCTGCTCGCCGTCACCTCGCTCGTCCCCGGCACCGACCCCCACAAACGCGGCGGCAACCCGCTCAGCACCGGCGCCGACGAAACCGCCGAAACCAGCCTCGCCTGGCTCGTGCTCGTCGCGGTCCCCGCCACCGCCCTGCCCGCGGCCGGTGCCATTCTCCTCAACCCCTGGGCCGGCATCGTCACCGGTGTGCTGACCGGCGCCCTCAGCGCCTGGGGACTCGGCAGGATCGCCTACCGCAGGCTCGAGAGCCACGGGATCGATCTGCTCAACCTCATGAAGCATGGCCCGGCACCCCAGGCCAGCAAACCCACCACCGCGGACCTGCCCATCCAGCACCGCATCGGCGTCACGATCAGCTACACCATCGCCTGGCTTCCTTTGTTCCCCCAGGGTCTCGTGCCCATGGTAATGAAGATCTTCGGCATCGAGAACCGCGCATGGTTCCTCGCCCTTCATCTCCCGCCGGTCTGGCAATGGCCCACCATCATCTTCATGATCGCCCTAGGGCTGCTCATGTACGGCTACGCCATCCTGATCCCCATGCGCCTAAACTCATCCTCATCTGCCGCGACCAGGTAAAACCCGTCCATACCGAGAGAAGGGGCAGGCCCGGATGAACGACCCCTTCCCGCCTTCGGTCTGGGAGCGGCGCTTCGAGCGCGTCGTCGAGATCGTCCCCTACATCACCCTCGCCGCTTCCGTGGTCATCAGCCTGGCCTCACCCGACCAGCCCGAGGGCGGGATCCCCCGTACTCTCGCGCTTACCGCCCTGGCCCTCGCCTGGATTCTCGGCGCCCGCACCCTCCTGCCCGCGGCCCTGCGCGGACGTCGGGTCGTCGTCACCGTTCACTTCGCCGGCGTCCTGGCCACCGCCGCGCTGCTCGCCTTCCACGACCCCATCTTCATCATCTACTGCATCTCCGGCTTCTTCCTCGCCGCCAACTTCGCTCCCTCCAAGTGGACCTTCGCCGCCGTCGCCGCTACCTCCTTCGTCCTGTACGGCTCGACGCTCGACTGGTCTCAGGCCACCATCCAGCTCATCGCCTTCTATCTGGCGATCATCGCCGTGCAGACCGTCGCCATCGGCGGCGGCTCCATCGCAGGCATCAAGATCGAGGACCGGCAGCGCAAATACCGGAAAGCAGTCAGCGACCTTCAGACCGCGCTGGAGGAGAACGCCGACCTCCACGCGCAGCTCCTCACCCAAGCCCACCAGGCCGGCATCCTCGACGAACGCCAGCGCATGGCCCGCGAGATCCACGACACCCTCGCCCAAGGCCTCACCGGCATCATCACCCAGCTACGCGCCGCCCAACGCGTCGAGGACTCCGACACCCACCTCGCACTCGCGCTCAACCTCGCCCAGGACAGCCTCACCGAAGCCCGCCGCTCCGTCGCCGCCCTGCAGCCCCACCAGCTCGAAGACGCCCACCTCCCCGAAGCCATGACCACCCTGGCCCGCAACTGGAGCCAGAGCACCGGCGTCGACCTCCACGTCGAAGTGACCGGCGACCGCGTCCCCCTCAGCCCCGCCATCGAGGTCACCCTCTTCCGCGTCGCCCAGGAAGCCCTCGCCAACGTCGCCAAACACGCAGGCGCCACTCGCGCCGGCCTCACCCTCTCCTACACCGGCACTGTCGTCCTGCTCGACATCCGCGACAACGGCACCGGCATCCACAACCCCAACGGCAAAGGATTCGGCCTCAGCAGCATGAGACAACGCCTACGCGGCGTCGGCGGCTCCCTCGAAATCGAGAGCACGCCCGGCGAGGGCACCGCCGTCAGCGCCACCGTCCCCGCGCTTCAAGGAAACCCCCGGTGATCCGCCTCCTCCTCGTCGACGACCACCCCATCGTCCGCGACGGCCTGCGCGCCGCCTTCGAAACCGAACCCGACATCGATGTCGCCGGAGAAGCCGCCAACGGCCGCGAAGGCATCGACCGCGCCGCCGCACTCGAGGTCGACATCGTCCTCATGGACCTGCGCATGCCCGAAATGGACGGCGTCACCGCCATCACCGCCCTGCGCCACTCCCACCCTCACATCAAGGTCCTCGTCCTGACCACCTTCGACGGTGACTCCGACGTCCTGCCCGCCATCGAAGCCGGCGCCACGGGCTACCTCCTCAAAGACGCCCCCACCGACGAACTCCTGCGCGCCGTCCGCGCCGCCGCCGCGGGCGAGCCGGTCCTGTCCCCCTCGGTCGCCGGCCGCCTGATGGGCCAGGTACGCCGACCGGTCAAGGCTGCCCTCACCGACCGCGAACTGCAGGTCCTCGCCCTCGTCGCTGACGGCGCCTCCAATCGCCAGGCGGCCGCCAAACTCTTCATCAGCGAGGCCAGCATCAAGACCCACCTGCTGCACATCTACGACAAACTCGGCGTCCGCGACCGCGCCGCCGCCGTCGGCGAGGGGTATCGACGCGGTTTGCTCAGTTAGTCGACCAACCACCCGCCGTACCGGAGCCCACCCCCGCCTACCTGCAGGAACGGCGCAGATGGCGGCCGGTGGGGCCAGCCTTACCGGCAGGCCGACCTGGGAGAACCCGTTAACGCCGGATTCCGTTCCAAATCTCTCCCACCCCGGGGTCGCCAGCCGCAAACGAGTGTGTTCGGGCAGGTCAGTGGCAGGGTGCGTACATGATCACGGCGACGCCGATTACTGACTGCCGGCGGGAAATCCGGGTGCGGAGGGTCGGTGGGGTGGTGTGTGATCGGGGGATGGCGATCGAGATGGGCAGGCCGGGGATCGACAGGCTCGGTGACGTGGTGCGGGTGTTGGGGGAGTGGCAGTACGACGGAGGCCCCGTGCAGTTGCATCCGGGGGATGTGGGGTGGTTCTGGCGGTTCGGTGCGGAGCGGACGGCGGAGGCTACGCGGACCTGGAGTCGGGCTGGGGAGGTTCTGGCGGTCGGGCTGCTGGATGGTGCGGAGTTGCTGCGGTTGGCGTTCGCGCCGCAGGCGTTGCGGGACGAGGAGTTGGCGCAGCAGCTGGTCGAGGACGTGTCGGCGGCTGAGCGTGGCGTGCTGCTCGAGGGCAAGGTGTACGTCGAGGCGCCGATGGGTGCGCTGGTCCAGGACCTGTTGTTCAAGGACGGCTGGGAGAGCGACGAGCCGTGGACACCACTTCGGCGCGACCTCGGCACCCCTGTGCCGGATCCGGGCGTTCACGTCGAGGTGATCGGGCCGCAACAGGCGCACGAGTGGGCCGCGGTCCTGCGGGCGTCGTTCGACGGGTCGACGTTCACTGACGAGCGCTGGCACGCGATGGCGGCAGGTATGCCGTATGTCGACGCGCGGTGCCTGGTCGCCCGCAACGAGCAGGGCGAGGCGGTGGCGGCCGTGACGGTGTGGTCGGCGGGTGAAGGCAAGCCGGGGTTGATCGAGCCGATGGGGGTGCACCGGGCACACCGCCGTCACGGTTACGGCAAAGCGATCACAGTCGCCGCAGCGCGCGCGCTCCAGGAGCTGGGTTCGTCCAGCGTGGACGTGTGCACGCCGAGCTCCAACGTCGGCGCCGTCGCCACCTACCAGTCGGCCGGCCTGGAGCAGTTGCCCGAGAGACAGGACCTGTACCGCAACGCTTCCTGAGGCTTTTCGATGTGGGGTCGGGGTGTGCTGGGCGCGAAGGGCTGGCAGGCCGAGGTGACCGTCCGCTGGCCCCGGAAGATCCAGGCGGCCGACGACCGCAACACCCCGCTGGCGCTGGCGCTGCTTGGGGCCTGCGGCGGCGCGGCGTGCACGATCGACGGCCGTCACGCTTCTGCCTGGCTTCGGCGGCGTGCGCCGGCAACGGTCGGAAGTCGGTGTTACCCCGTACCGAAAATCTGTTGTCGCCGTGGTAGACATTTGCATCCGATGGCGCTAATGTTCCTGACATCGCAAGGAACGGATCCACCGGGCAGCAGCAGTTAGCACGAGCACCACGACGAACTGCCCGCAGCAGGATGAAGTCAGTAGTTGATTGGCAGAAGGTCGGACGTGACGGGCCAGCGCAGTGGCAAGGGGCCCAGAGCGTGGACGCGCTGCCGAAGGTGAACAAGTGGTCCGGAAGAGAAAGATGAAGGGAGTGTTGACGCCATCGGGATCGCCCGTTGCCGGCTGAAGTTTCGCCGCTCGGGTACCGCAGTTCCACAGATAGGAAGGTGGTCTACGGTCACGCATCCGCGATCCGCGCATCACCGCCGCCCAGTACGGCGGATGCGGAAAACAGTAAGCCGGCCGATGGCCGGTAGATGGTGTTGAACTCTTCGGGGCCCCGGCGCAACAGGCGCCGGGGCCCCCTGTGCGCGTGATGAGAAAGGAATGTATGGATCAACGTCGCTCGGCTGCCGAGGGTGACACGCTCACGCACGGCAGGATTACGGATACGGCCGAACGCACGGCCGATGACCGGTTCGACGATGAGGACTACCCCGCCTACAGCATGGGTGCGGCCGCCGAGATGCTCGGCGTCACCCCGACGTTCCTGCGGGCTCTGGGCGCCGCCCATCTGATCGAGCCGAAACGCTCCAGCGGCGGACACCGCCGCTACTCCCGCTACCAGCTGCGCCTGGCCGCACGCGCCCGGGAACTCGTCGACCAGGGCGCCCCCGTGGAAGCCGCCTGCCGCATCATCATCTTGGAAGACCAACTCGCCGAAGCGCTGCGCATCAACGCCGCATATGAACGCGAGCGAGCGGCCGGAGACTGACAGGGAACTGACACCGGCGGCCTGGTCTCCGACCACGTGGACCAGGCCACACCGCGCGCACCGGCGCCGAACGCGCCGCGGACCCGGCCCCACGGCCGAGGCAGCCAAGACCGCGGCCGGCTGCGCCCGCCAGAACTGACCCATCGGCACAGAGTCGCCTGGCTGCTTCATGGCCCCGTAAACGGTTGCAATCGGGACGGAGCCCGTCCCCGGCCACGGGGGCTAGGCGCGCGGGACATACATGATCACCAGGACTCCGGCCACGCAGATCAGTGCCCCGATGACATCCCACCGGTCAGGGCGGAATCCGTCGGCGACCATGCCCCAAGCCAGCGACCCGGCCACGAACACACCGCCATAAGCGGCCAGGACGCGGCCGAAGTGCGGATCGGCCTGGAAGGTCGCGACGAACCCGTAGAGGCCGAGCGCGATCACGCCGGCGCCGATCCAGACCAGGCCACGCTGCTCACGTACGCCCTGCCAGACCAGCCAGGCACCGCCGATCTCGAACAGGGCCGCCAACGCGAACAGGACCAAGGAACGCACGATCGTCATAACGCCTATTAGAGGTCATGGGAGCGGTTCGCCGGCCAGGTCGGCTTACCGGAGCGGACAGTCGTCGGGGCAGGTGCAGTCAATGAAGCAGACGCTGCTGTGTACGTACCTGTCGGCGGTGCTGCTGGCCGGGCTGGCGCTCAACAGCCTGTTCGGCTGGTCCTGGGCCGACCCGATCGCCGCTGGTCATCGCCGCGGTCGCGGTCAAGGAGCGCCGGGGAACCTGGCGTGGCGACGCCTGCTGCGGCGTGAGCCCCGTCTCGGCCGAGTCCGGTGTCTGCACGGACGGCTGCTGCCCGCCCCCCGGGAGAACACCCCCTGATCGGCCGGGCGGCCGCCCGTCGAGGTAAGGTGAGTGAGTACTCACCTACCCTAAGGGGCGAAAGGCTCATGAAGCTCACCGTCTTCGGAGCGACCGGCGGCATCGGGCTCCAGTTGCTCCGGCAGGGACTCGACTTCGCCCACGAGATCACCGCCGTCGTGCGCGACGCCTCCCGCCTGCCCGCCGAGCTGCGCGAACGCGTCGACGTCGTCGAGGCGAACGTGATGGACCCCGACGCCATCACGCCGGCGGTCAAGGGCCGCGACGCCGTGCTCACCGCGATGGGCACGCGCGAACGCGGCCCCTCCGCCGTCCACACCGCCAGCGTCGGCGCCATCATCGAGGCCATGAACCGGACCGGCACCCGGCGCCTGCTGACGGTGGGCGCGAGCGGCATGGTGACCGACGCGGGCGACGGCCTGCTGACGCGGTACGTGCTCAAGCCCCTCATCGTGCAGCGGCTGTTCCGGCATTCCTATGCCGATCTGGCCGAGTCCGAGCGGTTGCTGCGGGCCAGTGACCTGGACTGGACGATCGTGCGCCCGTCACGTCTGACGGACGCGGGTCGTACCAACCGCTACCGCACCGCCAGGGACCGCAACATCCGGGGCGGCATGAACACCACCCGCGCCGACGTGGCCGACTGCATGCTGCAGCTGATCGGGGACCGCACGTCGGTGCGGCACGTCATCTCGGTGGCGTCCTAGAGCAGTCCTAGAGCGGGACGGCGCCGCGTCATCCGTGGGACAGGGCGGCGGGGTCGCGTTCGGGAGGGCCGGCGGGCCACCACTGGCCATCGCGTTCGATGAACGGGTACCAGCGCCCGTCTCGTCCGTAGCGCAGTTGCAGCGTGCCGAGGGTCCAGCGGTTACGCCAGGCCTGGATGCCGGGCGGCTGCTCGCCCTCCCAGCCCGCCTCCAGCAGTGCCTGCGCCCTGGCCAGGTCGCGCCGGGGCGGGGTCCAGGCGGTCTCGAGCACGTCCAGGCCGTCCGCGCCGCCGTATCGCCAGGCCGCCACGGCGGCGTCGAGGCCGAGGCCGAGGTCGTGCTCGGCGGCCAGCCGTACCCGGTCCTGGTATTCGGTCAGTTCCGGCAGCCGGCCGCGTACCAGGATCTGGCGGGCGCGGGAGGCGGCGGAGGCGGCCAGCACGCGCAGCGCGGCCGGGTCCGCGCCGGGCGCCGCGTCGCCGGCCGGTGGCGGGTCGAGGGCGGGCGGGGCGAAGGCGACGTCGTATGGCGGCGGCGCGGGCAACGGCGGCGTCCCCACCGCGAACGCCTCAGCCGCCGGAACCCCGGAAGCCGCCGAAACCCCGGAAGCCGCCGTCGTGCCGGCCGCGGGGGCGTCGCGCTGCTGGAGTGCCTCGATCAGCTCGCGCTCGCCGCGCCCGCGCATCAGCAGCAGCACGAACGGATCGGCGTCCAGCAGCCATGAGGCCTGGTAGCACAGGGCGGCGGCGTGCTTGCACGGATGCCCCCAGTCCGGGCAGGAGCACTCCGGTTCCAGGTCGCCGACGGCGGGCAGCAGCGGCACGGCGGCGTCGTCTGCGGCCTCGACGAGGTCGTGCGGCATGTCGCGGTCCAGCAGCGCGGCGATGTGCCCGCTCTTGGCGGCGACCTGGTCGAGGAAGCGTTCCCATGCGGCGTCGGTGAGCTGCTCGACGCGGACGACGGTGTCGTACTCGCTCTCGGTGACGGCGGCGATCCGGCCGGGGCTGACGGTGATGGGGCCGACCTGGCCGGTCTTGGCGTACGTGCGGCCCTTGCGCAGCAGGGTCTGGTCCAGCGAGGTGTCCTCCATGGCCTTGATCCAGGCGCGGCCCCACCAGGAAGTGGCGAAGCGGGCGCCGGCGCGCTGCGGGGGGAAGGCGGGGAATCCGCGTACGGCGGTCATCGAAGCTCCACGAGGGCGGCGAGTTCGGTGTCGGTCAGCTCGGTGAAGGCGGCTTCGCCGGCGGCGAGCACGGCCTCGGCGAGCGAGCGCTTGGCGGCCAGCATCTCGGCGACGCGGTCCTCGATCGTTCCTTCGGCGATCAGGCGGTGCACCTGGACGGGTCTGGTCTGGCCGATGCGGTAGGCGCGGTCGGTGGCCTGGTCCTCCACGGCGGGGTTCCACCAGCGGTCGTAGTGGATGACGTGGTCGGCGCGGGTGAGGTTCAGGCCGGTGCCGGCGGCCTTGAGCGACAGCAGGAACACCGGGACCTGGCCGTCCTGGAAGCAGCGCACCATTTCCTCGCGGCGGGCGACGGGGGTGCCGCCGTGCAGCAGCCGGGTGGCCACGCCGCGGGCGGTCAGGTGCCTTTCCAGCAGCCGGGCCATGGCGACGTACTGGGTGAAGACCAGCACCGCGCCGTCCTCGGCGACGATGGTGTCGACGAGCTCGTCGAGCAGCTCCAGCTTGCCCGAGCGGCCGGCCAGCCTGGGGTCGCTCTCGTGCAGGTAGTGGGCGGGGTGGTTGCAGATCTGTTTGAGGGCTGTCAGCAGCTTGACGATGAGGCCGCGCCTGGCCATGCCCTTGGCCTCGGCGATCTGGGTCATGATCTCGCGTACGACGGCCTCGTACAGGCCGGCCTGCTCGGTGGTGAGCGCGACGGGCCGGTCGGTCTCGGTCTTGGGGGGCAGTTCGGGGGCGATGCCGGGGTCGCTCTTGCGGCGGCGCAGCAGAAACGGTCCCACCAGGCGCGACAGCCGCGCGGCCGTCTCGGTGTCGCCGGACTCGACGGGTTTGGCCCATCGTGCCCTGAACCTGCTGAGGGGGCCGAGCAGTCCCGGGGTGGTCCAGTCGAGGATGGCCCACAGTTCCGACAGGTTGTTCTCGACGGGGGTGCCGGTCAGCGCGACGCGGGCGGCCGCGGGGATCTCGCGCAGCGCTTTGGCGGTGCTCGAAGCCGGGTTCTTGACGTGCTGGGCCTCGTCCGCGACCAGCAGGCCCCATGGGTGGGCGGCGAGTTTGGCCGCGTCGAGGCGCATGGTGCCGTACGTGGTCAGGACGAATCCGTCCTCGGCCAGCGTGCGGGCGGCGCCGTGGAAGCGGCGTACCGGGACGCCCGGGGCGAATCTGGTGATCTCCCGCTCCCAGTTGCCCAGCAGGGAGGCCGGGCACACCACCAGCGTCGGGCCGGTCCCGGCCCGGTGCAGGTGGAGGGCGATCAGCGTGATGGTCTTGCCCAGGCCCATGTCGTCGGCCAGGCAGGCGCCGAGCCCGAGCGAGGTCATCCTGGCCAGCCAGCGCAGCCCGTGCAGCTGGTAGTCGCGCAGCCGCGCGGCCAGTCCTGCGGGCGGGGCGATCTCGTCGGGCTCCGACAGTCGCTCGCGCAGTTCCTGCAGCCAGCCGGCCGGCTCGACGGGCACCTGCTCGCCGTCGACCTCGATCGATCCGGTGAGCGCGGCGCCGAGCGCCTGCAGGCCGGTCAGCGGCTTCAGGTCGCGTTGGCGGGCCTTGCGGGCCAGGTCGGGGTCGATGAGGACCCATTGGTCGCGCAGCCGCACGATCGGGCGGTGAGCCTCGGCGAGCTGGTCCATCTCGGCGGCGGTCAGCCGCTCGCCGGCCAGGGCCAGCTGCCAGTTGAAGCTGGTCAGGTGGTGGCCGCCGAGGAAGGAGGGCAGGTCCGAGGGGGCGGCGTCGCGCTCGCCGGCGACGGCGCGGGCGCTGAGGCCGCGTACCAGGGACTTGGGCCAGTGCACTTCCACGCCGGCGGCGGCCAGCCGTCCGGCGGCGCCGGCCAGCAGCTCCTCGACGTCGCCGTCGGTGAGGGTGAGCTCGTCGGGTACGGCGCTGTCGAGCAGGCGTTCCAGGCGGGGCCAGGCGCGGGCGGCGCGGCGGACGGCGAGGGTGGCCTCGATTCTGGCGCGCATGCCGAGGCCGGGGTCGTGGCCCTGCCACAGTTCGCCGGCGTCGACGACGAGAGAGGGGTCGGCGAGGCTGTGGAGCTGGACGACGGCGCGGAGTTCGGCGGCGGCCGGGTCGTCGGCCTCCAGCCGCAGCGACATCCGCACGCCGGAGTCGAGCCCGGCCGACACCTCCTCGGCCCAGCGGCGCAGGTGCGGCACTTTGACGGGTTTGACGGCCGCGTAAGCGGTGGTGCCGGTGGCGCGCACGGCGCCGGGGGAGCGGGGCATGGCGTCGGCGACGGCGTCGAGGAAGGCACGAATGAGTGGCTCGGCTTCGGGCAGCCACACCGCGCCGTCCGCTGCCCCCGTGGTGGTGTCAGGGGCGGGGGGCGCGAGGGGGATGGCGCGGGCCGTGGCGGGCATGGCGGCGGCCAGCTCGCGGATGCGCTGCACGTCGGCCGCGTCCAGGGGCCCGGCCCGCCAGGAGTCGTGCTCACCTGCGGTCACTCCGGGCAGGATGCGGCCCCGGGTGACGAGCTGGAGCGCGATCAGCGCGGCCGCGCCCCAGAAGCGGGCGGCGGGGTGGGCGTGCTCGTCGGTGCGCGCCCTGGCCAGCATCGCCACGGCCGCCGCCACCGGGACGCGGGTGGCGGCGGCCTGGCGGGTGCGTGCCGTGCCGTCGTGCTGCTCGGCCACGGTGACGGTGGCCTCGCCGTCCGGATCGAGGAAGGTCACCTGCCCGGCCCTGGGCGGGTCGCCGGGCTCGAAGACTGCGGGATGCCGTATCAGATCCGTCATGACGCTCACGGCCGTACAGTGTACGGTACCGATGGGGTGTGGTTTACCACAGTGCAGATCGGGCATCCGCCTCATTCCAGGCATACCCGATCTTCCATAGCCTAGATCGCATGACTGATTGGCTTGTTGGACTGATGGAGACCCTCGGCGCCCCAGGGGCGGGTCTGGCGATCGCCTTAGAGAACCTGTTCCCGCCGCTGCCCAGCGAGGTGATCTTGCCGCTGGCCGGCTTCACCGCCAGCAGGGGCGAGATGGACCTGCTCGACGTGCTGGTGTGCACGACGCTCGGCTCGGTGGTGGGGGCACTGGCGCTCTACTGGGTCGGGGCGCTGCTGGGGCGCGAGCGGATGCTGGCCATCGCCGCCAAGCTGCCGCTGGTGAAGGCGTCCGACATCGAGAAGACCGAGGCCTGGTTCCTGCGCCACGGCCGCAAGACGGTCTTCTTCGGGCGGATGATCCCCCTCTTCCGCAGCCTCATCTCCGTGCCCGCGGGCGTCGAGCGCATGCCCCTGGGAACGTTCACCCTGCTCACCACGGCCGGCAGCCTCATCTGGAACACCGTCTTCGTGCTGGCCGGGTATTTCCTCGGCGAGAACTGGTCGCTCGTCGAAGCCTACGCCGGCATCGGCTCCAAGGTGGTGCTCGCTCTGGTGGCGCTCGCGGTGCTGGTCTTCGTCGGCGTACGGCTGGCCGAGCGGCGCAAGGGCAGGCATGCGGCTCGCCGTTGAGGGCCTGCGGCAACTGGCCGCAGTGACATTGGGCGCCGTCACCGCGCCGGCCGGGCTGGCGTTCTTGCTGTCGGCGCTGCCGTTCCTGGGGAACCCGAACGTCGCCGCGGCGGCCCGGCGGCTGGCCCGGCTGGAGGCGCGCCGTCTGCGCCTGGACGTCGCCACGCTGGACGCGCTGGACGCCGACGACGGGCGGGCGCTGCGGTATCTGGCGGCGCGCGTGCCCGTGGGGATGCTGGGCGGGGTGGTGATCCTGCTGATCGTCTTCGGCGCCTGGCAGGGAGGAATGCTGCTCTGGGCGTGGATCCGTAACGAGCCGTTCGACGGGATGGCGCGCTCGGTGCCCCTCGCCCTCTACATGGGCGTCTTTGGGATCGTGCTGCTGTTCCTCGCCCTGACAGGCGTGGTGGGGGTGCACTGGATGGAGCGGCTCCTGGCGATGCGGATGTTGGGGCCGGACCGTACCGAGGTGCTGGAGCGCCGGATCACGGAGCTGGCCGAGAGCCGGGCGGGCATCGTGGCGGCGGTCGACTCCGAGCGGCGCAGGATCGAGCGCGACCTGCACGACGGGCTGCAGCAGCGTCTGGTGGCGCTGTCGATGCTGATCGGGCGCTCGAAGAGGGGCCGTCCCGAACTGCTGGAGCAGGCGCATCAGGAGGCGCAGCAGGCGCTGGCCGAGCTGCGGGAGGTGGCCTGGCGGGTCTATCCGAGCGGGCTGGACTCCCTCGGGCTGGGCGAGGCGCTGGCGGGGGTGGCCGAACGGTCCAGCGTGCCGGTCACGGTGGCCTGCCGGCTGCGGCGGCGGCCGCCGATGGCGGTGGAGACGGCGGCGTACTTCGTGGTGTGCGAGGCCGTGACGAACGCCGCCAAGCACGCCGGCGCCACGCTCATCACGGTCGAGGTGCACGAGGAGGACGCGGAGGAGACGACAGCGGTGGTGGTACGGGTGCGTGACGACGGCTCGGGCGGCGCCAGCGCCGCGGGCGGCGGCCTGTCGGGGCTGGCCAGGCGGGTGGCGGCGCTGGACGGCGCCTTCGAGGTGAGCAGCCCGGCGGGCGGGCCGACGACGATCATGGCGGTGCTGCCATGCGGGTGATCCTGGCCGAGGACTCCACGCTGCTGCGCGAGGGCCTGGTGCGGCTGCTGCTGGAGGAAGGCCACGAGGTGCCGGCCGCGGTCAGCGACGGCGAGGCACTGGTGTCGGCGGTGGCCGCGTACGAGCCGGACATCGTGGTGGTGGACGTGCGTATGCCGCCAACCCACACCGACGAGGGGCTGCGCGCCGCGCTGGAGATCAGGCGCCGCTGGCCCGCCGTCAAGGTGCTGGTGCTGTCGCAGTACGTGGAGAAGCGCTACGCCACCGAGCTGATGAGCGCGGACGTCGAAGGCGTCGGCTACCTGCTGAAGGACCGGGTGGCGCAGGTCGGCGACTTCCTCGACGCGCTGGAGCGGGTCGGCGCCGGGGGAGCGGCGTTCGACCCGGAGGTGGTGCGCCAGCTGCTGGCCCGCACCACCCAGGTGGATCCGCTGGCGCGGCTGACCGGCCGGGAGCGGGAGGTGCTGGAGCGGATGGCGCAGGGGCTGACCAACGCCTCGATCGCGCAGGAGTTGCACGTGTCTCAGAGCGCGGTGGAAAAGCACGTGAACTCGCTGTTCGACAAGCTCGGCCTGTCGCACACGACCGGTTACAGCCGCCGGGTGCTGGCCGTGCTGCACTTCCTGGAGTCCTGAGCGTGCCTGCCGCTCACCGGCGCTCCAGGCAGCATTGGACGAAGTCCTGGACAATCGGGTTGGCGTCGGCGGCCGGGGCCCAGGCGACGCCGACCTGGCTGGGACTGACACCGCTGACGGGCCGGTAGACGACGCCGGGCCGGGCGTAGAAGCGCGCGGCCGATTGCGGGGCCAGGGCGATGCCGTAGCCGTTGGCGATCGCGCTCAGCCAGTCGTCTGGCTGTTCGGTGACGGCGCCGATGCGAGGCGGACGGCCCTGGCGCTCATCGGTGGCCAGCCAGTAGTCGCGCCAGTGGCCTGTTTCGGCTGGGGCGGCCACGAACGGCTCGTCCAACAGCTCGGTGAAGGGGATCTCCTCACGCGCGGCGAGCGGGTGAGCGGCAGGCAGCGCGATCCACCGGGGTTCGGTGAACAGCACCTCCACGCACAGGCTGTCCTGGCCGGGGAAGGGCAGCCGCAGTAGCGCGACGTCGACGTGTCCGCCGGCGAGGCCGCAGGCCGGGTCGGCCCACGAGGACTGGCGCATGTGCACCCGCCAGTCCGGCCGGCGGTGGGTGAACGCGGCGATGATCTGCTGGGTGGCCTCGTTGGCGGCGCTGGCCATGAATCCGACCCGCAGCACGCGGGCCGCCCGGCCCGCCGTGGCCTCGGTCTCCCGCAGGATCCGGTCCCATTCGGCCAGCAGCGCGGGCACGCGTTCGGCCAGGGCCTGGCCCGGCTCGGTGAGCGCCATCCCGGCTCGCGAGCGCGTGAACAGCCGGACTCCCAGCAGGGTCTCCAGCTGTTTGATCTGCTTGGTCAGCGCGGGCTGGGAGACGTAAAGCCGTTGCGCGGCGCGGGTCAGGTTCCCCTCCTGCGCGACTGCGGCGAAGTAGCGCAGCAGCCGGGTGTCGACGTCCATGCCTCCAGGTTATGGATGCGGGTATTGGAGGCGAATGTCGGCGTTGCGCGAAGTTGCTGCCGCACCCGGAAACCACCGGCGGAGCTTCCTCGGCCGGGTGCCGGGGAGGCAGTCAGGATGTTGCTCTGCGGCTGAAGTCGGCATTCCGCTGCCCGGGTCCGCACGGCGGTGCAGACGAAGAGCAACCCGGCCCGATTTGATCAACGTGGCGTTGAAGGAGCTGGCCATCGCGCCGATGGTAGCGGTATGGCCGGTCAGGGGTTCCCCGATCGGTGTTCCGGTGGCCAGATCCCACACCCGTACCACGTCGTCGGGGCACGGGAGCGTCCAGGGCAGGTCCGGCCCGCAGATCCCAGAACCGGACCGAACAGTTGCACAGCGAGACCGCCACCGGACCGTCGTCGAGGCGATCGCGTACGCGTTCGCCGAACGCGTCGCCGACGTCGACGCCGACACGGCCAACCGGGAGCCGTTCGAACAAGCCACCCGGCCACTGCCCACCCCGGCGTACCGACCCCCGACGAGCTCGCCCGCCACGTCGCCGCCCGCGACCCCCCACGCCGGCAGCGCTGTGTCACACAGGTGACTGCCGTACTGTGCACAACTGCGCGGAGCCGTCCTGCGATACCGGGTCTACTTCTCTTTGCCAATCTCACTGAGGAGAAGTAATGCGCACAATGCTCAAGACCCTCGCCGTCGGCGGTCTGGTCGCCGCTCCGCTGCTGTTCCTGGCGAACCCGGCGCACGCGTTCACCAACGTGTCACTGACCGGCGGGACACTCGCGATCAACTCGACCGACGCGGCCGACAACATCACGATCAGCGTCAGCGGGGGCTTCGTCACCGTGGCCAACGCCAATGACGCGCTGATCCCCAGCTCGCCCTGTACGACGTTCGGGAACACGGTGCGCTGTCCGAGTGGCAGCGTCAGCCGGCTCCTGATCAACGTCAAGGGCGGCAGCGACAGAGTCAGCAACACCACCACGCTGCCCGCGACGGCCTCCCTCGGCGCCGGCTTCGACACCTATGGCGGCGGATCGGGCAGGGACCAGGTTTTCGGTGATGCCGGTCAGGACACGCTGAACGGCAACGGCGGCGACGACGTCCTGGACGGAGGTCTTGACAGCGGCGATCGAGCCAACGGCGGCAGCGGCAGCGATGTCTGCAGGGCCGAGAGCGAGATCGCCTGCGAGCTCAACTGAGCCGGGACCGTAGGGTTGGCCCTCGGCATCCGGTCGAGGGCTGCAATGGCGATACCTGAATTGCGCGGCACGGCAATACCGCGTCCTTTCGCCGGGCAGGCTGAAGGGCGGCGCCTTGTGCGGTTTGCGGAGCGCCTGACCGACGATCATGTCGTGCAGGCGCGGAAGCGCGCATGGGGTCATGCGCAGGAGGGGCATGCTGATCACGCCTGCCCGCCGGAGCCGGGCCGGACGATCATCATGACGACGACGATCGCCCACAGCAGGTTGTAGATTCCGGCGAGCATGGACAGCGTGCGCAGCCGCCGGTCGTCGCCGCCGTCGCGGAGCGCGTCGCGCTGGCGCGGGTAGATCTGCGTGGCGAGCAGGGCGCCCGCGGCTGCGGTGAGGACCATGGAGATGATGATCCAGATCTCGCCCATCCGGCCTTGAATGCCTGCCAGCGCCATTCCGACGACGGGCACGACCAGGCCGAAAAGGCTGTAGCCGCCGGTGATGCGGTGCAGCGCGGCGGCCACGGCCGGGCTGCGTTCGCCCGGGTCCGGTGACGGCGTGGCCGCGGCGAGCGGCGCGTATCGGGGAAACAAGCTCGTCGCGACGGCCGAGCCGCCGACGAACACGATGCTGGCGAGCACGTGCAGGGACAACAGGACGTGTTCCATCAGACTCCTCCTCCAACCTTCAGTGCGCCTGAAGCCTAGCGCATGCTTCAGCCGCCCTGAAGGTCGAGGTGTGCGAGGCCGGTACGGCGCCGTGAAAGGCTCAGGGCGTGCCGTCGCCCGCGAAGGCCGCGCGTGCGCTCTGGCCGATCCGCCGCTGGATCGGGTCCGCGGCCGGGCCGAACATACGCTCGTCGACCTCGGCCACCGCCTGCCGGGCCGCCTGGAGAAGCCGGGCGCCCTGCGCGGTGATCTCGATCGTCGACGCGGACCCGGCGCGGGCGGTGTGGTCGCGTACGAGGCCGGCGGCGACGAGTGCCTTGACCGCCGTGTGCACGCTCTGGACGGTGATGCCCGACATCCGGGCCAGGTCGCTGAACGACACCCCGGGCATGCCGGCGATGTGACCGAGCAGCCCCAGCCTGCTGACGGTGAGGTCCAGCGGCGCGAGGGCGTCGTTGAGCTCGGCCTCGATCCCGCGCGCCAGCGTCAGCAGGATGATGGAAGGGCTCGTCACGGGCGGGCCGGGGCGGTCGTTCTCGGTGGTCACCTTCCTAGTTTCCCTCGCCGTGGCGTTTCCTCGCCGACGCCGATCAGCCGATCAGCCGATGGAGGCCAGCCGCGGGAGCACCTTCTCGGCGATCTCCGTGGCGAACTCGACCGGGTGACGGTCGGGCATCACCTGCACCTCGCTCACGCCGAGCGAGGCGTACTGCGCCACGTCCGCCAGGACCCCGTCGACATCGGCGAGGACCGGGCGGGTCAGCAGCACCGTCTTGTCGATGGCGTCGTAGTCGCGGCCCTCGTCCGCGCAGTGCCGGCGCAGCACGTCGAGCTTGCGCGTCAGCTCCTCCACGCTGGTGCCGAACAGGTTGCAGGCGTCGGCGTAGCGCGCCACGAGCAGCAGGGTCTTCTTCTCACCACCGCCGCCGATCATGATGGGCGGATGGGGCCGGGTGAGCGGCTGCGGTTCGCACAATGTCTCGGTCAGCCGGTAGTGGCGTCCCTCGTACCGGCCGTTGTCCGAGCTCCACATCCGCAGGCAGATCTGGATGGTCTCCTCCAGCCGCTCGAACCGCTCGGCGACCGGCACCACCGGCACACCGAGGCCGGCCTGCTCCCGCTCGTACCACGAGGCGCCGATGCCGAGCCGGCCGCGGCCGCCGGACAGCACGTCCAACGTGGTCACCGTCTTGGCCAGGATGCCCGGGTGGCGGTACATCACGCCGGTGACGAGCAGGCCGAGGGTCATCTGCTGGGTCAGCGCGGCGAGGTACCCCAGCGTGGTGTAGCCCTCCAGCATCGGCTCCTCCGCCGTCGCCACCCGGTCCATCTGGAAGAAGTGGTCCATCACCGTGAAGGAGGCCACGCCGGCCTGATCGGCGATGCGGGCCGTCTCGGCCAGCGTCGGCGCGATGGCGGCGGTGTCGGCGGGTGTCGAATAGTTCCAGTAGTGCACACCGAGTTCCATGGGAACGTCCTTCCCAGGATCGTTCGCCCCATGGGCGCCATGTTGTGATGGTGTCAGACCTGGAGCCCCGGGCCCCACTCATAGCCACCAACTGAGGAGAACCTTGAGCAGACCCGTGTACGCGGCCGCCGCCGTCCAGGTCCCTGCGCCGCCGGAGCAGGTGTTCGCGCTGATCACCGACTGGCCCCGGCACCGGGAATGGATGTTCATGACCACGGCCCGCCAGGTGGGCCGGGACGTGATCGAGGCCTACACGGGGGTGTGGCCGCTCGGTTTCCTGGACACCATGACGATCACCCACTGGGAGCCGCCGACGCTGCTGCGCGTGCAGCACACCGGCCGGTTGGTGCGCGGCCGGGGCGCCATCCGGGTACGCCCGTGCGCGGGCGGCAGCCGCGTCATCTGGGCCGAGGAACTGCAGCCGCCGTTCGGGCCGCTGGGCCGGGCCCTGTGGCCGATCGTCCGTCCGGCCGCTGTCGCGCTCTCCCGCCGTTCCCTGCGCAAACTGGCCGAGTTGGTCAGTACGTGAACCGCCGCCTCATCGGCGCGCGGCGTCCGGCACTCCTTCGGCGACCCAGCGCCGGATCTGCTCGGCCGCCTGGTCGGCGACGGGATTGCCGGCCGGCCTGGTGACCAGGTCGCTGAGGGCGAACATGTCCATGACCCGCCCCAGGTAGGCCCAGTCCGCGGCCGGCGGCAGATCGGCGGGCTGGTGCGCGGCGAAGGCGGCGCGGAAACCGGTGACGAAACCGGTGGGGTAGTCGGCGCCGAAGCGGACCATGTTGGCCGCGTCGCCGTACGGGCAGCCGGAGAAGCCGAACTCCCAATCGAGCACCGCGTCGACGCGCCAGCCGGTTCGCGTGCGCGTGACCAGGATGTTCTTGGGGTTGATGTCGGCATGAACGAGGCGGCTGTGCCCGTCGATGCGGCTCAGCGCGGGCGCGTGGGCCGTACACAGGACGTCCCACGCGCTCCGCGTGGCCCCATCCAGGCGGACCTGGCAGGCCGGTGCCGCCATGCAGTTCGCGGCGAACTCGGGCAGCTGCTGCGACCAGGGACGATCCAGGTCGACGGCGAGGCGTTCGTCGGCGAAAAAGCCCGGCCGGTCGAACGCCACCGCGCCGACGCCCGCGACGACCCGTCCCACTTCCGCGCCGAGCGCACCCATGTCCGCCTCGCTGTGGCCGGGTTCGCCGAGCACCTGGCTGAGCAGCGTCCCGGCGACATGCTCCAGGACCATGGCCGGGCGGGCGCCGCCGTCGGCCGTCTCGGCGGGCATGACGAGCAGCACCTGCGGGACGGGAACGTACGGGCGGGCCGCGGCCATGACGGCGGCCTCGATGGCGGGGTCGGGCCCGCCGAACCTGACGACGACCTGGCCGCCGGCGAGCGTCAGCAGGCACGTCTCGTGGGAGAAACCGCCGGCCAGGGTGCGTGCCGCCGTCACCTTCCCGCCCAGCGCGGCCGCCACGCGGTGGATCTCTTTGCTGCGCATTCCGGCAAGTCTCGCATCTCCGGCCGCTGCGCACGGGAGCGGCTTCGGCGTGGTCGAACCCCGGCTAACGCGCGTACGCCATCGCGTGCCGGCGGCTGACCGCGGCCGCGAACGCCGAGATCGCCGGGTGCGGCCGCCGGCCGTCGCCGGCCAGCTCCGGCTGGAACATCGTGGCCAGGAAGAACGGGTGACCGGGCAGCTCGGCCACGCGTACCGCGCCGTCGTCGGCGTGCCCGGAGAACACCAGCCCGTGCTCGGCGAGGGTCTGCTGGTAGGCCTCGTTGAGCCCGTAGGAGCAGACGTAGGCCTCCACGGTGGCGGGCGCGCCCATGATCTGCTCGATGAGAGAACCGGGCGCCAGCCGTACCAGGCCCTCGTGCCCGGCCAGCGAGCACGCCAGCGGGGTGAGCAGGAAGTCGCGCGCGCCCGGCTCGTTCTCGGCGTGCGCCACGTCCAGGCCGCACACGTGCCGCGCGAACTCCAGCAGCATGTGCTGGAACCCGCCGCACGTGCCGAGGAACGGGATCTGCCGCTCGCGGGCGATGCGGGCGGCCTCGACCGCGCCGGCCTCGTCGCGGTACGGGCTGCCGGGCAGCATCCAGATGCCGTCGAAGGCCTCCAGTCCGGACACGTCGGTGGTCGAAATCCAGTAGGGGTCGAGCGCGATGCCGTCGCGCTCGCGCAGCGCCTCCATCAGCAGCGGGATGCGGACATGCGAGCGGACGCTGGGGGAGCGATCCCCCACCAGGGCGATTCTCATGCCGCCTATCGTGGCGGCCACCGCCGGTTAAGCGCCAACGATGAAATCTGCATCTGCTATAAGCATCACTGATGGACCCTCATCTGCTGACGACCTTCACGACCGTCGCCCGGCACGGCTCCTTCTCCGCGGCCGCCGCCGAGCTCGGCTACACCCAGTCGGCGATCTCCCAGCAGATCGCCGCGCTCGAGGCCGACCTGGGAGTGGCGTTGCTCGGCCGCCGCCCGGTCGAGCCGACCCCGGCCGGGCGGCGGCTGCTGGAGCACGCCGGGCCGCTGCTGCTGCGCCTGCGTGCGGCCCGCGCCGACGTGCTGCGCGCCGCCGCCCAGCCTCGGCACCGGCTGCGCCTGGCCGCCACGCCGCTGGCGGTCAACGCGGTCCTGGCCGCACGGCTGGCGCGGGCACGGGCGCAGCAGCCGCGGCTGGAGGTGACGCTGCTGACGTGCGGGCGCGAGCAGGTCGCCACGATGGTCGCCGAAGGGGAGGCGGACCTGGGCCTGGCCGACGGCGTCGCCGCGCCGAGCGATCCGCTGCGCCTGCCCGACACCGGGCCGATGACGACCGCGGGGGTGAGCGAGGAGGAACTGCGCGTGGCGCTGCCGGCCGATCATCCGCTGGCCGGGCGGGCGGCGTTGCGGCTGGCCGACCTGGTGGACGCGCGCTGGCTGCAGACGCCGCTGTGCCCGCTGGCGCGGCTGCGCGACCTGGTGGGCGAGGGGTTTGCGGCGGCGCTGGACTACCGGGGCGACGACGTGCACACGGTGGTCAACCTCGTGGCGGCCGGCCACGGCCTGACCCTGCTGCCCGCCTCGGTCCTGCCTGCCGCCCCCGCTCCGTCCGGTTGCGGGGCGCTCGCGCGGGGCGTGCCGCTTGCCTCGCCCCGCCTGGTGCACCGGGTCGAGTTGCTGCACGGCGCCCTGCCCCCGGGCCCGGCGGCCGACCTGGCGGTGGCGCTGTCACCCTGACCGGCACCGCACCTGTCACGGATCGTCAAGCAGTCCCGCACATCAGCCGGCAGCTGCGGGCCGCCTTCAGGCGTGCCAGCCGGTCACCCCGCCCGGTACGGGCGCCGCCGGATCGTAGGGCTCGCGGGTGAAGATGAACGTGTTGACGTCCAGGTGATCGGCTGCCACCCGCAGCGTCTCCCCGGCGTAGTAGCCGTCCAGCCCCAGCCAGGTCCCGTCGTCCTGGGGCACGAACCGCGAGGCCCGCCCGCCGCCGTTGACCGGCTCCAGCGACAGGCCGCCGTCGGGCAGCAGCCGCAGCGCGTACGGGGTGGGTCCCCAGTGCCACAGTCCCGTCAGGGCGAGCAGGCGGGGGTCGGCGGGGACGGGCCGCCATTCGTCGGGCAGGCGCGGCTCGTGCTCGTCGAGGATGTCGAGCAGATCGGTCAGCAGCCTGCCGCCGAGGCCGGCGGTGGTGTTGGCCATGAACAGCACGCCGACGCCCTCGCCCGGCTCGGCCCACACGGTGGCCAGGAACCCGGGCATCGACCCGGTGTGCCCGGCCAGGCGGCGGCCGCCGGTCCTGGCCAGTTGCAGGCCGAGCCCGTATCCGCCGGTCCAGGTGTCGCCGTCGGCGACGCCGGCCGGTTCGCGCATCTCGGCGAGGGTGTCGCCGCACAGCACGCCGCCGGTGTCGCCGCCCAGGAAGGCGGCCCAGCGGGCCAGGTCGTGCGGGGTGGACCACAGCTGGCCGGCCGGGCCCATGGCGTCGGCGTCGTGTTCGGGCTCGGCCAGCACCACGTCGGCCCACGGGTGCACGGCGTAGCCGGTGGCGTGCGGGGCGCGGGGGCGGGCGGTGGTGTCGTGCATGCCGAGCGGGTCGAGGACCTCGGTGCGCAGCGCCTGCAGCCAGCCGGTGCCGCGATGGCGGGCGATGAGCCGGCCGAGCAGGGCGAAGCCGAGGTTGGAGTAGTGGAAGCGGCGCCCTGGCCGGTGCTTGAGCTCGCCGGGCCCGAGGCGGGCCAGCAGGTCGCCGCCGGGGATGCCGGGGGTGCGTTCCCACCAGGCGGTGGGCGGTTCGGCGGTCAGGCCGGCGGTGTGCGACAGCAGCTGGGCGATGCTCGCCTGCCCGAACGGGGTGCCGGGCAGGTGGGCCTCCAGGGGGTCGGTCAGGTCGAGGGCGCCTTCGTCGCGCAGCCGCATGACGACCACGGCGACCATGCTCTTCGTGATCGAGCCGATCCGGTATTGGGTGGCGGCGGTCGGCGGGGCGTCGCCGACGCGGCCGCGGCCGCCGAACCATGCGGTGCGCCCGTCGCGGACGATCGCGGCCGTCAGCGACGGCACCCTGCATTCGGCCTGTTCGACGGCCAGTCTGCGCATCAGGGCGCGGGCCGTCGGGTGTCCCACCTGACTCATGAGCGACAACATTAGCCGTTAGATCGGCGCCAGCCGCGGCCCGATCAGCTCGCCCTGGTGCGGCTGGGGGTGGGCCTGGTCGTGGTAGTAGTGGCCGGCGTACCAGACGACGACGTTGGCGCCGTTGATGCTCTGGCCGTTGAGGAAGCGGTTGAGGGCGGCGCGGTCGCGGGGGCCCGGGTTGCCGTCGTCGAGCTCGCGCGGGTGGTGACGCAGGAACCACAGGTCGGAGACGCCGTAGGCGTCGGCGGTGCCGTCGAACTCGCCGGGGTGGATCTGCAAGCCGCGGCCGGAGGACTTGTCGCGCACCTGCCAGTAGCGGGCGGGGTGACGGCGCTTGCGGGAGGTCTCGCGGATGATCGGCACGGGGTCGGGGATGAGGGAGCCGGTGCCGTCGATCTGCTCGACGACGTCGTTGCCGGCGCCTTCGATGTCGAAGTCGAGCCGCCAGTAGGCGTGGTGGCGGTGGACCAGGCACGTCATGGGGTTGGCGGTGGCCGCGAACCCGAAACGCGGCAGGATGTCGCCGTCGTCGCCGAGCCGCCAGTCGCTGGCGTAGCGGTACCAGCCGGCGGCCAGCTCGCTGACGATGCGCAGCTGCTCGCCGTCGTGATGGAAGGCGACGCCCTGGAAGTTGCCGGCATCGGTGCTGGGGCGTTCCAGGATGGTACGGGGCGCGCTGGTGCACAGCCGCCACCCCCACCCGACCGGGTCGGTGCCGGTGGCCGAGAAGCGGGTTTCGAAGCTGACGTCGTCGCGGAAGGTCGTGCCCTCCTCGTATTCGACGTTGAGGATGGGCACGTGGGCCTGGCGCAGCATGAGCCGGCCGCGGTAGCGGACCTCGCGCAGCTCGACGCCGCCGCCGAGGCCGGGGTTTTGCGGGGCGGAGGCGCGCGGCCGTACCACCAGCAGGTTCCATAACTCCAGCGAGCCGCGGTGGACGCGCACGCGGACCTGGTCGGGGCCGCCGCGGTCGGTCAGGGCCTCGACCGGCTCGGGGACGCTGTGCTCGCAGTCGTGGTGCATGCGCACGTTGACGCCGGCCGGGGTCCAGTCCACGGCGCGGCCCGCCAGGTCGACGGCCACGATGCGGTGGCGCAGCCCGGTCGGCTCGCCGGGGGTGTAGATGCCGAGGGCAGGGCGGCGCACGGTGGTGCCGTCGGGGTTCTCGGCGTCGGCCAGCGGCGGCATGGGCCGGTAGACGACGACGTCGTCGCCTGCGGGGAAGCGGGGGTCGGCGCGCAGGATCTCGGCGGCGGCGGCGAGCTCGTCGCGGCTGGGCGGCGGCCGCCAGGCGCTGGGCCGCAGCTCGGCGCGTTCGGGCCGGTCCAGGGTGCCGCGCAGCTCGACGGCGCGGTTGCCGGCCGGGTCGAACACGGTGGCCTGGAACGGGGCGTTCTCGCCGGGGTCGTGGCCGAGGCCGGGGGCGAAGGCGACAGTGAGCCTGGCCGGGTCGGCGACCTCCAGCGCCGACAGCGCCTCGGGATGCTCGGCCACCGCCTGGCGCAGCCGCTGCGCGCTCAGCCCGGTGCGCGGGACCGCTTCGATCGTCACGCGTACGTCGTCCATGGATTCTCCAGCGGGTAAAAGGGGGGTCACCGGGAGGGGGCGCGGTCGAAGGTGTCGAGGATGAGGGCGGTGGCGTCCAGGTCGCGGGCGGTGATCCCCAGCCAGGACACCTCGATGGGACCGGGCCAGGTGTGCCCGCCGCCGTCGACCGTGTACAGGCGCAGTGTGGCGTGGCCGGGGCAGGATTTCCAGTTTCGCAGCCGTACCTGCTCGCTGATGTTCTTCGTGGAAGGCCCGGAGCAGCCGAGCCGGTGCGCCCAGGTGTCCATGACGTCCTGCACGGGCGCCAGCACCACCAGGTCGGCCAGCGCGCGCAGCTCGCCGGTGGCATCGCGCAGCGGGTGGCCGCCGCGGTAGGGGACGATCCGGTCGGCGGTGCCGTGGAAGGCGACGATCGTGGTCGCTTTCGCCTCCGCGCACGGCCGCACGATGTTCACCCCGGCGACCGCGGCGATGCCGGCCAGCCGGCCGTCCAGCGCGCAGACCAGGGCCGCGGCCATACCGGCGCCGTACGACATGCCGGCGGCGAACTCGCGGCGCGGATCGACGCACAGTCCCTGCTCCAGCCGGTCCAGCAGCGCGGCCAGGAAGCCGGTGTCGTCGGGTCCGCCGGTGTGGGGCAGCGTCCAGCCCATGCGGCCCTCGGCGGCCTGAGGGGTGGCGACGATGTAGCCGCGGCGCGCGCCGATCTCGGCCAGCCGGCTGTAGGCGCTCTGCCGGGCGGCCGAGGAGCCGAGCCCGTGCAGGTCGAGCACGACCGGGTGGGGCCCGCTGCCGTCGGGCACCGACAGCAGGAAGCGGCGCTGCAGGCCGCCGTGGGTCACAGTGTGGCGGCCCGGCTCCAGGCGGTGCACGGCCGTGCACCCGCTGGTGGGGGCGGCCGGGCCCGGCGCCGCCGGCGGAGCGTCGCAGCGTGCGGCCAGCAGCGCCGCCACCATCATGATAATGATCATGCCTTTGGCCATCGCCGTCTTCCGCTCCCCTGACGCCGCCCCTTTGCCAGCAGTGTGGGGGAGTACGCGCCCGCGCGCATCGTCTTCCGGCGAGCGGCTGGTCTGTGCCGGACACCTGCTGAGCAGGCAGGTGCTGGGGCCGGCCGGCTTCTGCCCGCGCCATGATGCCGGGACAACCATCTTCCCGCACCGTTCTCAAGCCCGTTCCGGAAACGGCGGGCTCGCAGGTGATGAACGTGACTCCGGGCGATGGCGCCCTCCGTGCGGTGGTCCGGATCGCGATGATCGGTATCCGCGCCGCCGCGACCGCGCCGCAGGTCAAGGCCGCCTTTTCGGGGCTGGCGGCGTCGGTCGAGCAGGACCTGGCCAATGCGGCGGCCGTCTTCCAGAGGCCGCTGATCGCTGCGGCGAGCTCTGCGAAGGCGCGCCCCGCATCGCCTTCACGGCCGCGGCCGGGGCCGCCTCCGTTTCCGCCCGGCCCGCCACGGCGACCTGGCCGACGAGCTCGCCCGTGTCGGGATCGGTGACCGCGACGGCATGGTCGCTCGGCGACCAGCTTCCCCCGGCCAGGAGAGGCCAGTACTCACTCGCCTCATGCTGCTCCTTGCCGGTGTGCCTGGATCAGGTCCCCGCCGGGCTTCGACGGCGGTAGGCCTGCGTCTTCATTCGGTTGCCGCACAGGTGCGGTGAGCACCACCGGGCCCGGCCGGGACGGCGCCACGGAGCTGGCGGGCGCAGACCACCGCGAAGCCTTCCGCCGCTACGAGGACCAGCAGCGCAAGCTGGTCGATATCAAGATGCAGATCAGCGACAACCTGGGCCTGATGGTGCCCGAGACGCACGACGACATCCAGGCCAGGAACGCCGCGCTCACAGCAAGTCAGTGAGCCGTCCCAGCGCCGGGGCCGCCGCCGTCAACCGTACTCGGTTCTCCTCAGGGAAGGCGTCGACGGCGGCGAGGGGCGTTCGGTGACGACCCCGGTCGCGGGGTTACGACGCGACCGGGGTCTGCCGGGGCGAGGCCGCGTTCACCAGGCGGCGGGACGTTCAAGGCACCTGCGTAGAGCGGCCTGATTACGAGCGACCCGTTTCTGATGACCGCGCCGCACCAGTCACACAGCTCAGGCCCACCCTCGTTCGGCTCATCGGTGGCCGGTGGACGAGTTGTTCGCCACCCCCATGAGCAGCGCGCCGACCACCTTGGCCATCCTCAGCGCCAACACGTGCTGTTTCGCCGCCGGATCGAGACCGTCATGCTCGGCCATCGCCGAGACCTTGATGGCCGACGGATTCGGCTTCACCCTCCAGCCGGCGGCGCCGAGGCCACATCATCGGGCACGAACCCGAGCCATGGCAGCGTGCACAGCTGGACCGTCATGCCCAGCCGGTCGGCCGGGCCCCGCCCGCGACCCGGGTCGACCAATGCGACGTCAGCCGCCGTGGGCGTAAAGTATCGGATCAACTCTTCGTCGGCGGGAGAGGTGATCGTGTGGCGGGTCAGCGGCTGGGGGGACGATGTCCGCCAGGCCCTCCGCTCGGGTCCGTGCGCGCGAGAGCTCCTGCGGTTGAGGTCCAGGCTGAACTGTCGCGGGAACGACGCACGACGTCCTCGCTGCGACGCGCCGTCGCCGAACTGGACTTGGAACTCGCTCAGGCCCGCGAGGAACTGGGCTGTGCCGGCAACGTCGCTCCGCTCCCACGTTGGCAGCGACGGAGGCAGTAGCTCATCCTCGCTCAGGGTGCTCTCCCGGCATCACATGCGACACCGTCTGTGTTCCAGCTTTCTGATCACCCCAGTAGGTGCCACGGCAGGACGACCGGCGAGGCCGGGAGATCCCCGACCGTGAGCCGCGCCACCAGCGGGCCGAGATCCCTGGGCACGACCTCCTCACCATCAGGGGGCGACCCGGCCAGCTCGGCCTGGGTCCACCAGTGGAAGCGGTCGGTCGCCTCCCGCTCCTCCTCATCCATGCCGGAGGTATCCACGTCCAGCCCGTTCACACGCAGCAGAAAGTAGAAGTCGCGGGAGAAGAAGCTCCGCCCGCCCTCGGACCACGGGCCCTCACTCGTCGCCACCACCGGGCCGAGTGTCGCTGGGGCCACGACATGCCCGAGTTCCTCTCGCAGTTCCCTGGCGGCGGCCTGCTGCACGCTCTCGCCAAGATCCACGCCTCCTCCCGGCGTGAACCAGGCGTAGCGCGGACCCTCAACTTGCAGAAACCTGCCCCGGTAAAGCAGGATCCGACCGGCAGGGTCGATCAGCAGAACTCGGGCTGACGCCCTTGAGATCACTTCGCTCATCGCGTCATCTCCACGGTGATGCTGTGCGCGGACGTTCGAGGGGTGCCACCGGAATACGGCGGACATGGGCCATGGCGAAGCGTTGACCTCGTGCCGCTCAGACAGGACTTCAGCAGGAACTAGCCGCCGTCAGAGAAGAGGAGGCGCGACGCGCCGACTTGCCACCAGACCGGCGCGACATCGAGCAGGCGGCCCGGGTCGAACATGCTGAACGCCAGCGTCAAGCCGCAGCCGAGCGTGATCAGAGGGTTCGTTCGATCCCCGGACGCGGTCCGCTCCGCAACGGCCAGCAGGCACATCGGCCGCCGCCAGAGCGCGATCGGGGCAACCTTGATCCCCATCGTAACCTCGGTCGCTGATTCGTCTCCGCGGCAGGTCCTGGCCGTGATCTACATCCGGTGGCTGGACGACGAGCACGTGCGCATCCACGGCAAGGGCGGCAGCGTGCGCAGGGGAGCGGTTAATCCGGTACACCAGGAAGCTGGAAGCGCTCGCCGTCGGCGGGGACGAGAACTTAAGGCCGCGGCTACAAGAATATGCCCATCGAGTTACATGCACGAAATTCCGTAGATCAAAAATCGTCTGCCTGGGGAAACGTTTAGCTAACGAGCTGGATAAGTAATTTAGCCAGCTCGGTAATGCGAATGGCCTGCCGGGGATGCCCATCCCAGCGCGCTATTCGCGCGCGTCGCCTACGGTTATAGGTAGCTTCTCCCCCTGGCAAGGTCGGCCGACTGACTGCAGTGTCGACCGGCCACAGGGGTTGGTCGACCAGTCCCAGACGGGAGGACGTTGGCCGATGGAGAAGGACAACAGGTTCAGACGGTGGTGGAACGGTCGTAGATGGCCTGCCCCCCAGGAGCTGGTGCTGACGGGCATCAACCTGGTGGTGGCGTGGTGGTTCAGGTTCGGCGGCTAAGCAGGAGGCACCCTGCCCAACCGCTCGAACCACACGATCTGACCCCCTGAAGGGAGGACCGCATCACGGGCCTCGTTCCTGGAAGCTTGCCGGCAGACAGGGCGAGGCCCCTTCGTATGCGCGCACTCCTCGGCGTTGCTGTGCTGCCAATGTGTGCACCCATTTAGCACAGTACCGTAGTTGTGCTTACATCGCGTGGTAGCGGTCAACATCGGCGATGCCAGGGCTGCTACAGATCGAACGTTACGCTCGATTCTTAGCGGCAGCATCTTTCCTCGCTGTAGTTCCTGCGTACACAGGCTGAATTCGTAGGGTCGGTCATGTGATCAAGGGACGTTCGGTGATCAGGCCGGTCTGGGTGAGACAGCCGTCGAGCAGGTGTGGCCGGTATTGGATCTTCTTGAGTTTGCGTTTGATGATCCGGACGAGTCCGGGCAGGTCGGCGACGACGAAGTTGGCCATGGCCCGTCGGAGCAGCGACCAGATGCCCTCGGCGGGGTTCAGTTCGGGGGCGTAGGTGGGGAACTGGTAGGTGCACAGCCAGTCGGCGTTGGCCTCGGCGAATTCGGTCAGCTCCGTGGCCAGGTGGATGTTCAAATTGTCCCAGCACCATACGAGCGGAGCGCCGAGTTGCAGGTGGGTGGAGATGATCAGGTCGCGGTAGTCGCTCCAGGTGAAGCTCTTCGGCTCCTTCTTGCGTCCGTGATAGATGAGCAGCTAGAGCCTGGCGCGCGAGCGTGCCGACGTCGCGCGACCCTGGGCCTCCCAAGCCGACGACCAACCCCATGACGCTAACGCCATGTCGGCGGTCGCCGACAGCGGCGTTCAGGCCCTCACCGAGGCGTCCGGCGAAGGCCTCGCCGGGCAGGGCGCGTCAGCTGTACCGGTGGCCTCCGAGCAGGCCCGGACGGTTATCTTGGGTGACTCTTAGTAGTCAGTCATGCCGGGCAAGTAAGGTTGGCGCGTACTTGCCTTACAGATATCCAGGGGTCTTCAGGCATGTCAGTCATGTCAGGTGCGCTGCCTCGCTACTACCGGGCGGAGCGGGCGGTGGCCGCCGATGAGTCGGTGTCGTGGGTGGTGGTCGATGAGGACCTGAAACTGCATGTCGAGGCGTGCGCGTATCTGGCGGGGCTGCGCGGGGCGGGCCGGGCGTTCAGCACCGAGAAGACGTACGCGGGCCGGATAGCTCTGTACTTGTCGTACTGCCAGGGCCATGGCGTGGACTGGTCGAGCCCGAGCCTGCCGCAGCTGATGGCGATGCTGCGGTGGCTGGCCCCCGGCTCCCGTGAGCGCCATACCCGCCCGCCCTGGGCCCTCGCTGGATATGCCGCGGAAAGCGATCTTCGTCGCCGTAGCGCATCGGGTCGGAGCTGCCCTCTCCGACCTCCCACATCACGACTGATCGAGCGGCGACTCAGCAGCTGATCTTCACGCTTCCGGCTGTGGCGCCGCCCGCGCTGTCGGAATACATCCACACCCGCCAGGTGTAGCTGGTCCCGGCGCAGCCCTTGTAGACGGCCGCGCTCTTGGTGTACTTGGGGTTCCAGGTGTCATTGCCCACGGTCTCCCAGCCGTACCACCGCTTGCGCTGAAGCTTGAGCGTGACTTGGCCGGTGCAGTCACTCGACACGGTGCCCGCGCCGACCACGCTGTGCCCGGGGTAAGCCCTTTTCGGAGTACCCGGGAACAGGACGCACTTCGCGGCGCTGCTGGATTCAACGCGGGCAGAAGCTGCCGCTGCTGGCTGGACTGCCGCGACCAACCCGGCGGTCAGAAGAGGTACGACCGCCGCAGCACCAACTGCGCACGAATACTCCACATCACAGAACCATCCTTTCTATGTGAGCACGATAAGAAGATCGGATCAGAGGACCCAAGGACGACAGGGACTCTAGTAACGACCGGCATATCCGCGGTATGCGTTATGGCCCGCGTATGTTGTTCCGCCTCGCTACGATCATGATGGTGAATCCACTGCAGGTTCTCGAAGTCAGTCTTCTCGGTCCATTCCAGGTCACAGTGGATGGTGAGCCGATCCGCCTGGCAGGGCGTCGCCGGGTCGAGCTCCTCGCCAGGCTGGCGGTGAGCGTGGGCCAGGTGGTCGCCGCCGACCGCCTCCTGGCGGACGTGTGGACGGAGGGCAGGACCGCCACGGCGGACAAGCAGCTGCACATCGTCATCTCCAAGCTCCGCGAGTCGCTGGGGGAGCTGATCATCACGAGGAGCCCCGGCTACCTGCTGGACCTCCCGCCCGACCGGGTCGACGCGAACCGCTTCTCGACCTTGCTACGGCGCGCACGGGCGGCCAGGCGCGAGGGCGACCAGGCCCAGGCGGCGGCCCTGCAGAGGCAGGCGCTGGAGCTGTGGCGCGGTGCCCCGCTGGACGGACTGGCCGCGCCGTGGGCGCGAGTTGAAGCGACGCGGCTGGAGGAGGTCAGGGCGGTCGCTGTCGAGGAGTACGCCGAAGACCTGATGGCGCTCGGAGAGCACGCCGAAGCCGTCTCTGAGCTGACCGCCCACACCGCCGTCCACCCCCTGCGCGAGCACCCGAGGGCTCAGCTGATGCTGGCGCTGACGCTCATGGGCCGTCCCGCCGAAGCTCTGGAGGTCTACGCCGACGCACGGCAGTCGCTGGTGACCCAGCTGGGTGTGGAGCCAGGAGCCGAGTTGCGCCGTGTCCACCGCGCGGTGCTCAACCGGGAGGCGCATCCGCAGAAGCGCCCGAGTACGCCCGCACGGCAGGCGCCCGCTCAGCTGCCCGCCGACGCCAGCGCCTTCACCGCCCGGCAAAGGGAGCTGGCCTGGCTTCGTGACCTGCTGACCTCCAGCGGCGGCAGAAAGGCGGCGGTGGCCGCGGTCAACGGCCCCGGGGGGATCGGCAAGTCCGCGCTGGTCATCCACATCGCGCACTCCGTAGCCGAGCACTTCGCCAACGGCGTGCTCTATCTCAACCTCCACGGCTCCACGCCCGGACTCGACCCCGTCACTCCGGCCGCGGCGCTCGCCCGGATGCTGCGGGCGCTGGGCGAGAACAGCGTCCCGGAATCGCTCGACGAGGCCTCGAGCCTGTTCCGCACCCTCACCGCCGAACGCGACCTGCTGATCATTCTGGACAACGCCGCCGACGTGCGGCAGGTACGCCCGCTGCTGCCCTCGGGCCCGGGATGCTCGGTCCTGGTGACCAGCAGGAAGCCTCTGACCACGCTTGACGCAGAGCACCTGCACCTTGCCGGTCTGACCGAGGAGGAGGCGGTCGCGCTCCTGGCCAGGGTGGCGGGTCCCGACCGGATCAGGACCGAGCCGGAGGCGGCCGCGCTGCTGGCCCGGCTGTGCGGGGGGCTGCCGCTCGCCGTACGGATCAGCGGGGCCCGGCTGGCAGCGCGGCCGGACTGGCGCATCGAGGACCTGGCAGGACGCCTGGCCGACGAGCGGCGCAGGCTGGACACGCTGGACTACGCCGACCTCGCAGTGCGCGCCAGCATCGCGGTGAGCCACCGGCAGTTGCAGGCCGAGCCGTCCGGTGAGGACGCCGCCACGACGCTGCCCTTCCTAGGGCTGCTCGACCTGCCCGTGCTGACCCTGCCCGTGGCGGCCGAACTCACCGGCTGGCCGCAGGACCGCACGGAGGCCGCGCTGGACCGCCTCATCGACTCCCGCCTGCTCAACGTCACCCATGACGCCTACCAGACGCACGACCTGACCCGCCTGTACGCCCGAGAACAGGCGGGTCGGCTCCCCGAAGAGGTCACCGCGGCCGCGACGCGCCGAGTTATGCACCACTACATCGCCACCCTGCAGCGCGCCTCGACGCTGATCGACCCGATGACCGCCGAGACCCTGTCCGACTACCCGCCCGAGCGCGACGGCGCGCCCCTGGACGATCCCCGCCAGGCCGCCGCGTGGATGCTGGCCGAGCGCGACAACATCCTCGCCCTCGTACGGCAGGCGAACCAGGGCGGCGACCCGTGGACCAGCGCCGCCCTGGCGCTGAGCCTCAACCGGCCGTTCGACGCGATGGCCTGGCACCGCGAACTGAACACCATCCACACGAGGGCGCTCGAGGTGGCGGCGCGCGGCGTCGATCACCTGACGCTGGCGCGGCTGCGCAACGTGCTCGGCACCGCGTGCCGCGAACTCCGACAGTTCGAGGAGGCATTGGAGCACCTGCTACACGGCCGCGACCACCTCAGGCAAGCGGGATTGCCGGAGACCACCCTCGGCCTGCACGGCAACCTGGTGAGCCTCTACCGGCGGCTCGGCCGCCACGACCAAGCGTTGGCAAGCGTGGAGGAGGGCCTTGCCCTCGCCAAGGCGCGGGATCTGCCCACGCACGAGGCGCGCTACCTGGCCATGCGCGGCCAGATCTACTTCGACCTCCAGCGCTTCGAGGAATCGGTCGCCGCGCTGGAGGAGAGCGTGGCCCGCTGGGCCGAGATCGGTTCACCCTACGGCGAAGCCATCGCGCTCATGAACATGGCCGATGCCCACCTGGAGCTGAAGCAGTACGACCGGGCCAGGGAGGCGTACCGCCGCGGCCATGACCTGTCGAAGATCACGGGGCTGAGGCAGGGCGAGATCCTCGCGCTGTGGGGGATGGGCCGCGCCGCCCGCCACCTCGGCGACCTTGAGGTCAGCATGGGGTACACGCGCCAGTCCCTGCTGCTCATGCGCGAACTCGGCCTCATCACCCAGGAGGATGCCGACCAGCGCCTGGCCTCCCTGCACGACGAACAGCCGCTCCCGGACGTCTTCGTGACCTGAGCTGTTCTTGATCGGGGGTTCGCGCACGTGGTCGATCTCGGCTGAGAGATCAGCGCATGCCTCAAACATACCCACGGTCACTACCGTGACGTTCCGATCAACGAACCCCGACTTGGGAGCGAAACGGTAGTGAGATTTCTACAGAAGACGACCGTCGTCGCAGCGGCCGGCCTGGCCCTGTCCGTTCTCGGCTCGGCTCCAGCCACCGCCGCCCAACTGGAACTCTAATCCCCCGACCTCCTCCACCGAGGTGTCCACGCGCATCCAGATCAGCACCGACTTTGGAACCCTGCAACTGCGTAAGGGCAAGTGGAACGACAATGGTGGGTGTGGGCGCGGATCACCAACCCGACCAGCACCGCAAACAAGAGCTACGTGCTCTCCTTCGTCGTTGGAGGTACCTCCACGGGCGTTGACATCAACGGCACGAGCTACACCAAGGCATACCGCCTGATCTCAGGAAAGACCTACAAGTCATGTATCAAGAGAGCCGTTATCGGCGGGGGCTACGACAAGTGCACTAGCTTCACGGGATGACCTCCCCGGCCCCGTGCACGCTGAGCCCGGCGACTCTGGGGAGGACGTCTGGGCGGAGCGGATGAGGACCGCGCTGGTCGGAACGTCGGCGTTGAGAATCGTACGCACGCTCGCCTTGTTGTTTAAGGTTCGGGATCGTGTTTGGCGGTCAGGGACTTCGGTCGTGTGTGGACTTTCCCCAGGTCATAGCGCGGAGCACGACTTCAGTTTCGGGAGCCGAGCGGCCGTCCAGGGCCGGGCTTGCCGGGTTTGGGCGCACGGGCCGGGCAGTCGTGGGCTCCGACCTCCACCACCCGGCCGTTGTCCATGACCACCACTCGGTCGGCGTCGCGGGCCGTGTGCAGGCGGTGGGCGATCGCGATGACGGTCCGCCCCTCCAGGACGACGGCGAGCGAGCGTTCGGCGCGCCTGGCCGTACGGGGGGCGAGTGGAGCCGGTCACCAGGTGACGGGCAGCTCCTGCATGCCGTACACGGTGGCCTCGTCCTTGAACGTGAGCTGGTCGGCGGGGACGGCCAGTCGCAGGTCCGGGATGCGCCGGAACAGGGTGTTGAAGACGATCTCCAGCTCCACCCGGGCGAGGTTCTGCCCCAGACACTGGTGGGCGCCGTAGCCGAAGGCCAGGTGATTGCGGGCGCCGCGATCGATGTCGAACCGCTGGCCGTCCTCGAACACCTCCGGGTCGCGATTGCCGGCGTTGGCCAGCATGAGCACGCCGGATCCTGCGGGGATCACCGTCCCGCCAAGTTCCACGTCCTCCAGGGTCACCCGGGCCATGGCGAACTCGGCGATGGTGAAGTAACGCAGCAATTCCTCGACGGCGTTCGCCGCCTTGTCCGGGTCTTCGCGCAGTGCGGCCAGCGCCTCGGGGTGTTGCAGCAGCATGTACGTGCCCAGCGAGATCATGTTCGCGGTGGTCTCGTGCCCGGCGATCAGCAGCAGGAACGCGAGGCCGAGCAGTGCGGAATGGTCCACCTCGCCGTTGTCGCGCTGCTTGGCGATCTGGCGGCCGAGCAGGTCGTCGGTGGGCTCCTGCTCCTTGGCCTTGATCAGCTTATCCAGGTAGATGGCCAGTTCCAGGGCCGCGTGCTGGCGCTCCTGCTCGGTGGCGCGGCGGTTGAGCAACTGCGCCGAGTGCGTCTGGAAGAAGTCGTGCTCGTCGTACGGCACCCCGAGCAGCTCGCAGATCACCAGGGAGGGCACCGGCAGGGCCAGCGCACGCACCAGGTCTGCCGGGCGGGGACCGTCGAGCATGGCGTCGAGGTGCTCGTCCACGATCTGCTGGATGCGCGGCCGCAGCGCCGCGATGCGCCGGACGGTGAACTCACCGACCACCGCTCGACGGGCCGGGCCGTGCTCGGGCGGGTCCATCTCCAGCATCATCTTGGGCAGCGGCGACTCGGCCATCCCGCCCGCGCTGTCCTCGGTCAGCCGCGGCACGCTGGGGTGGCGGCGGTCGGCGCTGAAACGCGGATCGCTCAGGACCGTCCGGATGTCCTCATAGCGGGCAGCCACCCAGGCGTCGCTTCCCGTCGGCAATGTGATCTTGGCGACCGGCTGTTCGCGGAGGAGCCGCAGGTGTTGCTCCGGCGGGGCGAACGGGCAGCTGCGGGCGGTCTCGAGCGTTACAGCGGGGTCAATCGTCAAAGCTCTCCCCGTTCGGTGTGGTGTCCGACTGCACAGATAAGCTACAGCCGTACGTTAACAGACTACTGTCTGGAACAGTACACTGGCGGCCGTGGCAACCATCAGAGACCGCGGAGCAGAACAGGGCGACCGCCGGATGCGACGCACCCAGGCGGCCCTGCGGCGCACGCTGATCGAGCTCGCCCGGCAACGGAGCCTGTCGCAGATCAGCGTCGCCGACGTCGCCGAGCAAGCCAACGTGGGCCGCTCCACCTTCTATGACCACTACCGTGACGTTCACGAGCTGGCCGAGGCCGCCTGCACCGCGATGATCGACGAACTCATCGACGCCATACCCCGCCACGTCGCGGCCGACGGCTCGTCCGAAGCGCCGCCCGATAATCTGCTGATCTTCTTCACTCACTTCGCCGAGCACGCCGACCTCTACCGCAGCCTGCTGGGCCCTCAGGGCAGCGCCCGCCTCATCGACCACGTACGCCGGTGCGCCACCGTGGCCACATACATCAGCGCCCAGCAGGCCGTTGGCGGCGACGGCCTCGACCACACCACGGACATCCCGCACGACGTGCCGTCCGCCTTCACCGCGGGCGCGCTCCTCGGCGTCGCCATCGACTGGCTCCAGCGCGGCTGCCCGCGGCCCCCGGACGAGATGGCCACTATGACCCGGCCGCTCCTCATAGCCCTCTACCAGAGCGACGACCGCGCGTCTCCGAGTGCCCGTGTCACCACCTGAGCTGCCAGCCGACACCAGAGTGCGGGCGGGCGCACGGAAACGACATGGACGACACCGACTTACCAGCAGCTCCTTGCCCGCAACAACGGCACCCACCTCCTAGCGCGCGGATCCTACAACCCGGGGGAGAAGTCCCGGTTCTCGATGTACGGCTGCGCCGCGATGTTCGCCGAGGTCGCCGTCGACGCCCGCCTGGGGCTGGAACGAGTGCGGCGGATGCTCGGCGTCTACGACGCGGGCCGGATCATCAGCCTCAAGCTCGCGACAGCCAGGCGATCGGCGGGATGGTGGGCGGCATCGTGGGCCCGGCCCGGGCGGGCTGGCCAGCCCGGCGCCACTCTGGCACGACGGTCAGCCGCGGCACCGGCCGCCGCACCCGGGACATGGCGGTCGCCGAGCTGGTCGACGACATGCACCGGCTGTGGCAGACCCACCGGGACCGCGCCCGTCCATAAGGGCCCGGTCCTCCACTACTCGCCCGGTAAGGGCGGCGCAGCAATGCGCCAGGACCAGGAGACTCGTTTGTAGCCAAACAGCCCCGGATACGAGGCGGGTCTGGCCGGAAGGCACGGTGCATGAGCCGGCGGGCTGGATCGCGTCGCGTCGGGCCGACGGTCATCCAGCCTTCAAAGCTCTCCAGTCCGTGGCCGATGGCAGGACGATGAAAGTCCTATGTACCGGCGAGCTTCGCACGTGGTGTCTCCTTCACGAATCAGATCCTCGCCGGTCAAGGGAATTGAATGGGCAAACCGAGCTGGACATACCGGGCTATAGCGCCGATTATCGGTATATGGCCACTCGTCGTCATATCGCGCGATCAGCCACTTGTCGGCGCACAATGACGGAAACGACACATTGAGCGCGTAGGTGGTAGTGCAATGGCGAAATCAGTGGCCGCCCCGCCCTCTCAACCGGATGAATGAACTCCTGGCGGAGTGGGCGGTTCTCTCAGCAAGGCGAACTCGTCTACGAAAGGGGGCCGGCATGCATGGCAAGCGAAATTTGATCTTGCTTGGTGCAGCCTTTCTCGCCGCTTCCACCCTGGGACCGGCCGGAGCCGTACACGCCTCGACCGTGGCGGTGACCGAGATATCCCAGAGCAAGCCATGCAAAAAGGAATGCAGAAAAGGATACAATTTCGGCTACCAGACGGGCTATAACCACTGTCTCACCGGCGGCCTGATACAACACATAGGGATAGAAGTGTCCGCCGAGTACGAACGCGGATACCAGAATGGGGTAAAGAAGGGCATTCGTGCCTGCAAACAATGAACCACATCAAAAGGGACGTACGCCGACGGCGCCGGGCTGGTTGACCAGCCCGGCGAACCAGGACCACAGCCCGTCCGGTCGATGTGAATGAGCGGACCGACTTGGTACCTCGATGCCAAACTGCTCGTGCAGAATGCGTCGCAGAGCGTCCTCGAAGGTCGCCGTGGAAGCATCGACCACACCACCGGGCAAGAAGTGGCATTGGGCGTTGTCCGGCAAGCCTTGTCCCAGGGCCAATAGCCGCCCGTCCGGCGTTTTGACGACGGCGCTCAAGCGAACAGTCATAATCGGCCCCCTTCCACGGGCAGGCGGCCATCGTCGACGTGGTCGGCGAGGTAGATCATGACGCCTTCGGGGTGCAGATGAGGTGATCGATTGGACTCATCGAGAGCCACTGGACGGACCTACTCCGTACCGCGATCTCGATCCGGGAGAAACGGCTGTCCTCAGTGACTCTGCTGCGCCGCATGGGCAACCACTCTCGCAAGAACCGGCTCTACCGAGCCTTTCGCGAGCTCGGCCGCGCGGTCAGGACGATCACGCTCTTGCGGTATTTGTCGAATCCAGACCTTCGCGAGCAGATCACCCAGGTCACCAACCGCAACGAGTCCGTCCACCACTTCGCCGACTGGCTGATGTTCGACGGCAAGCTCATCGGCCACAACGGCCCCGACTACCAAGAGAAGATCATCAAGTTCAACGAGCTGCTGGCCAACTGCGTCATTTACTCGACCGCCCAGGACATCACGGATGCGGCCAACGCCATCGCCGCCGACGGCCACCCCGTCGACCTCGATGACCTGGCCACCATCTCGCCCGACATCACCCACGTCATCCGCCGGTTCGGCAACTGGATCCTCAACCTGACCCCGCCGGCCGCCAACCCCACCACCCGACTCGACCTCGAGTCCCAAGTCCTCTTCGCCCCATAACCGGCGGCTCGCTCGCCGCTGCGGGTGTTCTTCGGCACCGAAGGGCTGCGGATGACCCAGCAGGCCTACGCCGAGCGGCTCAAGACGTGGGCCGACCGGGAGGAGTTGTCAGCGGCGGCTCACTGACTGCTTGGCCTCCTGACTGTTCGGCCCGGACGCCCCTCGGCGTCCGGGCCGCGGTCAGCCACAGGCCGGTGAATACGGCGCAGGCCAGCGTCACGGCACCCGCCGCGAGGAAGGCGCTGTTGAGGCCGGAATCGAAGGAGGCGCCGCCGGACTCCCGCGTGTGGACGATCGCCCCGAGCACCGCCACGCCGAGCACCGCGCCGATCTGCCGGGTGGTGCTGCTGACGCCCGAGGCGAGACCGCCCTCCTGCGGGTTGACCGCCTGGATTGCGGCCCCGGTCAGCGGCGACATGGTGAGAGCGAACCCGATGCCGACGACCGCCAGCCGCCACCACACGTTCCCGTAGCCGGTATCGGCGTGGACGAGGCTCAGCGCCAGCAGCCCCAGCCCGGCCAGCGCCAGGCCGATGCTGACGACGACGCGGAAGCCGTACCTGGCCGCGAACCGGCCCGCGTACGGGCTGACGATCACCATGGCCAGCGAGACGGGCAGGGTCCGCAGCCCGGCGACCAGGATCGAAGTGCCCTGGACGTAGACGAAGAACTGGGAGAAGAAGAACGACGACCCCATCAGCACGAACCCGACCACGACCATCGCCGTGTTGGACACCGTGAACAGCCGCTGACGGAACAGCCGGAGCGGCAGCATCGGCGTCGACACACGACCCTCGACCACGACGAACGCGGCCAGGAGCACCAGTCCGGCGGCGAAGCTGCCCAGAATCACCGGCGAGGTCCAGCCTCGGGAACCGCCCTCGATCAGGCCGTAGGTCACAGCGCCCACGCCCGCGACGGACAGGACCGTGCCGGGGACGTCGATCGGCGGCGCGCTCGGGTTGCGGGACTCCCTCAGCACGCGCAGCCCGGCCAGCAGCAGGACCGCCCCGATGGGCACGTTGACCAGGAAGATGGCGGGCCAGCCGAAGGACTCCACCAGGATCCCGCCCGCCAGCGGTCCGGCGGCCAGGCCGATGCCGCTGAACCCGGCCCACAACCCGATCGCTCTGACGCGCTCCCTCGGGGCGGGATACGCGGCGGCGAGCAGCGCTAGCGAGGCGGGGCTCAGCGCCGCGGCCCCGACGCCCTGCAGCACCCGCCCGGCGATCAGCCAGCCGATCGAGGGCGCGAGCGAACACACCACCGACGCGGCCGTGAACACCACCACCCCGGCCAGGAACACCCGCCTGCGGCCGAACCGGTCGGCGAAGACGCCGCCCGACAGCAGCAGCATGGCCACCAGCAGCACGTAGGCGTCGACGATCCACTGCAGGCCGGTCAGCCCGGTGTGGAGCCGCTGCTGCATGTCGGGCAGGGCGGCGCCGACGATCGTGTTGTCGAGCAGCACCATGAACTGACCTGCGCAGGTCAGGGTGAGCAACGCTTTCACGCACATCCCTCCTAAAAGCAGTTAATGACTGCATTAATGGAGACTCTAACGCAAGTCTCGACTGCGTTAAGGTGGGGGCATGGATGAGCAGGGGCGGGCCAGGCGGCCCGGCGGGCGCAGCGCCCGGGTCCGCGCGGCAGTGCACCAGGCCGTTACCGACCTGGTCAGCGAGCGCGGCTACGGAAACTTCACCGTCGGCGAAATCGCGGCCCGCGCGGGTGTGGCCGACACCAGCATCTACCGCCGGTGGGGCAACCTCCAAGCCCTGCTCAGCGATGTGCTGCTGACCCGGCTCAACGCGCAGGCGCCGATGCCTGACACCGGCAGCCTGGCCGGCGACCTGCGGACCTACGCCGCCATCGTGGCCCGCGAGGTCACCGGACCCGACGGCCTGGCGGTGGTGCGGCTGACCATCGCGCTGTCAGGCGAGGGTCAGCAGGGCCTTCAGGCGCGCGACGAGCTCCTGGCCGACCGCACCAGGCAGTTGCAGGCCATGCTCGACCGCGCCCGCGACCGCGGCGAGGACTCGCCCGACGCATTGGAGGTGCTGGACCATCTCCTGGCGCCGATCTACATACGCGTCCTGTTCGGCGCGGGCCCGCTCACCACTGACTACCTCGACGGGTTGGTCGACCGGTTGCTCGCCTGATCCAGTCCGTCGGTCGCTCCACTGCGTACGGAGCGCTGGCTCAACGCTGACCTGCGGTTATGTCGTCCCACGGCCCGTTTCCGCCGTATTCCGGTGGCACCCGTTCGAGATGGTGATGCAGGCGTCATTTCAGGATAGGGACGTGAGGGAGCGAGAAGACCCCGGCAGCAGGACGTCGCCGGGGTCTTGATGCGGAGTATGTCGGCTTGGTGTTCGTGCTGCCGTGTCTGATGGGATCAGCGCATTGCGCTCATGGCGCGTTCGATCTTCTCGCTCGGATACGGCGTTGTCCTGCTGGTGCCGTACAGGTCCCAGTAGAAGTCGTTCATGGCCGCCGCCACGGGTGCGTACCGGCGGATCACTGCGGCTACAGTCGGCGGGGCATCAGCGGGGTCCGCGCCGTCCGCGCATGCGCGGATGTACTCGTTGCGTTGTCCGGCGGGCACCTGCCGATCGACCGCGTCGGCGCGATGATGGCCGCGTGTAACGCCGACCTCGACCGAGGGGACGTCGAAGACCTGCGCAAGCGGGACGAGCTGCGGCGGGTGGCGCTGCGGGACGCGGCCTTGTACTCGACTGGCGTGCGCCGGTTCGAGCTTGCTGGGATGGCGCTGGCCGACTACGACCCGTCCGCCCGCTCCCTGCGCATCCGGGGCAAGCGGAGCAAGGAGCGGATGGTCTACCTTACGGCCAGCGCGGTCGGCCGGATCGAGGCGTGGCTGACCGTGCGCCGCCGCGACCCGGGGCGGCTTGTTCGCGCCGTTCACCCCGCGCGGCAGGCACATCCGCCGAAACCAGCACGGCCGAATCGTGTTCATCGACGCGCGGACGGTCAGCAACGTGCTCGCCGCCCGTGCACACCGGTTCCGATGCCCTGACCAGCTAATAGGGGGTGCCGTTAACCAACGTGTGAGCCCTGTGCGCCGGGAAGCCGGCACACAGGGCTCACCGCCTTGGCGCGCTAGCGGCCTTGAGTTACTCGCAGTCTGGGGCCCCGCGGTCTTGGGTCCTCAGCAGTCGGCGGTGCCGCTCGGCGCGTAGAACCCCGCGTACAGGTCGGCCCGGGTGTAGGCGCCGACCCACTCGCACGGTCCGTCCGGCCAGCCGTCCACCACCGCTCGCATCTGCCGCGCCGAGCCGCAGGCGTTGTACACCCGCGCGCGTACCAGTAGACGATCTGCTTCTTCACCGCGCCCTCGTAGGCGCCGCATCCCAGCGCCGTCACCGAGGCGTCGGCCGTGGCAGCGCCGGGAGAGGCCATGACTGTGCCCGCGCACAGCGTGGCAGCCGCGATCGTCACCATGAGCCTGCCGTTCTTCATCGTGGTCACGCCTTTCTCTGGTGGGGGGTCACGGCTTGGTCAGCCGGACCAGGAAACCGTCGTGATCGGTGTAGGTCAGCCCGTATTTATTGGTGCCGACAAAAGAGAAGTCGTTGGTGAAGATGACGTGCTGCACGTCGCCGTCGCCCTTGCGGATGTTTCCGGAAGGCACGCAGTTCTGGGCGTTTTCCGGATCGGAGGTGTCGTATTCCAGGTTGAAGTCGCCGCCGACCACGGTCTTGCCGGACACGCCCTCCTGCGACCTGATGGAGGGCACTGCGCTGAACATCAGCGCCTGGCACTGGGCCAGGGCCACTGGCTCGCTGGAGGAACTCAGGTGGGTGGCGCAGGACAGGTGGTCACCGAGTGCGTAGGCGCAGGCGAAGGTGCGCATCTCGTTGGTGGAGTCCTGGGTCGTGTACTGGCCGGCCCAGCCGTTGACGCCCTGCCACTTCGCCGCGGGGACCCGGCCGAGCACGGCGTTGCCGAAACTGTCGCCGTTCGTGCAGGTGACGGGCCCGCCGGTCTGCCGGTTGAGGGCCGGGTAGAAGACGTAATAGGTCCAGTCGTCCGGCCAAGCCTCGGACAGTGAGGGCTGCAGATAATTAGGCAGGTCGTTGGAGCAGATCTCGTTCAGCGTCACTAGGTCGGGGGCGAGGTAGTAGATCAGGTCGCCGCCTTCGAACACGGCTTGGCCATCGGCGTAGCAGCCCGCGTAGCCGCTGTTGCACAGGTTGAGCTGGAGCTCCTTGAACGGGCGCGCTGCCGCCGTGTGGGCCGGGTCAGTCCGCCGTACGCCCGCGGGAGCGGCGGGCCTGGCCTTGCCGCCGCGAGCCTTGGCTGTCACCGCGCCGGCCTGGGCGCCCATGGGCGCGGTGCTCTGCGCAGGCAGCCGCTGGGCGACGCCTGGCGCGGCGAGGACGGTGGTCGCGGAGCGTGCGGTGGTCACGGCGGCTTGGGCGGGGGCGGCGGTGGTTGCGGCGGACGTGCAGGTCAGCGTGAGGACAAGTCCGGACGTGGAAGCCAGGGCGGCCGCCAGACGTCGGGCGATGCGGATACGGGGGAATGTCACGGGCATTTCCTCCATCGGGCACGGGACTCGACATAAGAGAAGGGTTTTCCGGTGCCGTTGATGTCCAATGGTGGCGATAAAAGGGAGGGGCAGCAAGAGCCTTTGCGCCCCAGCGAAAACCCAACAAATCGCCACGCAGCATCTTGACTAACACTGTCTGTCGTGGTGGGGTGCCGAATGTAAAGGCAACCGGGGTATGCCGAGGCATTGGGGAATGAATGGGTATCTTACGAATCCATTTCACCGCGGAAGACCTGGCGCGCGTCACATTGGCCGATGGGCCAGACCCCCTGTGGGAGGTGATCTTCACACGCTTCCGGTTTCGAGACCGGGTGCGTCCGCTGACCTTCCGCCCCTGGTTCGAGGAACTGCACGCCGACCCCGCCAGGACCGCCCGGATGCGGGGCGGTGCCCGCCTCCTCGACTCACTCGTGCCGACCGGGCCGTTCTTCCCCGACTTCCTCACTCCCCCTGAGGGCCTGCTCGGCATAGAACGCGGGCTCGCGGCGCTGCTCGGCACATCCAGGAGGCGGCTGGCGGCCGAGCTGCGGCGGCTGGCCCGCCACCACAACCTGCCCGGCTGGGTGCGGCCCCTCGCCGAGGGAGACCTCGGCGCGCTCAAGGAACTGGTGGCCACGCTGCGCGACTACCACGAGGCCGCCGTGGCGCCCTTCCACGTGCTGATCACCGCCGCCGTCGCCATCGACCGCGCCAGCCGCGCCCGCAGCATGCTCAGCGGTGGGGTGGATCGGCTGTTCACCGAGATGGGGCCACTGGTCCGTTGGACGCCGCCCGTTCTCCAGACTGACTACATCGTGGACAAGGACTTGGTGCTCGGCGGGCGCGGCCTGCGGCTGGTGCCCTCCTACTTCTGCCAGCGCGCTCCGGTGACACTGGCCGACCCCGAGCTGCCGCCCGTACTGATCTATCCCATCGAGCAGCGACACCGCTGGCGGCAGGCGGCGGCCCGCCGCGGAGGTCTCGGCGCGCTCATGGGCACCAACCGCTCGGCTGTGCTGCACGCCCTCGACCGCAGCGCCACAACCACACAGCTGGCCCGCATGCTGCGCATTTCACCGGCAGCGGCCAGCCGCCACACCACCGTGCTGCGCGAAGCCGGGCTCATCGAGACCCGCCGTGACGGCACCGCCGTCCTGCACACACTCACACCGCTCGGCACGGCGTTGCTCGAAGGCTCCACCAGCGATCCCCGCTGAACGCATGACGGGGTGCTTTCGCGCCGTGAGAAGGGCACTGGCCTCGGTTCCGTGGCCGGGACAGCCTCGAGGCCGCCGCCTGGCCACCCGGACTCAGCGGTCGCACATCACGGCGACGAAGGCGTCGATCAGGTGCTGCCGGTTGGCGGGCACGCCGGTGGTGTAGACAGTGGCGGCGCGCCCGGCCCGGTCCCGGCCGCTGAACACCGCGGCCCCCGGCATGTCGCCGGCGACGAAGTAGGCGTAGCCGCAGCTCGACTTCATCCGGACCACGCCGAAGCCGTAGCGAACGCCCGCGGGCCAGCCTTCCTGCTCGACCTTCACCGGCCGGGTCATCATCTTGCTCAGCGGGGCCTTACGCCAGAACCGGTTGAGGTCTTCGGGAGTGGAGACCAGGCCGCCACTGGCCCCGAACTCGTGGGTGGGCAGTTGGTCGGTCAGGTCCACCTCGCCGCCCTGCGGATGGCCGGGGTGCACCCCGTAGGTGTGGGCGTGCGGGCCGCGGATGCCGTAGTCGCCCTTGGCCGGCCAGTACGTGTCCCGCATCCCGTACGGCTTGAGGATCAGGTCCCGGCTCGCCTGGCGGAAGTCCTTGCCGGTCACTGCGGTCACGATCATGCCGAGGACCAGGTAGTTGGTGTTGGCGTAGGCGAATGAGCCGCGGGGCGTGGGCTTGAGCGTCAGCGCCACCTGCAGGAAGTCCGGGAAGGGTTCCTTCCACTTGATCGCGTTGAGGTACTCGGGCAGGCCGCTGGTCTGCTGCAGCAGCATCCGGACGGTGATCTTTCGACCGTCGATCTCGGCGCCGTCGCCGGTGCCGCGCAGCACCCCGGGCAGGTAACGCTCCACCCTGGCGTCCAGGTCGATCTCCTTCTGATCGACCAGCCGCAGCACGGTGGCGGCAATGATCGGCTTGCTCCCGCTGGCGATCCTGAACCGGCCCTGGGGGCCGATCATCGGCTTCCCGGTGCCCCGCTCCGCGGTGCCGGAGCGCCGGGTCACGGTCGCGCCGCCCGGGCTCCGCACCTGGCTCAACGCGCCCGCCATGCCGTCCTCGGTGGTGAGCACGTCAAGGCGGGACTGCGGCGAGGGCGTTACGGCGGCGGCGAAGGCGGGGGTGACAGGGGCGAGGACCAGGGAACCGGCGACCGCAGCAGCGAGCAATTTCGTCATGCCTCCAATGTCGCGGGAAGATCACTCAGGATCAGTCACGCCTGCCTGCCTGTTGGAGTGGGGTCTGCCCTACCATCGAGGTGATCGCCAAGCGGCAGCCGAACGCCCGCGGCCCCTCGATCGTCGACCACACCCGGGCAGCCAGATAGTTGCGTACCTCCTGCTCGCGCTTGGAGCCCGCTGACAAAGGAGCTTGGTATCGGTGCGCGTCAAGGGTGTGAGACTCGACACCCGAGAGGCCTCCGCTCCCAGGAGGAGCGCGTGCCGACACCGCCATCCGTTAATCGGTTGCGCCTGTGATTAGCGTGGTTGTCATGGCAGAGATCGATGGTGCGACGTTCGTCCGCGACGGGTTCGTGAAGGTGGCCGCGACGGTGGCGCTGGAGCTGGCCGAGGCGGCGCTGGCGCAGGTGTGGGAGCAGCTGGGCGGCCGCTCAGCCGGCGATCCGTCCGGCTGGGACGAGCCGGTGATGTGGGCGTCGGACCTGAGCGGTCAGGGGCCGCTGGGCGAGATGGCGCGCAGCGCTCGGCTGGCGCGGGCACTGGATGAGGTGTGCGGGGCGGACGGTTGGGCACCGCGTGGCGCGCTGGGCATGATCCCGGTACGGTTTCCCGGCAAGGCGGCGGTCGACGATCGTGGGTGGCACATCGATGCGAATGTGGCCCTGCCCGACGGGACGTACGCGGTCAGCGGGCGGCCGGAGATGATGCTGGTGCTGACGTTGCTGTCGCGGGTGGGCCCGGATGACGCGCCGACGCGGATCCGGGTGGGTTCTCACCGGGCGGCGGGGGCGGCGCTCGCGGGGCAGGTGCTGGACCCGATGAAGGCCGGGCCGGTGGTCGAAGAGGCCACCCGTGACTTCCCGGTGGCGCACGCCACGGGTGAGCCGGGCGATGTGTTCCTGGTGCACCCGTTCACCGTGCACGCCGCCGACGAGCACCGGGGGGCGCGGCCGCGGTTCATGGCGCAGGGGCCGGTGCTGCTGAGGCAGCCGGTTTCGCCAGAGGCAGGCAATCTGCTGGGGTTGGCACTGGCGGGCTGACGACCGCGGGTAGCGACGGTCCCGGGGCGTGGGGCCAGGCGGCAGCGTTGTGCGATCCCGCCGCGCGGGTGTTGAGCGGCGGATGACCACCACGCGCCCCAGCAGGCAAACCCGAGGTCGATGACGTGGCCGACCTGCAGGGCTAACGGGCAAAGCAGCTCAGCGTCGGCCCGGTCACTCTTGGCCTCATCCTCACTAGCAGAGGTCTCGGAGGTGTCCACGCGCTCGACGGTAACTGGCGCCGCTGGCAGTGGCCGAATTGTTCTTGTGGAGGATCAATCCTCGCCCCACCCCGCCGCGCCCATTGAGCGGCCCAACCAGCAAGACGCCAAAGACCGCCGGGTAACTCACGCCGTCTATCCATCAAAGTCACAATCAAGGGACCGCCGGAGTGTGGTCAGCATTGGCCCGTTGACCAGGAGCGGACTCCCGGTAGTTGAGGTGTTGTCTAAGCAGGTCAGCGGCCAGGAGCCCGTGGTCCGTCCGTCTACACGCCTGCCGCCGTGAACGCCAGCGGTTGCGCCTCTCCAGCGCATGTCGAAGCCGGAAACCGGCATACCCGTCGGATCTGACCGATGCCGAATGGTCGATGCTGGAGCGCGAGGGGCGGGCGGTGATCGCCGAGCTGGTCGCGAGCACGGTCAGACCGATGGTGCATGACCTACGAGCGATGCTGGACGCGATCGGCTACGTGACCCGGCACGGGATCCGGATGCGGCTCGGCCGACGACGCGGTTGGACGCCCAAGGTCGGCGGGTGGTGCGGCTTGATCGTCTGCTTCAGGTGGGGCGGTTGGTGCGGGCGCGGCGGTGCAATCGGGGCGCACGACCGCCTGGGGCTACTTCGGTCCGATGAGGTCGGACAGGATGTTGATCGGAATCGCCAGGAGGAGTCCGGCTCCGAAGAACGTCCATTCGCGGACGCGTTGACGGCGGGCGTCGGTTTGGGTGTGTCTGAGGATGATGGCTTGGACGGCTTCGGCTTCGGCGCGGTCCATGTTGATGAGGGTGCGCTGGTGTTCGGCTTCGGCGACGAGCTGGCGGTGGGCGGCCTCCTGAGTGGCAAGTTCTTGCCGGAGTTCTTCTACGAGGGTGGTGGCTTCAGCGAACGCGTTGTTGGCATGGTCGAACGCGTCCGATACGCGCTGGACACGGCGTTTGAGCAACTCTCCCCGATCGGGAGGGGCGGGCGCGTAGCTACGTGTTACTCGCCGCCACTCGATAACGATGGCAAGAATGGCAAGACCGACGACGACCGGCCAAACGATGGTGGGGTCCAGGTCCAGCGGGACGGTATCGACCGCGAGGTTGCCGAGGAGCCCAAGGACGGTGGTCGCGATTACAAGTAGGACCGGGGATACGCTCCGCGCCGGTCGACGGCGGCGTTGAGGATGGCGACCATTCACGGGAGGAGGGTGTTCAGTCACGGTGCTATTGGATCGCGACGGGCGTGGGCGGGCGCCCGGGTTCATCAAGTTGCGATCTGGCGGATCTGTGTCGGATGGTGTGCGGCTTCAAGCTCGGAGCATGATCGCTAATAACCCCTCATAATCCTCGTTATGGGCGTGTATGTTGATGATCTCTCCCGGGGACCCCGGGGACGGTCACCCCTACTCGAAAGCGAACACGATGGGCGAAAACCAGCAACCGACCCCCTTCCATCCTGATCAGGTGCGTGTCTCGCATGACGAGCGCGAAGCGGTGGTGGAGCGGCTGAATACGGCGGCGGCCGAAGGGCGACTCGACTTCATCGAACTGGAAGCGCGGCTGGACCGGGCCCTGAACGCCAAGACTTACGCCGACCTGGCACCGCTCACCGCCGATCTGCCACCGGAGATTGCAGTGGAGCCGCTGGTCCTCAAGGGAGGCATGAACGGCGCGGCGCGGACCGGACGCTGGCAGGTACCCGCGCAGATCACCGTGTACGGCGGCATGGGTAGCGTCAAGCTCGATTTCACCCAGACCCAATGCCGACTGCCCGAGATCGCGATAGAAGTGCACGGGCAGACGGGCGGTGTCACGATCATCATCCCCGACGGGTGGGTGGCGGAGACCTCCGAAATGAATCCGGGCCTTGGTGGTTTCAGGGACAAGACCACGTCGGAGCGGCTCTCCGGGACGCCGCGGATCCGCCTTGTCGGCAGTGGCGGCTCCGGGGGCGTGGTCATCCGCCACCCGAACAGCTGGGAACGTCGAATGCAGCGGCGCGGTGGCGTGTGAACGAGGCGGAGCACGTCGCGCGCGGGCACGTGGTCCCGACACCAGAGGAGCGGGAGCCTGGAGACGTTGTGATCGACCACCGGGGCCGTCTGTTCGTCCGCGCGTCCGCCGAGGACTGCGAGGGCGCGCCGTGACCGCCGAGCTGGCGCCTCGCCCTGGCGACGACCTCGCGTACCCATCCGGCCTGCTCGGCTACGTGCAGGACCTGACGACGGCCTGGCTGCTCAGCTACAACTCCCCGAACACCCGCGACGCCTACCGGCGCGACATCGCGATGTGGTTCGCCTTCTGCGCCGCCCACGACCTCGACGTCCTGGAGGTCCGGCGGCCGCACGGCGACGTCTACAAGCGGTGGCTCGACCTGCAGGCGGGCAAGCCGCTCCCCGCGAAGACCCTCGCGCGGCGGCTCGCCGGGGTGTCGTCCTGGTACGGCTACCTTGTGGAGGAGGAGGCGGCCGAGTTCAACCCGTTCGAGCGGGTACGGCGGCCGCGGGTGGATCGCCAGCACTCGGAGACCGTGGCGTTGACCCGCACCGAGGCGCGCGAAGTGCTGCACGCAGCAGACCACGACCACGGCCGCGAGCGGCTCCGCACCGCGGCGCTGATCCGGCTGCTCTTGGAGACCGGCGTCCGCGTCACCGAGGCCTTGGCCGCGCAGCTGTCCGATCTCGGGTACGAGCGCGGCCATCGGACGCTGCGGATCGTCGCCAAGGGCAGCAAGCCGAAGACCCGCAAGGTCCCGCCGGCAGCGGCGTACGCGGTCGGCTGCTACCTGACCGACCGGGCGGAACGGGCCGGGCTGGTGGTGGAGCAACTGGACGGGCCGCTGTTCGCGTCCGGCTCGGGGCAGCGGCTGGACCGCAAGGACGTGTACGAGCTGGTGGAGCGCATCGGGCGGCAGGCCGGGATCGAGGGCTTGCACCCGCACCAACTGCGGCACACGTTCGCGACACTGGCGGAGGAGTCGGGCGTCGGCGTGAAGAAAATCCAGGCCGCGCTTGGCCACGCGAACTCGGCGACGACGGACATCTACCTAAAAGCGCGGGACCGGCTGGAGGACGACCCGTCCGACCTGGTCGCCGCGGCGATCGAGTGACGTCCGGCTGCAACGACGAGGTGATCTGGTGAGCCCCCGAGCTTGAGAGACGTGGATACTGGCGCTGACGTGCCCGGTACGGCTACCGCCCCGAGAACGTGGAGGGTTGATGCGCCGGATCGAGCGCGGGCTGGACGACGATGGGCACGGCACGAGGCCGCGCAGTATCTGCTGATCATCCCGGTCGCGATCCTCGGGGCCGAGGAGGACGACGTGCTGCCGCCCGCGACCATCGCGCCCGCCAGTGACGATGAGGCCCCTTGGCCGTGCGTGACGGTGCCGACCCGCCCGCATCCGGAGCTCATGCCCGACGTGCTCGCAACTCAAGGTCCTGGTACTGAGGTCCGCGTTCGATCTGGGCGCGACGATCAGCGATATCCGGCATGCTCTCGATCGCCGGCCCGATGGCACCCGCTGGATCCATACCGACGGTCTGCGCTCACTGCCAGGATGGATCCGGCATCGCCTATTTGCGTGGATCACCCCGACGGGGCAGGCCGTCGCCCTCTGGCCGGTTCAACAGAGAGCGGCAGAGCACGCCGCGCTCTTGAGCAACCAGCGAACCTGGCGGGAGGCGCACGAAGGGTGGGCTCAAAGAAGAGGAAAGCGCTCAGCGCTTCCGCACCTCCCAGCGGACCCAGTCGCGGGTCGTGACAAGATGCTCACGGCCTACCCGCCAGACTTCCTCCGCGAGGTGGGACGATCCGCGGCAGGCGGCCTTCCTCGAGGATCTCCTCACTGTGGACATCACGCGCTATGCGTCGCATCGCCACATGCCTCCGCTGCTGGGGTTGTGGGAACTCCCAGCGACCTCCCGATGAGCATGCGGCAAACTCCCTTCTTCTTCGGAAACCGTGGCTGTTAGCGTCCGGGCATGTCAACACCGGATCTCACCGCCGCACTGGAACGCATTCCCGGCTGGTTCTGGATGACCGACCAACGCCTGTTCGAGTGGTTCCTGTCGGGTGGCGCCCGGGGCGACGTCCTCGAACTCGGGACGTACCTCGGCAAGAGTGCCGTCCTGATCGGCGCGCATGTGCGGCAGGGAGAGACCTTCACCGTTTGCGACCTGTTCGAGTCGGACGCGCCAGACGCGAACAACAACGCCGAGACGACCGGGTCGTACTCCACGCTCACCCGCCGCCAGTTCGAGCAGAACTACCTGAGCGTCCACGACACCCTGCCCGAGATCGTGCACGGGCCGACCTCCATCATCCTCGATCACGTGAAGGCGGACACCTGCAGGTTCGTCCATGTCGACGCGTCGCACCTGTACGCGCACGTCAAGGGTGACGTCCTGGCGGCGCGGACCGTGCTCAAGGACGACGGGATCGTCGCCTTCGACGACTACCGCAGCGAGCACACACCCGGCGTCGCGCTCGCGGTCTGGGAGGACGTCGCCGGCCTCGGGCTGGCGCCGATCTGCATCAGCTCGCAGAAGCTGTACGCCACGTGGGGCGATCCAGTGCCCGTCCAGCGGCGGCTGCTCGAATGGCTTGAGTCCCGTACCGATCTGTGGCACACGACGGACGCGCTCGGGGATCGGGATCTCGTACGCGTCAACCAGCGCAAGAAGCCGAAGCCCTCCTCGCCTGGGAACGACGTGGACCGGCTCGCCGCCGAGTTGCGGCGCACGACGGCAGAGCTGAAAAAGGTCACGGCGGAGTCGCAGAACGCCGTGCAGGCGCTGAAGAAAGCCACCAGAGAGGTCAGCCTGATCGGCCCGGTCGCTCACCGCGCGGCTGGTTGGCTCCGTCGGCGCTCCACTCCTCGAAAGTAGTTTCTCGAAGACGCGTGTAATGGAATCCCAGAAGGCGACGGCGCCTACACCGTCCGCGCCGGTGACGGGGTACGGAGGGGACTCGCTCTCCATGGACCGGCAGCCCTTTCACGGCGGCTATCCGTATGGTGCGATGGTGGAGGGCCCCGAGGAGGACGCCTGCCAGGGCGGCCAACACGAGGTAGGCCGTCATGGCGGCCGCAATGACAAGGGCGGCGGCGCAGAAGGCGCGAGCGATGGCCTTTCCAGTTGGGTTATGGATGATTTCTGTGGGCCGTGGACGGCCGACCCGTCCGCACCGGCGGCACATCGTCCGCCACAGGCCGGCCGCCCACGGTGTCGTATCCCGCCCTGAAGCCCTTGCGTGGCTTGTCCGGGACGGGAAGCCGTAGGTGGCCAGGACATGGACGTAGGAGTCGCGCCCTGGCCACCCCTCCACCCAGGGGTGGTGGAGGCAAGGCCCGCCTCATCCGGAAGAGGCGGGTAAGTCCGGCATGGGCCGCGGAGGGTGCCGGACGTGCGATCGGACCCGGCGGTGATGGCGAGAGAAGCAGCCCCAATGACGTTCTTGATCACCACCCATTCCGCGATGTAGCGGCAGCGGACTGGCTCTATCGGCAGCCACTCGGCGGGATCCTTGTCCGCTTTCCGACGAAGCGCGCGGGTTCTCGGATTCCTCATCCTGTAGTTGAAGGAGACCCGTGTGTGGTGCAGGCGCAGGTCCCCGAACGCAGACGAGTTCCTGACAGGCGCCTCACCATAGCGGAGCGTTCTTCCCGATCGGCGTGCGTCTCCTCAAGCGGTGGGTGACCCTTTACTCGAGCGGCAGGGCGTGCCGTCCGGCAACCTGGCGGATCTCCTCCAGCGGGTACGGCGTCTTCCTGCTCTTACTCTGCAGATCGTGGTAGAAGTCGTTCAGCACGGTGGCCAGTGAGCTGTGCCGCGACAGCAGGGTCGCGACCCCGCCGGGCACGCCGGCTGGCCGCTCTCCCGCCGCCCATTCCCGCACCAGTTCGCGACGCCCCTGCCAGTCGGCGCCGTGGAAGGCCCCGGCCAGCCAGTTCACCAGGAACGTCAGCGTGTAGGTGCGGTCGAAGGTGAGGCGCCGGCGATAGAAGACCTGTTCCTCCTCTGACAGGTCGAACCGGGTCGACACGGCCTGCCCGAAATCGGTCAGGTAGAAGCGGCGCCCGTCGGTGAGGATGTTCTCGAAATGCGCGTCGAAGTGCAGTAGGCCGCCCGCGTTCATGAAGGACACGGCCTCACGCAGCCCCTGGTCCGCCAGGGCGCAGGCGCGGTCGGCGTCGCCCGCGCGCACCCGCTCGTCCAGCCACTGGTGCAGGTTGTAGGGAAAGTACTCCAGGAAGAGCGTCAGGCTCGCTGGAGCCTCTGCCAGCGCTTCGAGGCGGCGGCGCACGCCAGGCGCGCCCTCCCAGAAGGTGACCGCCCGATCGATGTCGGCCAGCTCTCCGTACAGCGGGGCCGGCTCGGCGTTGGGGAGCACCCGCCAGTGATACAGCAGCGGGAAGCCGGGAAACCGCCCGGTCAGCACCCACTCGGTGGTCATCGTGTGCGCGGCCAGCTCGCGCCAGGCGCCGAAGCCGGGCGAGCCGATGCCGTACTGGCAGAAGGGCGGCAGCCCGAACAGGTTGGCCGTCGAGTGCGGGTGGCGCAGTTCGGGCTCGGTGAGGGGCACGCGTTTGACGAAGACCGAGGTGCCGCCGACCTCGAGCCGCGCGGACGCCCCGCCGATGCCGGTGCCGAGGGGTACGGCCTCGCGCTCCAGCAACTGGGCCAGTTGCCGGTCGTCGTAACGGGACATGGCCGTGGAAACGTCACGGTGGGTGGTCAGCCGCGTGTCCGTCATCGTGATCACTTTACTGGCCGATGACGACCGCCCTTACCCGGCGGCCACCCTGCCGCACTGCTTGCCGAGCTCGGCGAGCTGGTCGTTGACCTCTTGGCGGTCCCAAGCTGCGCCGTTCCAGGCACTGACCAGCTGGTTTCAGCGCCGAGGTGGTACTGCCGCACGTTCGGGATGAGCGGCCTGAATGTAGCGCATCGCCGTGCCGGTACAAACCCCGAAGACGCGGATGAGGTGGACGGGGTCGGCCGTGACGGTGGCTTCGTGCAGCAGCCGATCCTCTCGGATCCGGTGGGCGTTGATGCCGACCCTCCGGAAGATCAACGTGAGCGAATTGATACTGATGGCGGCGTCGTCGCGGAAGGCGGTCGCCGTGGTGATGAACAGATGCGGATTGGCACTGGTGGGCCAGCGCTGATTCCGGTCCTTCAGCCAGGCGGCCAGCAGATCGTGGGTGAATTCATCAAGGTAGAAGGTATGCCATCGGTGCTCTCGGCGCAGGGTGAGCGTGCCTCTGGCGGTGTCGATGCCGTCGAGCCGCAGCGCCGGCAGGTCCTTGGTGTGCAGGGCGTGGATGGCGACGATGAGCCGTTCGATCGGGGCGTGGACGCGGTCGATGAGGCCGCGGAGCTGATCGTCGGGCAGTGGGACAGGCACGCTGGAGATCGCGGGCAGAACGATGGCGCGGGTCGGGTCGCGAAAGACGATACGTTCCTGCTTGAGGGCGTGAAGATGCTGCGCAGCCCGGTGCGGACGCCTTGTGCCTGAGTGCCGGTGAGGACCGCAAGCGCGGATGTCACGTGTTCAGAGGTGATCTCGCGCAGGTTCGCCTCCTGGAACGGGCTCCTGGCCACGGCCCACGACCTCGCGGTCCGCGCCGGATGGACCGGACAGGACCACACCGCCTCCTGGACGCTGTCGGCACGCCCCTCGGCGGTGCCCAGCGCACAGCGCATGACCGCCACCCAGTTGGCGTGGTCGGCGCTCCAGCGCAGCAGGATGGGGTGTACGGCGCGGAGATAGCTGCCGATGACGTCCCGTGATCGCGGGTGCCGTCGCCGGCGGCGGGCGTGGCCGCGCATGGCGCTGACCCAGCGCTCGAGTTCTTCGGCGAAGGGGCGGGGAACTGGCTGATCCGGGTGGCCACCCAGCGTTGTTCTGCGGTGGTCATACGATCGTGGGCCGAGATCACGAGACCGCGCCGCTCCAGCATGAACACCACCCGAGGGCCGGTGGTGTGGTGGACCCAGGTAGGCAAGGATCGGATGTCCCCTTCAGAGATGCCGGCTTCGGCCCCGACCCAGCCGAGGAGGATCCGCAGGCTCCGCAGGACCTGAGCGGTGGTCCAGGTGTACCAGCCGAGTTCGGTGGCCTCGCGGCGGACATCGGCGATCATCGCGTCGGCAGGACCTTGTCAGGTGTGATGATGGACCGGTCGCGCCGGGGCTGCAGCAGAACGGTCTGGGCTGGGTTGACCAGGTGCGGGGAGATCGATGGCGGGTCTGGGCGTCGCGCTCGTTCCAATTCGGCGCTCTTCCAGTGCGATGGGTGGTAGCCGAGCAGCCCGGTCGGCCAGGTGTCCGCCATGACGCATCCCTCGTTGTCGGTGCCCTTGAGTAGCCCATTGTCACAGCGGAGGTCGGACGGCCCCTCGGTGACGAACTCCACGTCATCGCCCGATGCCGGTCCATCCCACACGAGCCCCGATGCCGGATCCAGCGTCTGGACATCTCCAACGGGAACCGTGGATCGCATTACGGTGTTGGTTGGTGCCGCCGCTGTAGTTGTGCGGGAATCGCGAGGCACACGGGGTCATCTCCTGTCCAATCGCGGACCACATCGGCCCGGGTGCGAGTACGAATCACCCCGAGGACTTGACCACCGTCTGCAGTTGAGATGCGCGGGCGGTGGTCTGGCGACTGGTTCGGTAACGGCCCGGGGTCGTTCCGATGATGTTGGTAAACGCTGCGATAAAGCTGCTGGGGTTCGCCCATCCGCAGGCGTAGGCGGTTTGGGTGGTGTCGTGGCCGTCGGCGAGGAGCACGAGCGCGTGGTAGATGCGTAGCTGCGTGCGCCACTCATAGAAGGTCATGCCGAGTTCGTTGCGGAACAGTCGGCTGAGGGTGCGGGTGCTGGCTCCGATCGCCTTCCCGAGTTCGGCCAGCGTGGCGTTGTCTGCCGGCTTCTCGTACAGCATCCGGGCAATGGCTTGCAGTCGGTCGTCCCGTGGCTCCGGCAGGTGCAGTGGCTGTTCGTGTGCTTCGCGGAGTTCATCGATGAGGACTCGAAGGAGGCGAGAGCGCGCGGAGCGACTGTAGCCAGGCGCGGCGTCGTCGTAGTTGCGGGGGCCGGTCAGGGCAAGCAGGACCTCGCGGGCGAGGTCGGAGGCCAGGAACACGGCGGGATCGTCTGGTATGAGCCGGGCGAGGGATGGCGCGAGAAAGACGATCCGCATATCGGTGTCGCCGTGGGCGCGGTGGTAGTGCGTGAACCCGGCGGGGGTCCAGGCGACCCGGTTGGCGGGAACGATCGACGTGCCGCGCTCCGTGTGAACTGTCAAGACGCCGCTGGCTGCGTATACCAGGTGTCCCCGTGCGTGCGACTGCACTGCACTTGTTTCGCCGGATGGCCAGAGGTGGCGCCCGCCAGACGGCCACATATGTGACGTCACACCGGCGATCAGGCAAGGTTGGCGGCGAACAGGCATCAGTTGGCATCCTATCGGTAGTCAGCCACACCTTGATCTCGTGACACTGCCTCCATGCGGAGTGGTCTTCAGTCGCGCAGAGCGCCCGACCGAACCACACATCGAGGCAGCGTGCCTCGGTGCCGCGGCTTGAGAGAAGGAGAAACGCATGGCGACGTTCGTCCTCGTGCCCGGCGGTTGGCACGGCTCCTGGTCGTTTGAGGCGGTGGTTCCGCTGCTGGAGCGTGCCGGTCATGCCGTTCACGCCCTGACCCTGACCGGTCTGCGGCCAGACGACGACAACGCGACGGTCGCGACCGCCAACCTCGACACGCACGCCGACGACGTATTGCGGCTCCTCGATCGCGCCCACATCACCAGCGCGACGCTGGTCGGCCACAGCTACGGCGGGATGGTGATCGCCGCCGCCGCCGATCGCGCCCGCGGCCGGATCTCACGACTGGTGCATCTCGACGCCTACGTACCGCGCGATGGCGAGTCGTGCTGGTCGTCAACGACCGAGCGCTACCGGGAAGCGTTCGCTGCCGGCGCTGCGAGCACCGGCTACGCCGTCCGACCGCCGGACGGCGGCGATCCCCGCCGCCGCCCTCATCCCCTCGCCTCGTTGTTGCAAACGATCCGGCTCACAGGCACGCTCGCCCAGGTCCCCCGTCGCGAGTTCATCTACTGCTCGGGATGGGAAGACCGGACACCGTTCGCTGAACTCCGCACCCGACTCCAAGCCGATCCCGAGTGGCAGGTCCACGACCTCCCAACCGGCCACGACGCAATGCATGAGGCCCCGGAGGCGGTCGCTGCACTACTGCTCGGCGAATGCATCGCGGATGCATCGACGCACAGACGACAGGCTTGCCATTGAGGGCTACACAAGCCCAGTTCATCCGACCCCAAATATTCATGCCGTCGTCTGTGGCCACGGCGGGGGCCACTTACTCCGCGCGCGTGGCCGAGATCGGGAGGCCGAGTAGGGGTGTAGAGGACCCATCGGGAAGACCTCGACGTGCTTGACGCTACCTACGACCGTCCCGACCTGACCACGTTCGCCCGGCTCGATACACTCGGCCTTGAAGTCACCGGGCAGTGGCTCGACCCGGATCGTGCAGTGCTGGCGTGCCGAGTCGTTCAGCCGGACCGGTGGTGCCGCCGGTGCGGCTGTGAAGGATCGCCGCGCGACACGGTGACCCGGCGGCTGGCGCACGGGCCGCTCGGCTGGCGACCCACCACCTTGGTGGTCCACGATCCGTCGTTACCGGTGCACCGGCTGCGGACATGTGTGGCGCCAGGACACCAGCCGGGCGGCCGAGCCACGCGCGAAGCTCTCGCGGCGCGGGCTGCGATCCTCGATGCCGAGGATGACGAGCTGCCCGCGACGGCGGCTCCCGCGAGCGCCGATGACGTCCGTTGCCGTGCGAGACCGTACCCACCCGCCCGCACCCGGTGTCCAACGTTTCCGCAGCTCAGTCTGCTGTGGAAAGATCTCAGTCTGCTGTGGAAAGATCGTTCACCCCCCAGCCCTCACCTACTCCTGTAGGTGATGAGACTCCCCGTAACGCGCGCGCGAGACAGCCCGCCGCACCCACGACACTGGCTCCCGAGTGGCCAGCGACCGTCACGCCGGTCACCAGGAAGGACCGGTTGGCGGCTGATCGCGGAATTGCCCGTGCTGCGGAAGCTTTCAGCGCGCCACCTGCGCTCGGTGCTGCGGTCCGCGTTCGGTCTGGGCGCGACGATCAGCGATATCCGCGATGCTCTCGATCACCGGCTTGATGGCACGCCATGGATCCATACCGACGGCCTGCGCTGGCTGCCAGGGCGGATCCGGCATCGCCTATCTGCGTGGATCACCCCGGCCGGGCAGACTGTTGCCGTTTGGCCGGTTCAACAGAGGGCGGCACAGCACGCTGCGCTCTTGAGCGAGCAGCGAGCCTGGCGGGAGGCGTACGAAAGGGCGGGTTCAGAGAAGAAGAAATAGAAATCTATAACGTAAAGGGCGTCAAAACGGACAACATACTATTACCAACCTTCATGCAAGCCATCCGCGACGCGGACATATGCCCTGGTCATCGACGCGATAAGATTATGGGTAGTGCATTTCGGCCAGGCCGTAAAGATAGCCCTAGCGCCTTTACGTTATAGATTCCTATATGACCACAATTTGAACGTCATCCACCCGCCCGCCTGGCCCGAGCCCTTCTGCGCTGCTCCCGGATAATAGCGGCCAGCTCCTCTTCGGAACGACCTCCAGGAATGTACGCCGCCCGAGCGGCCTCTTGAGGGGACAAGCTCCGCGGGCGACGTGGAACTGGTGCGGGGCGTCCGGGTCGTCGATGTGCGGGCGCGCGCGAAGCGCGTCCTGGGCCTGGACGAGGAGACGGCGCGCGACCTGTTCCACGAGGGCATCGAGAACGTGGAGGAGCTGCGGGAGCTGGTCGACGCGCTGTGCGCTTCGGCACCTGCTCGCACTGGATAGGCGCTGAGGCGCTGTGCTGATCACACGCCGTCGGCGTTGACCGGACGGCCGGAGCCTGGTGGTGGGTACTGCGCTCCCGCGCGCTGCTACTGCCGGAATTGCCCGTGGAGGCCCGGAACTCCCGTTCAGTGGGCCGATCAGCCGTAGTTCTGGACCCACACCCTGACCGTGTGGGACTTGGGGCTGAGAGTGACGGTGGCCCTCCACTTCTCGCCGGCCCTCGCATTGTGGATACGGGTGTACATCTTCCCGCCCAGGCAGTAACCGCGGTCGCGCTTCATTTTCATCCACCCACCACCTGGGCCGATTGCACTGCGCCCCCATTTCCACAGGGTGGCCGTGGCCGCGGTGCCGTCACCGCCGTTCCAGCACTGGGTGACGATCTGCAGGACTTTGGCCTGGCTCTTGATCGCCCCAGTATCGATGCCCCTGGTGTTCCCGCCGCCGTCCCAGATGGTGAACCAGCGGGCCTGGCTCGCCTGCTGGACGGAGACGGCGCCCGTCGCCGGAGTCGCCGCCTGAGCGGCGGGGGCGAGAAGGGTGCCGGCCGCGAGGGCGCCTGCGGCCAGGGCCAGTGGTAGACGTCTCATCGTGCTTCCTTTCACTGGTCGTCGTGGACATTGGAAAGGTAGGCCAGCGCACGTTGAGTATTTGTTGAGTCCGGGTTGAGGCGGTGCATGAGCAGAAGGACCGGAACCAGCAGGTCGGCGGCAGGTGATACAAAAGCCACCCCTGCGAGGCAGTTCCTGCAGGGGCGGCTCGGCGCAACTAATGAAAGCGAAATAGCTAACGTCAAGCACGGCAGGTGAGGCCGGCGAGCCCTGGCGGCGGCGACGGCCGCCAGATCCACATGGTGATCAACAACCACTACCCGCAGGCCGAACCCACCAGCAAGTCGATGAACCGGGGTCTGCAGTACGCTGCGGCGGTCGGCCTTCTCTCCTGACTTGTCCCGCGCCTGCCTGGACCTGACGCTGCGGAGGGGTCGCGCATCGTCGAATGCTGGCTACAGCATGGCGACTCCGGCCCGATGTCAGTGTTCCTAGCCCACCCAGAAACGCTCACCGACTCGACGTCGTTCGCAGCGCGCTCGAGCGACGATGCCGACGGCAACCGCGTGACCGTCGGCAGCGCCCGCCACTTCGACTTGCACTCGTCGGGCGGCCTGACGAAGACGAACGCGACCGCGATGGACTGCTGGCTGGGCGTCATCACCGGCGGCGGCTCCGCGCTCAACGGCGACCGGGCGACGGACCTGCAGGCCCAGTACAGCGGCGCACTGCTCGAGGTCGTGGCCGCCGTACGCCGCTAGGCCTACTTACCTAGATCGTCACGCATGGCAGCCCGTAGCTGACCCACTTAGTGCCCATTAGCCACCAGCCCTCGGCGCAGAACGTTCCGCCCCGAGTTGCGATATATCCAGACGTAAGCTCGCCGCAGCCCCAGACTTTGTGAGCCGTGTTGACGTCGAGGGTGGGACCCCAGATGCGGAAATGAGTGTTTCGATCGTCGTAAAGGCACCAGCCAAGGCTTTTTTGTTGCCACGCTCGAACGATGTAGAGAGTGTTACTTCGCTTTTCCACCGCGATGCAGACCTGGTTGCTGCAGCCGTCGACGGACGCCGCTAGGCCTGCCGACGCATTCTTGGTTGCGGCGACCCCAGCCTCACTGTTTGCTGCCGCTGGGCTGGTGCTCAAAGCAACCGATAGCAGGCCGATCACGGAAGGAACCGCGAATAGTCCCAGCCACCTTTTGATTTTCACGGGTCTCCTCGTTTGTACGGTTTGGTCACTCCACAGGCTGGCTGCGGTTCCCGATCAGGTAGGTCTGGGATACGTCGGTCTCAGTCTGTACGTGACAGTGGATACTCGCACATTCTCGACAATTAAAGGAGCCTGATCCAGGCCAGCAGCCGGACATTAGCCGGACATTAGGTCTAGCTCACAAGTTTCTTGCCACCAGCAACGGACGCTCGCGGGAGGTGAGACGTGGCGCTGAACGTCGGCGACCTGTTCGCCACGATCTCACTGCGCGACAACCTCACTCCCGGCCTCGGCCGGGCGGTCGTCGCGCTGCGCACGATGACGAGCCGGTTCGACGACAGCGCGGTCCAGGTGGCGAAAGTCGGCGCGAAGATCTCGGTTGCCACGTCGGTGGCCAGCGCGGCGCTCGCCGGGCTCGGCGTGGCCGCGTCCGCCGTCGCGGTCGGGGCCGCCGGGGCGTTCGTCGGCCTGGTCGGCGCAATCGCCGCACTCGGCATCGCCGCGGCGGCGAGCGCGGACAGCGTCAAGGGGGCGTTCGCCAGCATGGCGAGCACCGTTGGGGCGCAGCTTCGGGCGGCGGCGGCCACGTTCGAGGAGCCGCTGAGACAGCTCGCTGGCAACCTGCAGACGATCTTCACCCAGATGATCGCCCCACAGCTCGCGGCCATGTTCCAGCAGCTCAGCCCATTGATCGGACAGTTCACGACGGCGCTAGTGCGGGTGCTCGTGCCGATCCTTCCGGCGGTGCGGCAGATCATCGCGGCCATCGTCCCGATGCTGTCGCAGCTGGCGGGCGCGATGGGGACCTTCGCCACGCAGGTCGCCGCGTTCCTCGCTCCGATCACGGCGGCCTTCGCGGCCAACAGCGGCCTGCTAGCGCAGTTCGTGCTCGGCGTCGGCTCGCTGCTGCAGATCCTCGGCCCGTTCGTCGCCGGGCTGGTGCAGGTGGGAGCGCAGTTCATGGGCCCGGTCCTGAGCGCTTTGCAGATGATCGTGCAGGCCCTTGCCGGGTCGCTGCTGTCCGCGATCGTGCAGGTGACGCCGGCCATCTCGCTGCTGCTGGTGAGCGTCGGCCAGCTCGTCGCTGCCGTGGCGCCGCTTCTGCCTCAGCTGGTGCAGCTTGTGGCGGTGTTCGTCACGGCGGGCGCTGATGCCAGCGATAGTGCAAGCGGTGTCCGTCGTTTCCAGCGCGCTGGTGCCGGTGCTGGTCCGGCTGCAGCCGGTCGTCGGGCAGATCGCCGCGGCGTTCGGTGCGTTCCTGCCCGCCGTGGTGCCGCTGGTCGGCCCGCTGGCGGACCTGGTGGCGCAGATCGCGTCGGCGCTGCTGCCTGCGTTGGCTCCTCTGCTGCCGCTGGTCGGGCAGGTCGCGGCTGTCCTCGGCGGTGTCCTGGTGCACTGCTGGGCCCGGCGTTCCAGTTCGTCACGACCGTCGTGGCCAAGATGGTGCAGAGCGTCGCCGAGCTGTTCGGCTGGCTGTACGACGTCCTGATAGGTCACAGCATCATCCCGGACCTGGTGACCGGGATCGGCCGGTGGATCGGCGGCACGCTGGTCGCGTTCTTTGCTGACCTGCCCGGCCAGCTCATGCGCGCGGTCGGCGACATCGGCGCGGTGATGAGCGGCGTCAGCCAGGCCGTCATGACCGGCATCTGGTCCGGCGTCGTCAGTATGTACGACTGGCTGAAGAACGCCCTGTACGGCTTCTTCTCCAGCATCATGCCGGACTGGGTGCGGCAGGCCCTCGGCATCTCCAGCCCAAGCAAGGTGTTCGCGCAGATCGGCGGGTTCACGATGCTCGGCATGGCACAGGGCATGCAGGCGTCGGCCGGCGAGGTGATGCGCACGGCCCGCAGCATCGCCGGGCAGCTCACCACGGCGTTCAACCCGGACCTGTCCGCGTCGGTCAGGCGATCGAGGCGGCGCACATCGGGGCCAACCAGATCACGGCCGACAAGCTGGAGGCGATCCTGGCCCTGGCCACGCGGATCGTCGCTGGCGACCCGAACGCGGCGCGGGTGGAGCTCAACGCGGGCGGCACGCAGACGGTGCTGGTCTCCTCGACCGGCACCGTAAGCATCGTCGGGCAACTCGCGACCGGGGTGACCGGCAACCGGCTCGTCATCAACCCGGCCGGGGCGACGCAGCCCGAGATCCGGTTCCTGCCGGGCACCGGCACGAACCCCGCGCGGATGTACGTGGACGGGTCGATGTACGCCGGTGAGGCGACCATCGTCACCGTGTCCGGCGCAGACGGGACGAACACCGCGCAGTGCCAGGTGGTCCACGCGGCCACCGACTACCGGGTCCACATCATCAACCCGACGACCGGCCTCGCGGGCGGAGGCTATCTGTTCGCGAAGCCGGCCGAGCTCGAGGTCGGCTACAACGACAGCTCAGCGAATTTGAACCGCTTCAAGTTCTCCGCCGCGTCGACCCAGTTCGCCGAGAAGTGGTCGTTCTCAGGCGGCGAGGCGGGGCTGCTCATGCGGTCGGTGTCGCTGTCGGGCGGTTCGTCGTACACGGTGAACTGGACGTTCACGATGGTGACGGTGCCGCGCGTGGTGTTCACCGCGGACAACCCCCTGCCGGACCGGCTGGCCTTCCACATGCGCAACCCAACCACCGCAAGCTTCTCGTTCCGCAGCAGCGAGAGCAGCTTGTCCACGCCGACCCAGTTCACCGTGCAGTTAAACATGTGGGCCTGGCGGATGTGATCAGTTCCGAGGAGTAAGTCAGCCTAGTCCTGCCCAGGCAAGTACTTCTTCAACGATTTGCAGTAGCGAGGCGGTCCAGAAGGCTATGTCCTCTTTGATCTGATAGAGGCCAATGAAGAGGCCGAGTGCCGCGATCGCATCCCGCAGGAAGTGTGCTCTGCGGCCAGAGGGCCACCATGCCAAGCGCTTGATGAGCGCTGGCCCTGTATAGAGGGCCTTCTGTGTCGGTGGCGGCGCGTAGACGGTCTTCTTGCGAACTCTCGATTTGGGCATATGACGCTTTCCGGAAGCTGACGGTCCCACACCTGAACGCTCAACCTGCGCGCCATCCTACGTTTCCCGGACGCTGGCTAGGCAGGGAGATTTGGGTTCGCCGCAGGCGCCAACGAAAGAAAATCATGATCTCGATTCCGGTGTGGCGCGTGACTGAGGTCCGCGAGGTCAGCAGCCCCGGCGAGGACGCATGGCTGATCACGTACGAGCCGGTCGACGGCGACCCGGGCGCCGCGTTCGTCAGCTACGTGCCGAAGGAAGCGATCGAAGTACGGGCCGCGGAGTACGGCCTGGCCACCGTGGACGAGGCGCTGGACGTAATCCTGCACGCGCCGCTACTCGCGCCCGCGCACGCGGCCGGGGAGCTCGACATGCCAGCCCCGGCGCTGGTCGACGTCGAGACCGCTCGCGCGTAGGTGACAGAACAGCTCGCCACCTGCAAGGCGAAGTACGGCGTCGTCACGGCGACGCCGGCCGGGACCGGTCGCGCAGCCAAGGCGGCTGATCCGCTGCAGGTCATCCGAGATCAGACGCGGATCGACCCGATCAAAACGGCCACGATCCGCATGGAGATGGCCCGATACCGGCTGGCCCACGAGGCCGAGTCGGAGAACGGAGGCGGCCGGTGAGCGTGATCCTGCCCGCTGATCTGCCCCGGTACGGGCTGCGGCTGGTGGCGTACGCGCCCAACAGCGACAGCGGTGGCGTCGTCACGCTGGACGTGCCCCGCGACGTCCTCCTCAAGGGCCTGGACGAGTTGGCCATCTGCGATGACCTGAAGGTCCAGCCGTCCGGTGAGCCGATGTGGACGCTGTGGACGCTGCGCTGGAATCCGGAGGAGCCGCTGACGTTCCGCGTGCCGACCGCCAATCTCTGCGGCTTCTTGGCCGAGACGTCGAAGCTCGTGCTGCCCGGCACCGAGGAGTCCCGGATCGACTGGGACGGCGAGATCGCGGAGCTGTTCGAGGAAGCCCAAGAAGGTGACATTCCGTGACCGGGCGTCAGGGTCGATCCGTTGCCCGCCCGGCTCTGACCGGCAGCTTCGCGAACGGCCCAACGCGCGCCCGCGCTGCGCAGCGCGCACGCCCGCGCATGCACGCGCGCGAGGCGCAGCCTACCAAAGATCACAGACCGTAAGTAGGGGGAGTAGCAAGTGGCCAAGGACCGCACCGGCCCGGAGGAGCGGAAGGCGTACCACACCCGCCGGATCAACGGCGAGCGGAACGGCGTCCGCCGCTTCTGGTGGGCCGCGTGCTGGGTCGCGGCTGAACTGACGCAGCTCGCCAAGCGGGACCCCGCCAAGGCCCACGCGGACGCCCTGCACCTGGCCAAGCAGATGCGCGACATCGCCGCCGACCTGAACGACAAGCACCTGAAGCACCTCAAGGCCCAGAAGGGAGGAAGTAGCGATATATGAGCTGAGCCTGCCCAAGGACGACAGCGACGAGCAGCCGGAGCAGGACAACGTGGTCGTCGGCCCGTTCCCCGCGCCGGTCGCCGACGACGCCGCTGTCCCCGCCGAGCAGGACAAGCTCACAGAGAACGCGGTGTCGGTCTGGGCGACGGCCGCGGCCGAGCTGCTGCCCCGCGCGGAGCAGCTGCTCGACGCGCTCGTGGTGGGCGATGGCCTGTTCGGTCAGCGGCCCGCGAGCATCGCGGCGCTGGCCCGGCAGTACTGGATCTCGCCGCCGCAGTTCGTCCGCGACGCCATCGCCCTGCGGGTGCTCTACGGCCTGTACGGGACGCCGGTCATCCTCGCGAACCTCGTCGCGCAGCCCTTGCTCCTGATCATCCGCTATCCGGCGCTGCTGACTGCCGTGGTGGTCGTCGGCGCGGTGGTGTACCTCTTCACAGTCGTTCTCGCCTGAAAGGCAATCCCCTCATGGAAATCTCCGTGCGCCTGGTCCTCGGCGGTCTCGTGGTGTGCCTCATGTTCGCAGGCCCGGCCATCGTGGTTATGCACCACAGCAAGCTGTTCAGGAAGATCCACTTCGTCGTCGCCATCTTCATGGTCCTCGGCGGGGTAGGCCTCATCGGCGTCGTCGCGTGGCTGGTCCGCCTCGGCGCTGACTGGGGAAGGGCGTCGACAACCGGCCCGGCGGCAAGTGGCGGGCGTCGATCTCGCGTGACCTGTACGGCATCGCGACCAGCCCCGCGGCCGCGCAGCTCGACGACATCACGCGCGGCTTCTTCGAGGAGTACTACGACATGCTGCGCCGCGGCGTCGACCCGCGTGACCCGTCCGCCGCCACGCCGATGAAGGCCTCTCCGGCCGCGCCGAAGTGGTCGTCGGCGGACGTGCAGGCCGTGGCCGAGCATGCGCTCATCAGCGGTCCGAAGGAGCTCGGCGCGATCTGCGTCGCGGCGCGGCGGCGACTTGGTGACGTGCCACTCGGTGAGGTCCCGGCCGCGTTGCGGGCGTTGGAGAAGGCAGGCCGGGTGCGGAAGTCCGGCGACTCGTACCAGCTTGTGAAGGAGGTCCAGTGATGAGTGTTGTTCCCGCGCCGCCCGCCAGGTGGTTCGACTCCGCGCTGCGTGTGACGGCCGTGACGTTGTCGTGGCTGGCGGTTGTGCTGGCGACAGCGTTGCTGTGCCGGCCGACGCCAGGTACCGAGGTGCTGGTGCCGGTGGTCGTCGCCGTGGTGGTCGCGGTGGTCATGCTGGTCGGCCGTCCGGTCAGCGGCACGCTGGCGCTGTTCAACACGACGGTTCTCGCCATGACCGTGTGGGGCGAGGTTGGTGGCGCGGTTCTGGTCGTGTCGACCATCGCCGCCCTGGTGTTGCTTCCCGTTCACCCTGTCCATCCAGGCCCGGGGAGGGGTCGATGATGTTGAAATCTGAGGATCTACGGACCCGCCGAATGAGTGGCTGACCAGTCTGTCCGACCCGTGCGCCCGTCCGGAGGTCCCCTCTTTGAGGGCAGTGTGCTGGACGGCGCGCCTTTGCGCGCCCGGCGATACGCTGATCGGAGGGTGAGGGGATTGCCCCGGCCGATCCACTGTTGCGCGAAAGGCTCCCCGTGAAGAGTCTCCTGTCGTACACGGTCTTGATGGCGACCTTCTTCATCGTCTCCGTGCCCCTGAACGAGATCACCGAGGACTGGCGCGACGCCCTACCGATCGTGTGGCAATACGTCGTCCTGTTGGTCATTACCGCCGCGGGCGGGCTCGCGGCGGTTGCGGTGACCGCGCTCGTGTTCTCCGTCCGCCGCCGCGACCGGAACGGATCACCGTGACGGTGCCGCGGCGCCGACGCCGCAACTCCCGGACCGGCGGTACCCGGTCAGCTTGGTCGAGACGTGGAAGGTCGACGCGCGGCATGTGGCCTCGGGGAAGGAGCGGGCGTTGCCACAGCGGCAGCAGGAGGCCAAGCGGAGAGTGCATGAGCAGAAGGACCGGAACCGGCAGCTCGGCGGGAAATGAAGAAGCCACCCCTGCGAGGGAGTTCCTACAGGGGTGGCTCAGCAATTGATGCAAGCGGAATAGCCAGTTTTAGGTCGTAGAGGCAGCCCTGGTGGTCCGTGCTCGCTCGCGCTGGGCGCGGATCAAAGCCTCCAGGTCCTCCAAGGGGATACCTCCCGGCCGGTGTGCCAGCCTGGCCGCCCTGGCAGGAGAGAGGGCGTCGCGTTCGGCGCGAGCACGGGCCAAGAGCTGCCCAGCTGATGCCAGCGCTTTTGCTCGCGTGATAGTTGACGGAAGGGGTTCCGAAAGAAGAGGGGTGGCCACGTGTTCATGATAGATCGCTGGCTCAGCGGCTCGCGGAAGGTGTCGCGGTGATGAAGATCTGCCCTAATCTCGTCGGTGTGGGAAGGCCGGACGCGGGTGCAGAAAATATCGTTACCGAATTGCGCGCAGTACTTGAACGCATCACCTACGCCAACGAGGACACCGGCTACACCATCGCCCGCGTGGCCACCGAACGCTCCGGCTCGGAGCTGCTGACGGTCGTCGGCCCGCTGCTGGGCGCGCAGGTCGGCGAGTCGCTGCGGCTGCGCGGCCGCTGGACCTCCCACCCCCGCTACGGCCGCCAGTTCGAGGTGTGGTCCTACACCACCGTGCTCCCGGCGACCGTGCAGGGCATCCGCCGCTACCTCGGCTCGGGCCTGATCAAGGGCATCGGCCCCAAGATGGCCGAAAGGATCGTCGACCACTTCGGCACCGACACCCTCGAGGTCATCGAGCAGCAGCCCGAGCGCCTGGTGGAGGTTCCGGGCCTGGGCCCGAAGCGGACCAAGATGATCGCCGCCGCCTGGGAAGAGCAGAAGATCATCAAAGAGGTGATGATCTTCCTGCAGGGGGTCGGCGTGTCGACCTCGATCGCGGTGCGCATCTTCAAGCAGTACGGCGAGGCGTCCATCTCCGTCGTCAAGGACCAGCCGTACAAGCTGGCCGACGAGGTGTGGGGGATCGGCTTCAAGACGGCCGACACCATCGCCCAGGCCGTCGGCATCCCGCACGACAGCCCCGAACGCGTCAAGGCCGGCCTGCGTTACACCCTGTCGCAGGCCGCCGACGACGGCCACTGCTACCTGCCGGGCCCCAACCTGATCGGCGACGCCGTCAAGATCCTCGACGTGCCCGCCGACCTGGTCGCCTCCTGCCTGGAAGAGCTCGTGGCCGAAGAGGGCGTCGTGCGCGAGCCGATCCCCGCCGGTGACAACGTCGTGCCCGCCGTCTACCTGCCGCCCTTCCAGCGCGCCGAGGTGTCGCTGGCCTCCGGCCTGCTCGGCCTGCTGCGCGGCGGCCACGACCGGCTCAAGGCCTTCGCCGGCGTCGACTGGACCAGAGCGGAGAAGTGGCTGCACGACCAGACCGGCGCCGAGCTGGCCCCCGAGCAGCGCCAGGCCGTGCGGCTGGCGCTGACGGAGAAGGTCGCCGTGCTGACCGGCGGGCCCGGCTGCGGCAAGAGCTTCACCGTGCGCTCCATCGTGCTGCTGGCCCGCGCCAAACGCGCCCGCGTCATCCTGGCCGCGCCGACCGGGCGCGCCGCCAAGCGGCTGGCCGAGCTGACGGGGCACGAGGCCACCACCGTGCACCGGCTGCTGCAGCTGCGGCCCGGCGGCGAGGCCACCTTCGACCGCGACAATCCCCTGGACGCCGACCTCGTCGTCGTCGACGAGGCGTCCATGCTGGACCTGCTGCTGGCCAACAAGCTCGTCAAGGCCGTCGCCCCCGGCGCGCACCTGCTGTTCGTCGGCGACGTCGACCAGCTGCCCTCGGTCGGCGCGGGCGAGGTCCTCAAAGATCTGCTGGCCGCCGACGACATCCCCCGCGTGCGGCTGACGCAGATCTTCCGCCAGGCGCAGGAGTCCGGCGTCGTCGTCAACGCCCACCGCGTCAACACCGGCCGCCACCCCGTCCTGGAGGGCATGAAGGACTTCTTCCTGTTCCCCTGCGAGGAGCCGGAGGAGATCGCCGCGCTGACCGTCGACGTCGTGGCCCGCCGCATCCCGGCCCGCTTCCGCCTCGACCCGCGCCGCGACGTCCAGGTCCTGGCCCCCATGCACCGCGGCGCGGCCGGGGCGGGCGCGCTCAACATCGCTCTGCAGGAGGCGCTGACCCCGGCCCGCGAGGGCATGCCGGAACGCCGCTACGGCGGACGCGTCTTCCGGATCGGCGACAAGGTAACCCAGCTGCGCAACAACTACGACAAGGGCGCGGCCGGGGTGTTCAACGGCACCGTCGGCATCGTCACCGACATCCGGCCCGACGAGCACAAGCTCACCGTCGTGACCGACGAGGACGAGTCCGTCGACTACGCCTTCGACGAACTGGACGAGCTCGCCCACGCCTACGCGGTGTCCATCCACCGTTCCCAGGGCAGCGAATATCCCGCGGTGGTCATCCCGCTGGCCACCAGCGCCTGGATGATGTTGCAGCGCAATCTCCTCTACACCGCCATCACGCGGGCCAAGAAACTCGTGGTGATCGTCGGTTCGCGGCGGGCGCTGGCGCAGGCCGTACGCACCAAGGGCGCCGGGCGGCGGCACACCGGCCTCACCCACCGCCTGACACCGCGTTGACCTGCGGGTGGTCCCCGACAAGTGATCTAAATGTGACCGAACTCTCCCATATGATTCCGCGTCTTATATGCAGGAGCATTAAGGTTTTTGGGGTGCATTTGGCACTCTAGGGGGAGAGGACAGTCTTGAACACTTGGAGGAAACCGGCCGCCTCAGTCGCGCTGCTGGCCGCGGCAGCCTTGACCGCCTCGTGCTCGAGCGGCGGCGCGGCCGCCGAGGGTCCCGGCACAACCGAAACCACCACCGTGGCCACCCCTGAAGCGCCCACCGTCACCATCAGCCCCGCCGAGGGCAACACCAAGGTCAGCCCCGACAAGAAGATCGTCGTCACCGCCGCCGGCGGCGCCCTCGAGGACGTCACCGTCGAAGCCGGCGGCGATCAGATCGAGGGCCGCTTCAACGCCGACAAGACCAAGTGGGTCTCCAAGACCCCGCTCAAGCCCTCCACCGGCTACAGCGTCACCGCCAAGGCCGGTGCCACCACCGCCACCAGCACCTTCACCACCCTCAAGCCCGAGCGGGCGCTGCAGGTCATCGACGTCACCCCCAACGCCAAGGGCGAGACCCTGGGCGTCGGCGCGCCCATCATCGTCACCTTCAACCAGCCCGTCGACGACAAGGCCGCCATCGAAGGAGCCCTCGAGGTCGACGCGGAAAAGCCCGTCGAGGGCGCCTGGCGCTGGGTCGACGACACCAAGGTCATCTACCGCACCGCCAAGTACTGGCCCGCCCACCAGAAGGTCACCTTCAACGCCGGCATCACGGGCATCAAGGGCGGCAAAGGCCTGTACGGGGTCAAGGACTACACCGCCACCCTGACGATCGGCGCCAAGCAGATCAGCAAGATCGACACGCGCAAGAAGATGATGCACGTCTACCAGGACGGCAAGCGCGTCCAGACCATGCGCATCAGCGCCGGCATGGCCACCACCCGCGAATACACCACCACCTCCGGCGTTCACCTCACGATGGAACGTGGCAATCCGGTCCGGATGATCTCCCCGGGCCGCGAAAAGGGCAACCCCGGCTACTACGACGTGATGATCAACCACGCCGTGCGCATCTCCAACTCCGGCGAGTACGTCCACGCCAAGGACAACGTGTGGGCCCAGGGTGTGCGCAACGTCAGCCACGGCTGCATCAACGCCCGCCCCGACCAGGCCAAGTGGTTCTACGACAACGTCCAGCGCGGCGACGTCGTCGACATCGTCGGCACCGACCGCGAACTGGAGTGGAACAACGGCTGGGGCTTTTGGCAGATGTCGTTCTCGCAGTGGAAGAAGGGCAGCGCACTGAACGGCAAGGCCTGACCTTATGAAGACCTCGCGAGTTCGGCGACCGTGCCCCATGATCTTTACGTGAACATCCGACAGGACGGGGACGCGCGGCGGATGCCCGCCGGGTTGGTCGCGCTCGCGCTCGCCAGCTTCGGGATCGGCCTGACCGAGTTCGTGATCGCGGGCCTGCTGCCCCAGGTGAGCCGCGGCCTGGGCGTCTCCGAGGCCGCGGCCGGGTGGCTCATCTCGGGATACGCCCTGAGCGTCGCGATCGGCGCGATCCTGCTGACCGCCGCCACCACCCGTATCCACCGCAAGGCCGTCCTCGTCGGGCTGGTGGCGTTGTTCGTCCTCGGCAACCTGCTGTCCGCCGTCGCGCCCACCTACGCCGTGGCGCTGCTCGGCCGCGTCGTCGCCGCCCTGTGCCACGGCTCCTTCTTCGGCATCGGCTCGCTCGTCGCCCGCCGCATGGTCGCGCCGGAACGGGCCTCGCGCGCGGTCGCGGTGATGTTCGCCGGTCTGACGGTCGCCAACGTGCTGGGCGTGCCGTTCGGCGCCCTGGTCGGCGAGCGCTGGGGCTGGCGCGCGACGTTCTGGGCGATCACCGGGATCGGCGTGCTGGCCGTGGCCGCCATCGCCGTGTGGGTCCCGGCCTGGGCGGGCGCCGTGGACAAGGCCCACCGGGCGGCCGGCCTGCGCCCCCAGCTACGCGCCTTCCGCTCCTGGCAGGTCTGGCTGACCCTCGCCGCCACCGCCCTCAGCTACGGCGGCATGTTCGGGGCGTTCAGCTACATCGCCTACACCTTCACCGAGGTCACCGGCTTCTCCAGCGCCGACGTCGCCTGGCTGCTCGTCGTCTACGGCAGCGGCCTGGTGATCGGCAACGTCGCCGGGGGCCGCGCGGCCGACCGCGACCGCGACCGCACGCTGATCGCGGCCCTGGCGGGACTCGCCGCCACGCTCGCGGCGTTCGGGCTGCTGGCCGACGTGCGGGTCGCGTCGGTGGTCCTGGTCTTCCTGATGGGCGTCTTCGGGTTCGCCAGCGTCCCCGGCATGATCACCCGCGTCACGGACGCCGCCGGCGGCGCGCCGCTCGCCGCCAGCGCCAACGTCTCGGCCTCCAACGTCGGCAACGCCCTGGGCGCCTGGCTCGGCGGCCTCGCGATCAGCGCCGGCCTGGGCTACACCGCGCCGCTGTACGTGGGCGCCGCGGTCGTGGCGCTCGGCCTCGCCGTGATGGTGGTCACCGCGCGCACCGGGCCTGCCGCCTCACCTCCGCCGGCCGGCCCTGACCAGGCGGCCGATCAGGCCTGGCTGGACCAGGAACGCCGGCACAGCAAGAACCGGTAGCCGTCGACGGTGACGCCCCAGGCGTTGCCGGCGGGCAACCCGCACCCACCTTCCCGCATGAGGCGGCCCGGACGGGTGAAGAAATACGACACAAGGTGTCGGGTTTTGGGTCGAGCATGGGTTCACCGGTCGACGTCGATGGCGGCGTGGACCGGGCCTACGGATAGATAAGGACCTCAATGTACGAAACGCCAGTAGAGCTCAAAGGGCTCCAGACCCTTCTTGACGCCTCCCTCTCCCGCTCCACCTCACACCTCCGCTCGATCATCAACAGCGAGCGCACCCTGACCGCAGAGCAGCTCACCCAGGTCCTCACCGGCATGTGCACCCTCGCCCTGTCCACCGTGACGGCGAAGGGCGAGCCGCGGATCAGCGGCGTGGACGGGCACTTCCTGCACGGCAAGTGGCACTTCGGCACGGCGCGCGACGCCGCCAAGGCCCGCCATCTCGCCGTCCGGTCCGCCGTCAGCGCCGCGCACATGCGTGGTGAGGACCTGGGCGTGTTCACGCACGGCACGGCGGAGATCCTCAATCCCCAGGACGGCGAGCCGGCCGCGGACTGGCCGGACCTGCGCGCGTACTTCAAGGACTTCTACGGCGACGACTTCTTCGACTGGGACAACGACGTGGTCTACTACCGGCTGCATCCGCACTGGATGACCGTCTACGCCCCCGATTTCGCGAAGCTCGCTGCGGCGTCCCCGTCCTGATCGGCAGCACAGGCCCCACCGGGACCGTGTCCCCTTTCCGTGGCGCCTCGGAGTGCGCGGAGTCCTTGAAAACCGCGGGAAAATGTCGCGGTGGGATGTCGAGAACCCGCGCGGCTTCGTCCCCGGCGTGCACACGGCCACAATGGGCCGTACTTCGCTAAGGAGATCATGATGGCCAAGTACCTGCTGCTCAAGCACTACGGGGGCGCGCCGCCAGCGGTCAACGACGTGCCGATGGACCAGTGGACGCCGGAGGAGCTTTCGGCCCACGTGCGGTACATGCAGGACTTCGCCGCTCGGCTCGAGGGCACCGGCGAGTTCGTCGACAGTCAGGCGCTCTCCCCCAAAGGCACGTTCGTCCGCTACGACGGCGAGGGGCGACCGCCGGTCACCGACGGGCCGTTCGCGGAGACCAAGGACCTGATCGCCGGCTGGATGGTGATCGACGTCGAGACCTACGAGCGGGCGCTCGAGCTGGCCGGCGAGTTGTCCGCGGCTCCGGGTGCGGGTGGCAGGCCGGTCCAGGAGTGGCTCGAGGTGCGCCCGTTCCTGGCGGCTCCCTTGACCATCACGGAGTGAGCATGGTGGACGAGGCCCTGCTGCGGGCCCTCACCCCCACCGTGATCGGCATCCTCGTCCGTCGCGGCGCCGACTTCGCGGCGGCCGAGGATGCCGTGCAGGACGCCCTGATCGAGGCCGTACGCGTGTGGCCGGACGACTCGCCGCGGGATGCCAAGGGCTGGCTGGTCACCGTGGCCTGGCGCAAGTTCCTCGATGCCGCCCGCGCCGATACCTCCCGGCGGCACCGCGAGGTGCTCGTCGAGGCCGAGCCCGTGCCCGGCCAGGGCGAGATGGCGGACGACACGCTCCAGCTGTACTTCCTGTGCGCGCACCCGTCCCTGACCCCGGCTTCGGCCGTCGCGCTCACGCTGCGCGCGGTCGGCGGCCTGACCACGCGTCAGATCGCGCAGGCCTACCTCGTGCCGGAGGCGACCATGGCCCAGCGGATCAGCAGGGCCAAGCGGACCGTCTCGGGCGTCCGGTTCAACCAGCCCGGTGACGTCGCCACGGTGCTGCGCGTGCTCTACCTGGTCTTCAACGAGGGCTACTCCGGCGACGTCGACCTCGCCGGCGAGGCGATCCGGCTCACTCGCCAGCTGGCGGTCAAGACCACCCATGAGGAGGTCGCGGGCCTGCTCGCACTCATGCTGCTCCACCACGCACGGCGCCCGGCACGGACCGGCCCCGGCGGCAGGCTCGTGCCTCTTGCCGAGCAGGACCGCAGCCTGTGGAACATCCGCCTGATCGCCGAGGGCGTCGACGTGCTTCAGGCAGCCCTCACCCGCGACCGCCTGGGCGAGTTCCAGGCCCAGGCCGCCATCGCCGCGCTCCACGCCGACGCCCGGACGGCCGAGGAGACTTACTGGGCGCAGATCGTCGAGTGGTACGACGAAACTGGTGCGCCTGACCGACAGCCCGGTGGCTCGCCTCAACAGGGCCGTCGCGGTCGGCGAGGCCGACGGCCCGCGGGCCGGCCTGGCCGCCCTGGCCGGGCTCGACCCCGCCCTGCCCCGCCACGCCGCCGTCGCGGCGTACCTGCACGAGCGCGACGGTGACCTGGTGACCGCGGCACGGCTCTACGCCGAAGCCGCCCGGTCGGCGCCCAGCCTCCCCGAACGCGACCACCTCACGCGACAGGCCGCACGGCTCAACGCGCAGCTGCGCAGTTGAGCGCCGAAGGCAGGCGTTCACCTGCCTTCGGCGGCCAGTTGGCCGGCCGTGTCCGTGATATCGCAACCGGTCGAGTAGTGCACGCAGCGCGAGCACGGCCTGTCCGCGCAGGCGGTGCGCAACTACCTCCGCGAGCGGCCGCCGCCGGAACCCGGCCGGCGCCAGACATTCCCTAAAGTGCCACCGTGAACATACGTGAAGGAAAAGCCGGCGACCTCTCCGCCGTCCTGGCCATGTTCGACAGCGCGGTCGCCTGGCTGACAGCCCTCGGACGCACCGGCCAATGGGGCACCCAGCCCTTCACCGGCAACCCCCGCCGCACCCAGCAGATCGCCGGCTTTCTCGACAGTGGCGGCATGCGCATCGCCGAGATCGACGGCCACCCCGCCGGCTGCATCTCCGTCGGCCCCGCCCACGACTACGTCACCCCCGCCACCGAACCCGAACTCTACGTCCAGGTCCTGGTCACCGACCGCCGTTACGCCGGCCACCGCGTCGGCGGCACCCTTCTGGACTGGGCCGTCCACGAAGCCCGCGCCCGCGGCGCCGGCCTGCTGCGCGTCGACTGCTACGCCGGCGACGACGGCCGCCTGGTCGCCTACTACGAAAGCTGCGGCTTCACCCGCGTCGCGCCTTTCACCGTGGGGGAGTGGCCCGGCATGCTCCTGCAGCGCCGCCTGTGACCACCGCGTCCGGAACGCACACGACGAGCCCCAGGACCGCTCTCACAAACGATCGTTCATGAGCCGCGATACCGCCTCAAAGGGTGCCGACAGCCACTGGGCCAGGTGCGTGGGCGTGGCGGGCCCGTAGGCGTACAGGTAGCGCCGGACCAGTTCGGCGAGCGCGGCCGGGGGCGTACATCGGAGCGAAGCCGGGCAGCCACCGCGCCGGGCTGGTGTAGGTGGTGGCGTGGCCCCGGCTGGGGCCGTGGCACATCGCGCCGCGCCGGGTCGCGGCCCCCCCATCGCGGCGACCCACTGCGGCCACTTGCCCTGGAAGGCGTCCATGACCCGGTCCCCGGCCCACGGGCGCCGACGGCCTGTGGATCAGCGGTTGGCGAGCTGGTCGGTGGCGGTGTGTCCGGCGTCGGTGGTGCGCCGGAGAAAGCTTGCGATGAGGTCGAGTTCGTCGTCGGTGTACCCCTCGCAGAGCTGATCCATCTGCGCGTTCATGCCCGCGAAAAGACGGTAGAGCTCGGGATTGCGCTCACGGCGTGCTTGGACGATGACGGCGCGGCGGTCGGCTGCATCGGGGTCACGTTCGCGGGTGATCCAGCCGCCGCGTTGGAGTCGGTCGAGGATGCCGGTCATGGTGGCGGGGTGCAGTCCGGCGTTGCGCGCCAGCGCGCTGGGGCTGAGGGGGCCGTGCCGGTTCAGCAGGTCCAGGCAGGTCCAGTCGACGTCCTTGAGTTCGGCGTGGGTGCCGAACTGGCGGTTGAGCAGCGACAGCTGGATGTTCAGGTCACGCAGGGCCGCTTTCACCGCCCTGACCTGCTGCCTGCGCCCGCGACTCGCATTTGATACGACACTCATATTGTATGCACCTCGTAGCAACTGTTACGGTTTCCATATTGTATGACGCTCGGACATAAAGGGCCACAACGGAGGAGAGCCTTCATGATCCTGGTCACCGGAGCTACCGGCACCGTCGGCCGCCCCTTGATCAATCTGCTCATCGCGCAGGGAGTCAAAGTGCGCGCGGTGACCCGTGCACCCCAGGCCGCCGCCCTGCCCCACGCGGTAGAGCTAGTCGAAGGCGACCCGGCCCGTCCCGGAACGATCGCCGACGCCCTGGATGGCGTCACCGGCCTTTTCCTCAACCCGCGCAGCCTCGGCCAGGCCGCCGACCCGCACATCATCAGCACGGCCACCGCGAGGTTACTGAGCCTGGCCCGCGAACGCGGCGTCACGCGAGCGGTGACCATGTCCGCCCTGAACGTCGATCATGCCCTCGACGAGCAGCCCTCCCGGCTGCGCGGCGAGTACAACAAGGAGGTCGAGGCCGCCGTCATCGCATCCGGCCTGGAGTGGACGGCCCTGCGCTCGGGCTACTATGCCGTCAACACCATCACCTCATGGGCCGCCCAGATCCGCGCCGGTGACATCGTGCGCGGCACCCATAGTCGGCATGGGCGCCTTTGCACGAACGTGACCTCGCCGCCGTCGCGGCGCACGCCCTGCTCACCAGCGATCTGGCCGGCCGGCGCCCGGTACTGACCGGTCCGCGATCCCTCACCCAGCCGCAGATGGTGACCGCCATCGGGGAGGCGATCGGCAGGCCACTGCGCTTCCAGGACGTTCCGGCGGAGATGGCCAGGCAGGGCATGCTCCACTCCGGAATGCCCGAAGCCCTGACCGATGCCTTCTTGACGCTGCAGTCCCGCTCCTACCTCCAACACGACCTGGTCACCGGCGAGGTCGAAGCGATCCTCAGCCGTCCAGGACTCACCTTCGCTCAATGGGCCACCGAGCACGCCGACGCCTTCGGCGCCTGAATTCCGGAGCACGTCCATGTACATCGCTTACGTCTCCTTCACCGCCATGACCATCGCCTACAGCATCTTCTCGGCGGGCTGCGACTTCGTCCGCTACGAGCGCGTCGGCGTCGCCATGGACCGGGTGGGCATCCCGCGCGCATGGATGCCCTTCCTGGGCATCCCCAAGGCGGCGGCCGCGCTCGGCCTCATCGCCGGCTTCTGGATTCCGACGCTTGGCAAGGCCGCGGCCGCCGGACTCGTCCTGTTCTTCGGCTGCGCCATCGTGACCCACCTGCAGGCCCGCGACTACTCGTTCGGGTTGCAATACCCGTTCATCCTGCTCGCCGCCCTTACCCTCTGCCTGGGCATCACCGCCACCTGACAACCCCAATCCCCGGGGATGTCCTCTCACGCACACCAACGAGCCCAGAACCTAGGAAGGCCCTCCAGATGAAACTCACGATCTTCGGACCGACCGGCCGTGTCGGACAGCAACTCCTCACCCAGGCCCTCGCCGCCGGCCACCAGGTCACGGCCGTCGCCCGGAACCCGGCAAAGCTCAGCACCAGCGTCCGCGGTGCCACGAACCTGCGCTTGGTCACCGCGGACCTGAGCGATTACCAACCGGCGACGCTCATGTCAGCGATCGACGGAGCCGACGCAGTGCTCTCAGGCCTGGGCCCAAGAAAGAAGGCCGAGCACGGCATCGTCTCCGCCGGAACCCGCGCCATCGCGGTCGCGATGTAAGCAGCTGACGTACGACGCCTCATCGTCGTCAGCGGCGTCGGCGTCTCAACCATTCCCACCCCCGGCCACCCGCACCCGCCCAAGCGCGAGCCTGGCGCAGGCTTCGTCATGCAGTACGTGACCACCCCGCTGGCCAAACGCGTGCTCGGCCACCACTTCGTCGACGTCGCGCACATGGAGGACTTCCTGCGCAGCTGCGACCTGGACTGGACAGCTATGCGCGTACCGCTGATCGTCGACAAGCCACCGACAGGTACCTACAGGACCGCCTACGGGCACAACCTGCGGGCCGCCTTCCGCATCGCCCAATGCGACGCCGCCAACTTCATGTTGCGACTCATCAACCAGCCCGAAGCCGTAGGCAAGATCGTCACCGTGGCCTACTGACGGAACGACCGCAGAGGCGAAAGCCGGGCGACATCCTCCTTCGTAAGCGAGAACACGAGCCCCAGAGCGTGTCACGAGCTCGTCACTGCAGGCGACTGATATACGTGATAATGGTCTAGTATCACGTACATCAGCGATCATGGCGGCGCGGCGACCAGGAGAAGCCTTCGCCGGGCAGGTGCGAGACCCCGGCACGTTATCCGGTACATCACTCGGACCGGTACAGCGCTCGCCGCCGGGCGGTCGGCATGAGCGCGACGCCAAAGGTCGCCGCCCTGCGCGGCAGGAACGTCACCCTCACCGCAGCCGCCGACGCCTGCCTGGCCACCCCGCGCACGGCCAACCCCAACACTCACCGCGCCTACGCCTCAGCCGTCGACCGCGTCATCACCCGGCTTGGCCGTGATCGGCCGCTCGCTGAAGTCGCCGACACTGAGATCGGCCAGGCGCTCGCCGAGCTGTGGGGGGCGAGCGCGCCGCCGTCACCTCCTGGCTGATCTGGTGCCAGGCCAAGAAGCACTGGGCCGCCCCGACGGTCCCGGCCGACGCCGAGCGCCGCAAGGAAACTGCCGACAAGACCCGCGCGGTCGCCAAGGCCACCATCCACCGGTTGCTGTCGCGCCGCGACATCCCGCTGCGCGAGAAGACGCTGTGGCGGATGCTGTACGAGACCGCGGCCCGGGCCGCCGAGATCCTCGCCCTCAACGTCGAAGACCTCGACCTGGAGGACCGCCGCGCCCCAGTCCGCTCCAAGGGCGGCGCCACCGAGTGGGTGTACTGGGACAGCGGCATCGCCCACCTGCTGCCCCGCCTACACCGGCTCCAGTCGGTACGCACTGTCATGGCTTAGCGCTAATACTCGCGAGTAGAGTCCCGGCCCCCGCCCCAGGGACAGTTCGGCCGCCGAGCCGACCTGCGCGTGCGCCCCGCAGATCGCCGAGGCGACCTCGGCGAGTCGCCCGCCGGGCGCACACCTGTGCCCACGTCAGGTTCGTCACCGCAACGGGCCGAAGAACGCCCGGATGTCGGCCGCGTGCTCCTGCGGCACCTCCATCGCCACGAAGTGGCCCCCGGAGTTCCCCTCCGGCCAGTGAACGATCTTGTTGTCCCGCTCGGCGAGGCGGCGCATCAGGGCGGAGCCGCCCCCGTACACGCCGGACGGCACCCGGTTCTGCCCCTTCGGCCAGGCGAAAGCGCCGTCCTCGGCCAGGGTCACGCGGTCGTACATCGGCCACGAGGACGACCCCGACGTGCCGGTGAACCAGTACAGCGAGGCGTTGGTCAGCATCAGGTCCCGGTCGATGGCCTGCTCAGGGGTGTCCACCGTGATGCTGAACTCCTTGAACTTGTTGATCAGCCAGGCCAGCAGCCCGACCGGGGAGTCGTTCCAGGCGTAGGCGAAGGTCTGCGGCGCGGCCCGCAGCAGCGCGTGATGGTCCACACCGCCACTCATCCACTGTTGCATCATCTGCCACTCGGCCCGCTCGGCGTCGTTCATGTCCGGCACGTCGGCCTCGGTCGGGAAGCCGAACCCGCCGTCGATGTGCACGCCGACGACGTGCTCCGGGTCCACCTCGGCCACCGCCGGCGCGATGTAGGCGCCCAGGTCGCCGCCCTGGGTGCCGTACCGGTCGTAGCCGAGGCGGGCCATCAGCTCGGCCCACATCCGGGCCACCCGGTCGACCGTGAACCCGGTTCGCGGGGGGGCCTGGGAGAAGCCGAAGCCCGGCACCGACGGGACCACGACGTGGAAGGCGTGCGCCGGGTCGGCCCCGTGCGCGCGAGGGTCGGTCAGCGGGCCGATCAGGTCGACGAACTCGACGAACGAGTTCGGCCAGCCGTGCGTGAGGATCAGCGGCAGCGCGTCCGGCTCCGGGGACCGTACGTGCAGGAAGTGCACGTCCAGCCCGTCGATGCCGGTGACGAACTGGGGGAACCGGTTCAGCCGCGCCTCCTGGGCCCGCCAGTCGTATCCACCCGCCCAGTGGTCGACCAGGTCCCTCAGGTAGTCCACCGGCACTCCGCGGCTCCAGCCGTCGCCGGGCAGCTGCCGGGGCCAGCGGGTACGGGTCAGCCTGTCGAGAAGGTCGTCGAGGTCGGCTTGCGGGATGTCGATCCGGAATGGCGTCATGTGGGCCACGTTAGGATCCATATAGGTCAGGTTCTGGCACACATGGCTGGCATTCTTGATTCATGTCCTCAGATACCCCGGGCCGGCTGCTGGCCCTGCTGTCGTTGCTGCAGACCCCCCGCGAGTGGCCGGGTAGCGAGCTGGCCGCGCGGCTGGGGGTGAGCCTGCGTACCATCCGCCGAGACGTGGACCGGCTCCGCGAACTCGGCTACCCGGTGCACGCCACGATGGGCGCGGTCGGCGGGTACCGGCTGGCCGCCGGCAAGGCGATGCCGCCGCTGCTGCTGGACGACGAGGAGGCGGTGGCGATCGCGGTGGGGCTGCGCACAGCGGCCGGGCACGCGGTGACCGGCATCGAGGAGGCGTCGGTACGGGCGCTGGCCAAGCTGGAGCAGGTGCTGCCCGCCAAGCTGCGGCACCGGGTCGGCGCGCTCGGCGCGGCCACCGAGCCGCTGCTGACCTGGGAGCAGCCCACGGTCGCCCCGGAGCGGCTGACCACGCTGGCCGCGGCCATCGCCAACCGGGAGCGGCTGCGCTTCCCGTATCGCCGGCACGACGGGGTGGCCGGCGAGCGCCGGGTGGAGCCGTACCGGCTGGTGTCGGCGGGGCGGCGCTGGTATCTGGTCGGCTACGACAACGACCGGGACGACTGGCGGATCTTCCGGGTGGACCGGATCGGGGAGCTGACGTCCATCGGAGTGCGTACCGCGCCGCGGCAGCTGCCCGCGGCGGACGCGGCCGCGTACATGACCGGCAAGCTGCTGGAACTGGCTCCGGTCTACCGGACGGTGGCGACCCTGCACGCGCCGATCGAACGGGTGGCCGGGCGGGTCGGCGACTCCGCCGGCGACCTGCAACCCATCGACGCGGGCAGCTGCCGGCTGAGCAGCCACACCGACACCCTCGAGTGGACGGCCTGGCGGTTGCTGTCGCTCGGCTGCGAGTTCGAGGTGCACGAGCCGCCGGAGCTGGTGGCGTATCTGCGGGAGCTGGCCGGCCGGGCCGCCCGGGCGGCGGGGCCATGAGGTCGGGCTCGGCGGCCAGAGGCAGCGGTGCGGGCTGCGAAACAGCCGCGCCTGATGGCCGTCAAGGCCCCGTCAGCTCGGCGCCTTGCCACGCAGCAGCGGGTGCGCACGCATCGCCACCTCCAGCTCGCCCGGCAGCTCATCGCGATAGCGCCCCAGCGTCGACAGATCGCTGTGCCCCAGCACCCGCCGCACCGCGTCCATGTCCACCGCATCAGCCAGTAAATGCGTCGCCGTCGTGTGCCGCAGCCCATGCGGCGTCACCGACCGCCGCTGATCCGGATCCACCCGCCGCTGCACCCGATCGATCACCGCCTGCACGTCGCCCCGCGCCAGCCGCCGCCCCCGCCACGACAGCAGCAGCGCCTTGTCCTCCACCGCCGCCGGCCGCCCCCGCTCCACATAGGCCTGCAACACGACGGCCACATCATCCGGCAGCGGCACATCCCGCGTACGTCCGCCCTTGCCGAAAATGCGCCAGTAACGCACGCCGTCGTTGGTGAAGAAATCCTCCACATTGGCCCGCACCAGCTCCGACACCCGCGGTCCCACCGTCGACAACAGCAACACGATCATCGCATCCCGCAGCTCCGTCCGCTGATCGCGCCGCTTGCCCGCCGGCGCCGGCGCGTCCTGCAACGTCTGCGCCGCCCCGATGAGCCCCTGGGCCTGCTCCCGTGTCAACGCCCGCCGATGCGGCCGCAACCCGCCCCGCTCCTTCGCCGTCACCGTCGAGGCCGTCATCGGATTGATCTGCACCCATCCGGCCAGCGTCGCGTGCTTGAACAACGCCGAGATCGACCGCCGAAACCGTGCCTGCGACGAGGGCGACTGCCCGCCGCCCGCCTCACGAGTCCCGCCCGCCGAGCGCCCGTCCGGCTTTCGCGCGAACGCCAGCAAAATCGCATCGACGTCCTCACCGGTCAGATCATCCAGCACGACACCCTCGCCGGCCAGCTCCACCAGCGTCGCCACGTCCCGTGCGTACACCTCCGCCGTCGAGGGCGACAACGCCCCCGTCAGCGTCTTGGCGCGCACCAGCTCCACATAGCGGTCCGCCGCCTCCGCCACCGTCAACCGGTCGAGCTCCGCAGGCCGCATCACAAGCCCCTTCCCGCGCATGCCTTCAGCCAACAAGCCCGACGCTAGCCCAGCCTGCCGACGAAAACTTCAGATGTCGCGGAACGTCTCGATCCGCGCCCCCAGCGCGTTCAGCCGCTCCGCCAGATCCTCATAGCCCCGGTTGATGACGTACACGTTCCGCAGCACCGACGTGCCCTCCGCCGCCATCATCGCCAGCAGCACCACCACCGCGGGCCTGAGCGCCGGCGGGCACATCATCTCCGCGCTCCGCCACCGCGTCGGCCCCTCCACCAGCACGCGATGCGGATCCAGCAACTTCACCGACGCCCCCAGCCGCGTCAGCTCCGTCAAATAGATCGCCCGGTTGTCGTACACCCAGTCATGGATCAGCGTCGAACCCTGTGCCGCCGCCGCGATCGCCGCGAAGAACGGCACATTGTCGATGTTCAGCCCCGGAAACGGCATCGGGTGAATCTTGTCGATGGGGGAGATGAGCTTCGAGGGCCGCACCGTCAAATCCACCAGCCGCGTACGCCCGTTCGCCGCCGGATACTCCTCCGTCCGATCATGATCGAGCCCCATCTCCTCCAGCACCGCGAGCTCGATCTCCAGGAACTCCACCGGCACCCGGCAGATCGTCAGCTCCGACGACGTCACCACCGCCGCCGCCAGCAGGCTCATCGCCTCCACCGGGTCCTCGGAAGGGGAGTAGTCCACATCCCGCTCGATCGTGGCCACCCCATGCACCGTCAGCGTCGTCGTGCCGATGCCCTCCACCCGCACCCCGAGCTGCTCCAGGAAGAAGCACAGGTCCTGCACCATGTAATTCGACGAGGCGTTACGGATCACCGTCACCCCGTCATGCCGGGCCGCCGCCAGCAACGCGTTCTCCGTCACCGTGTCGCCCCGCTCGGTCAGCACGATCGGCCGCGACGGCGCCACCGACCGATCCACCCGCGCGTGATAGAACCCCCCCGTCGCGGCGATGTCCAGCCCGAAATGCTTCAGTGCCGACATGTGCGGCTGCACCGTCCGCGTCCCCAGATCACAGCCGCCGGCGTACGGAATCTGGAACTGCTCCGTCCGATGCATCAACGGCCCCAGGAACATGATCACGCTCCTGGTACGGCGCGCCGCCTCGGTATCCATCGCCTCCAGCTCCAGCCTGGCCGGAGGAACGATCTCCAGATCGCTGCCCTCGTTGATCCACCGCGCCCGGACCCCGATCGAGGCCAGCACCTCCAGGATCCGGTAGACCTCCTCGATCCGCGCCACCTTCCGCAGGATCGTCCGCCCCGAGTTCAGCAGCGACGCGCACAGCAACGCCACACACGCGTTCTTCGACGTCTTCACATCGATGCTGCCCGACAAGCGGCGACCGCCCACCACCCGCAGATGCATCGGCCCCGCATACCCCAGCGACACGATCTCGCTGTCGAGCGCCTCACCGATCCGGGCGATCATCTCAAGACTGATGTTCTGATTGCCCCGTTCGATTCGGTTAACCGCACTCTGACTCGTCGCCAGTGCATCGGCCAGCTGCAGCTGTGTCCATCCACGATGCTGCCGCGCATCCCGGATGAGCCGGCCGATCCGCACAAGATAATCATCTGCCACAACAGCAGACCTTATCTCACATATGAGATGCAGCCCCATCAGCGCGCGCCGACGCGCCGGACAACTCCCGATGCCGCGCCAAATGCTCAGGAGTCACTTGCGCCCTCACCTTGCGCACGAACGCCCGCCGCGCCGCCCGGAACCCGTTCCTGTCATCGAACATGTCCCGGCTCATCTCCGCCAGTTCCTCCACCCGGTACGCCTCCAACGGCTTGCGCCGCTCATCGGCCTCCCGCACCTGCCGCCGAGCCGCCAGCAACCGCTCATACCCCGGATCCGCCGCCAGCCGCTCGGCGTACTCCAGCACCCGCCGCTCGAACTCCAGCCGCGACCCACTCAGCATCCGGTCTGCGAGGCCCGCCTCCACCGCCTCGACCGCGCCGATCGGCAACGCATCACCCGTCAACCGCAACGCCCGCTCAGCCCCCACCCGCCGCGGCAACGCATACGTCCAGTACTCACTGCCGAACAAGCCCATCGTCCGGTAATGCGGATTCAGCACCACGCCCGCACGGATGATCACGCGGTCCGCGCCCAGCCCCATCATCACCCCGCCGGCGCCCGCATTCCCGCCGATCGACGTCACCACCAGCTGCCGCGTACAGCCGATCACCTCACGACATACCGCGTTGATCGCGTTGATGTTCATCCACGCCTCCAACTCCGGATGCCGCGCCGCCTCGATCACGTTCAGATGAATCCCATTGGAGAACACCTCTCCGCCCCGCAGCACCACCACCCGCGTATCCTGCGCCACCGCATACCTCAGTGCCGATGCCAGCCGCCGGCACTGCTCCGTCGACATCGCCCCGTTGTAGAAGTCGAAACTCACCACCCCCACGCCATCACTGCGGTCATAGGTGATCTCGCTGTAACCCGGCCGCTCCGGCACCCCCGCCACCAGCTCACCCAGCGCCATCGCCGCCGGGAGCTTCGCCGCCCCCTCCTCCTCCAGCCGCACATGCCCGACCCACACCGACCCGTCCCCGGTGTGCACCAGTACCGCACCCTCACGCCGCGCCGCCACCTGCCCCGGCTCCCCGGCCAGCTCCGGCCCCCGGTACATGTCGAACACCCGCACCGGCAACCCGCACAGCCGCACCCGGCCGCCCGGCGCCCCATCGGCCGCCCGCACCCGCCGCACGATCTCCTCCGTCGGCTCCTCCCAGGCGAACTCCCGATCCGCATGCCGCATCGCCCGCCGCAACCGCCCCCGCACCTCAGGAGAGCGGTAATCCAGCGGCTCCGGAGCGAACGACGCATCAGCCGCCTTGGCCGCCACCTCCACCACCAGCTCCACCGCGGCATCGGCCACCGGCCCGTTGTACAACGCCGACTTACGCGGCGCCTCCGCCGGCATCGCGAACGTCCGGAAACCCCAGATCGGGCCCGCGTCCATCTCCTCCACCGCCTGCAGCGCCGTCACGCCCCACTCCGGCTCCGCATCCATGATCGCCCAGTCCAGCGACGACGGCCCGCGGTCCCCGGGCGGCCCCGGGTGAATGATCACCGTACGGAACCCGCGCCACACCCGCTCCGGCACCCGCTCCTTCAAGAACGGGCAGATCACCAGATCCGGCTTGGCCAGCTCGGCCGCCTCCGCCATCACCTCCTCCGACACCGCCAGCTCGACGCTCACGTCATGACCGGCCCGGCGCAACTCCAACCACGCACGCTGGGTCAGGCCGTTGAAGGAGGAGCAGAGCAGCAAGATACGCAACGCGAGACTTCTTTCCACAAGCGGAGACCGACGACAGGGCAACGGGCAGGGGAACTAGCCGGCCCCGGCAGGCCGATCGCACCGGCCCCAGGCATTTAAGACTGTCCCATATAGCCCATACATGCATCGATGCTGACACGAAAAACCCACTGCTGCTGACAATTGACCGCAAAAGCCGCCCTGACCAGCCCCAATTGACCCGCTTTGCCCAAAAAGTCCCACGAGCGCGAGCGGAGCTTCGACAGCGCGCGGCCGGGTCGGAGCGCGTTTTTGGCCACGCGGGCAGCGATGCGGGCCCGGCCCGACGAGGATCGGCGCGAGGAGCGCCGTGCCCACTCACCGCCGCTTAGCCGCCTACACCCCTCACCGAGGGTGGATGTATCCGGGGCCGACGCCCCGGCCGGCCAGCCCGATGGGCTTCACTCGGCCGAGGGCGGGGACGGCTTGGTGTCGGTCCAGCCGGACTCCAGCACCACATTGACCCGGCCGTCCTCATCCGGCAAGCCGATGAAATCAGCGGCCGGCACCTTGGAGGTGCCGGGGTCGATGATCAGCCTGATCCGGGGGGTTCGGTCTCCCTGGATCAGGAAGGTCACGGCGACACCCGGTCGCCCCCGCGGGTCTGTGGTCAGGCCTTCGACCCGTACCGCGGGCAGCGTCGCCAGCGCCCGGTAGGCGGCGCTGCGCACCTGTGGGGAGGCGGCTGGGTCACAGAGTCTCCTTGCCGCAAGGTGCCGGACACCTGATAAATGTCCGGCGGACTGCTGGACGAGATCCAGATCCACCTGGCCCCTGTCCTCCTCGACAGCGGCACCCGGCTGTTCGATCATCTGGGCGGTCAGTTCGAGCTCCGAGCGACCCAGGCGATCACCAGCCTGAACGCCACCCACCTGCGATTCAAGGTGCTCCGCTGACTGACCACGTCTTGGTCGGACTGACGGGCGGTGACTCTGATTTGTGTACACCACCCCTTAGGTCGGGTGGCCCGGAGGGGTCTCACCTGGCGAAATTCCCCCGGCTACTCGGCGATCGATATACACCGTAGACTGGACACACTCTCTCGCCGCGGTAAGCGTCCGGGCAGCCTGGAAGAGGCCCGTCAGCGAGGGTTTCGGTCGTCCGGGTGAGCAGAGCCAATCGCCGGTTTCTCGTCACTGCAGCGCACTGTGGATCTCATGTAAGTCCGGAATTCTCATCGGTAGGCCGATGCCTGGAGGTCGTACAGGTGGGCGTACCGGCCTGCGAGGGCGATGAGCTGGGCGTGCGTGCCGCGCTCGATGATGCGCCCGCCGTCGAGCACGACGATCAGGTCGGCCATCCGGATGGTGGCGAATCGGTGCGAGACCAGCAGGGTGATCCCGCCGGTGGCGTGCTGCCACTCGCGGGCTGCCTCCGCGTATCGCTGGTAGACCTCGTGCTCGCTGGCCGCGTCCAGCGCGGCTGGCCGCCGGAGAGCTCGACGCCGTCGCCGAGGGCCTTGCCGAGCCGGGGCTCCTCGCCCTCGGGCAGGCGGGCGAAGACCTGGGCGGCGCCGCCCTTCTCCGCGGCTTCCGCGAACTCGTCAATCCTGGGCAGGTTGCCCACGCCGACGGCCTCGCGGGCCAGGAACGGGAACCGGCTGAAGTCCTGGAAGGCCGAGGTCACGCGTTCCCGCCAGGCCGCGGGATCCAGCTCGGTGAGGGGTGTCCCGTCGACGGTGATGGTTCCGCTGGTCTGCTGGTAGAACCCGCACAGCAGCCGTCCTTCGCCTCGGCTCCCGCTGATCGCCAGGCGATTGATTGAAAGCAAAACAACTAAGTTAGGCTACCCTTATTCGGACTTAGCCAACATCAGGCACCACAGGACTACTTTTATGCGCAAAAATCCCCTCCGCTTCGCCGCGGCGCTGCTTCTCACCCCGCTACTCGCCGGCTGCTTCTCGGAGGGCTCCGCCGGCAGGGGCGGCGCCCGGTCCGAGCAGCGCATCAAAATCGTCCTGGCCGTGCCGCCGGCCCAAGCCCTCTCCCCGTACAGCAACGACGCCACGGTACTGAGCAAGCTCTCCGTCGTCGAGGGATTGACCAGGCTCGACGCCGACGGCACCGCGAAGCCCGCACTCGCCGCCTCCTGGAAACAGGCCAGCGACACCACCTGGACCTTCGACCTACGCGACGCCCGATTCCAGGACGGGACGAAGGTCACCGCCGAAGCCGTCGCGAACGCCCTCGCACACGCCTCCGACGCCGAGCCGGCACCGCGCGTGCTGAGCGACATCGAGCTGACCGCCAAGGCGCAGGACGCCGACACCGTCGTCCTCACCACCGCCGCCGTCGACCCCGTCCTGCCGCTGCGCCTGGCCTCTCCCGCCCTGGGCATCCTCTCCCCGAAGGCATATGCATCCAACGGTGCCGTCAGCCCGATCGGCACCGGCACCGGCCCCTTCAAGATCACCAAGCTCGGCGGCAAGACCCAAGCCACCCTTGGCCGCTTCGACGGCTACTGGGGCGGCAAGGCCAAGGCCGCCGGCATCGACGTCTCGTGGATCTCCGACGGCACCGCTCGCGCCAACGCCCTGCGCAGCGGATCCGTCGACATCGCCGAGTGGATCCCCACCTCCCAGGCCAGGCTCCTGGCACCCGGAACCCTCCATGAGGTCCCGTCCACCCGAACCGACAGCCTGCTGCTCAACACCGGCAGCGATGTCTTCCGCGACGCCGCGATGCGCGCCGCCGCCCGCGAGGCCGTGGAGCCCACCGCGCTCGTGGACAGCGTCTTCGGCGGCTACGCCGACGCCGCCCAGGGACTGTTCGGCCCCGCCATCTCCTGGACCCGGGACAAGCACGTCACCGTCGAGCACATCGTGAAGGCCGCCACCGCCGAGCAGGTCAAGCAGCAGACCGGCGGCAAAGCCATCACGCTGGCCACCTACACCAATCGCACCGAGCTGCCCGAAGTCGCCAGCGTGCTCCAGCAGCAACTGGAGAAAGCCGGATTCACCGTGAAGCAGGACATCCGTGAATATTCGCAGATGGAGGCCGATCTGCTCGCGGGGAAGTACGACGCGCTCGTCTTCTCCCGGGTGACCCTCCTCGACACCGGCGACCCGGTCGCCTACCTGGCCAGCGACTACACCAGCAAGGGCTCCTACAACATCACCCGGCTCGCCGAACCGGCCGTCGACCGGGCCATTTCGGCCGCCGCCGAGTCCGGCGCCGGCACGCGCCAGGACAAGGTGATGGCCGCCGAAGCCGCCGTCCTGTCCACCGACGCCGTCGTGCCGCTCATCCACGAAAAGGTCCTGCAGGGTGTCTCCACCGACGTCGAAGGCGCCATCCTCGATCCACGCGAGCGCGCCCTGGTAGGCCTCGACACCCGGCTGAAGTAGCCGAAGCGGTCACGAGAGCGCGCCCCCACGTGAGCGTCACCAGAGCCGGCTCGCGGCTCCGCCCGCCGGCCCCCGGCCGGTCCCGCGGCTTCGGCGGCCGTTGGGCCGGGCTGTTCGGCGCCCTGTTCGCCGGGGCCGGGCTGCTGACCGTCATCGCCCTGTTGCCCTGGATCTCCGGCACGGACGTGGCGCTCACCGTCCTGCGTGCCCGTTCCGGCGAACAGGACCCATCCCTCGAGGCACTGGCCGCCGTACGTGAACAACTCGGGCTGGACGCCGGTCCGGCGGCCGCACTCGGCCACTGGCTGGGAGCTCTGGTACGTGGCGACGCGGGGACCTCCTGGGTCTCCGGCGAGCCGGTGACGCCCGCCCTGGGCGCCGCGCTCGGCGTCTCACTCACCCTCACCTCGGCCGCACTCGTGGTCACCCTCGCCGTCGCCGCGATGGTCTGCGCCCGGACGCTGTGGCTGGGCGCCCATCGCCGGCTCACCCGCGACGGGGCCGCAATCGGCGCGGCGGTGGTGGCGGCGCTGCCCAAGTTCCTGCTCGCAGCCGTGCTCTCCACCGTCCTCGGCGTGCACCTGGGCTGGTTTCCGCCGTACGGCTGGGAGGGTCCGTCGTCGATGGTGCTGCCCGCGCTCGCCCTCGGTGTGCCCTCCGGCGCGATGATCGGCGGACTGCTCGACCAGGCGCTGCCGGCCGCCTTCCGCGAGCCCTGGGCCCGTGCGGCGACCGCCAGTGGAATGCCGCCTGGCTGGATCATGCGTGCTGCGCTGCGCCGCGCGGTGCCCGGCGTACTCCCGCAGCTGCTGCCCACCGTGGTCAGCCTGGCCGGGGGCGCGGTCGCCGTCGAGAAGATCTACGCCATTCCCGGCCTCGGCATGCTGACCCTCGATGCCGCCATCGCCCAGGACCTGCCCGTCCTGCAGAGTGGAAGCCTCGCGCTGATCCTGCTCGGCGCCGGCGCGGGACTGCTCGTACGCTCGGCACGACGCGCCATGCTCGGCCCCGCTCTCCGCGAGGGGGCGCTGCCCTCGCTACCCCTGCCCGGCCTGGACACCGGACGCGCGCTGCCAGCCGTGGCCGTCGGGTGCGCCCTCCTGCTCGCCACCGCCGTCGGGCTCGGGCTGTTGCGCGACCCCATCCAGGTGGACACCGCCGGGCGGCTGCTGGCGCCCTCGTACGAGCATCCGCTCGGCACCGACGCGCTCGGCCGCGATCTGCTCGCCCGGCTGGGGCACGGCGCACTGCGCACCACGGTGCTGGCCTTCGCCGTCACCGCCGTCAGCCTGCTCCTCGGTGTGCTCGCCGGACTGGCGCGCCAGGTCACGGCCGGGCTGACCGACATCGTGTCCACCTTGCCGGTGATACTGGCGGGCCTGCTGGTCACCGCCGTCGCCGGACCGTCGGCGCTGGGCGCGGCGCTGGCCGTCTGCCTCGTCGGGTGGAGCCCGTACGCCGCCCAGACCACCGCGCTGCTGGAGCAGGAACGCGCCGCAACCCACATGGCCGCCTCCGTCGCCCTGGGGGCGAGCCGAGGCCACCTGATCCGGCGTCATCTGCTGCCCGCTCTGGTCCCGCCACTGCTGCGCAACGCCCTGTTGCGGCTGCCGACCGTCGTCCTCGTCCTCGCCTCCCTCGGCTTCCTCGGGCTCGGCGAGCAGCCGCCCGCGCCCGAATGGGGGCGGCTGTTGTCGGAGAACCAGTCATACGCGGAGCTGGCGCCGTGGACGGTTCTCGGCCCGGCCGCCGCGCTCTCCCTTCTGGCGGTGCTGGCCGTCGCGGCGACCGCACTGCTGGGCCGCGCCGACCGGCGAGCCTGAACCCTCTTTCTCCGGGCTGTATCGCAGCGGAGCTCCCAGCGTGCCGGCTTGGGCGGACCCCTCAGAACGGTGATCTGCTGGTTGCCCGGCCAGGTCCAGGTCAACGTCCAGCCGTGGACGGCGGCCGTGCCGGTGTTGGCGATGGTGACGGCGGCGGTTCCAGTCGGCCTGTGGCGTGTCGGTGCCGGTGGGCGTCTGGCTGAGGCCGGAGGCGCAGTCGCCGGCGCCCGGCGAGGGGGATGTAGTCGGCCTCGTTTGCGAAGCAGCTCCAGCACCGAACCTGGCGCCAAGCAGGCGGGTACAGCCGCGGCCTGCTGGCCGTAACGGGCGCCCTTGCGCACCGTCACCTGGCTGGCCGCGCCGACTTCACACGGGTTGTTCTCCGTGCAGCGCTTCCCGTCGTCGTTGCTCGTGTTTGTCCAGCCCGACCACGGAGTGCCCGTCCGGGGCGATCAGCGGAGACCCCGAGGCGCCGTGCCCTGGTTCGCAGGCGCTGGTGTACCTGAGTGCGTTCTCCTGCTCGTACCCGCCCTCACGCAACCCCGGCACCACGGCCTTCACCAAGAACGGGGCTTCGCAGCTCTGCGGAACGGCGACATCCGCACCGCCCTCGCGCCTTCGTCCGGCCGTCCGGCGTCGGCCGGTCCGGGACTTATCGACGATGACGTAGATCAGCGCATCTGAAGGGAGATCGTCCATGCCCAGGAGCACCCACGATCTTCAGTGACATGTCCCGATCCGATCATTGCTCAGGGCGTGGGAGTCTGGACATATGACAATTGAGTGGTCCCGGCAGGAGATCCTCGAAGCGGTCAGGACACGCTTGCTACGGCCGGGCGCTGTGGGGGACAAGTACTCCGCCGTCGATGTCATGGCAGAGCCCGACGGCATGCTAGTGATCTTCCGCTGGCGGCGAGATCCGAACACATACGCCATCAAGGTCGAGTTTCCGATGGCGTCGGAGAGTCCGTGGACTGGCGGTTGGTACACCGCCCTGCCGGTCACCTCGCCGGATGAATGGGCCGCAGACTTCGCCTTTCGCCTTATGCTGGAACTCGATACCGGGCTGGTTCGTCGAAGCCGCCGGATGATCCGAGATGGGTACGTCCTGTTGGACGTTCACGATGCCTCGGACGTCTGGCCCGCCGGGTTCTTCATCAATCCCGTTCCGCTCCTCGACCTTGAGCTCTCCGCCTCCCCGGATGACCTCGAGAAGGCCTATTCCCTTCTCGGATCGCTGCCGGCATCGGTTTCTCCGCCTGTGTCCAAGGTCGGCGCCTGGCTGGCCAGGGCAGGGATGGATGTCACCATTCCCAGACAGCTGATCGTCGAGGCCAGGCTTGCCTGCTGGCTTCAGGCCTACGTCAACAACGCCCGCGGGGAACCTGCTGTCGGTCAGGCAGCCGCGTCGTGGGAGGACGAGCGACGCACCATCGCCCGTCTCGACCTGGTGCACATCCAGCCCGGCGTCCCATCAGAGGTGCGCCAAGCGCTGGTGCGGCTCATGGTCTGCGAGGTAGCCGAGGCCGGCGCCCTGAGCGTGGTCACCGCGGTCGACGGTCCCGAGCTCCATGGACTGGGGTTCCGGCCCGCGAACGGTGGCGGCCTTGCGCTTGATACTAGGAGCACTGAACCGCGATCGGACCCCGCGGTCGAAGCCTGACCCAAGGCGCCTCACATCCGAGGCTGGGCCCCAGCCCGCAAAACCACCCAAAACGTCGTTTTTGCGGACCTTCGTTGTGCCTATTCGAACCGGAGAGGGCTTCGAGAGCGCCTGCGGGTCCGTTCGAACATTGCCCAGTGGATCGCCTGCCCGTCAATGCGAGCGGCACCCCTAGACCGTGATCAGCCGGGCCGGTTGCCCGTCGGAATCACGATCTTGGTTTGTGCCCCCTTGGTGAGGTAGTACGTGGTCCACTTCTTGACCATCTCGTCGAGGAGCCAGGCGGCGGCGGGCACCAGCGGCAGCCCAATCAGACCCTCCCGGAACTGCACCAGTAGCGGCCAAGCGGTCTTGACCACCGGGTCCCACAGCGGCTCGCGTCGGATGCCGTTCCAGTCGGCCACCTGGTTGCCGGTGAGGTACCTGGCGAAGGCGTTGACGAGAGGCTTGTCGATGCCGCCGGGGCTGGTCAGCTCCGCGAGCATGTCCCGCAGGATGGCGTTGAGTTCCATCCCCTCCGGGGTCGGCCCCATGTTCCTGGGCAGGACCAGGTCCGACTGGGCGTAGGAGGAGTCCCAGGTGGCGGGGAGGAACTCGTCCCTGATGCCGAGCATGTGCCCCAGCATCTGCACCGAGTGCAGGTACCCGGCGGCCTCAGTGGAGGAGATACGCACCTTCCACTCCCGCATCCCGCGCATGGAGTAGGTCGCCAGGGTGTGCCACGTGACGAGCATGTCCTCCTGGCTGATCGGGATAGGGCCGGACCAGTGGGGAGACGACTTCAGCAGGTGCCGCACCGCCGCGTGCACCAGCCGGGTCTTCACAGCCTCGACGACGGCCGTGCCGCCGGCAGCCCAGGCGTTCTGGGGTCTGACCGCGTACGCCAGGATGTTCGTCTTGGCGATCCGGTCTTTCAGATCCGCACCGCCCGCGGAGTAGTAGACAGCGCGTGCCTCCTTGGGAATGGCGGTGGCCAGCATCCCGGCGCCGACAATGGTGAGGACGACGATGTAGTTCCCTTTGAGCGCGTGGAACCGCGCCCCGGCATCCAGCATGGCGGGGTCGGCCCACGACGGCAGCTGACGCGCCTGCTCGATGAAGGCCCGCAGATCCTCCGGCAGTCCCGCGGGCAGGGGCTGGTCGTTGCGGTTCCAGTCGTACAGCAGGCGGTTGACCTCGGGTATGACACCGCGGTCGAACAGTGAGGCGAGGAGCGGATCGGCCACGTCGTCCCACACCCATCGGGGGTCGGCGCCGCTGCCGGAACCCGCGATCGAACCGCTGGCCGGCCAGGTCCAGTCGCCGGACAGGGAGTCCGCCTGGGCCGGGGAGGTCATCCCTAACGCGCCGAGCGCTCCCAAGGCGGTGCCCGAGATCAGTACCTCGCGCCTGCTCAACTCTGCCATGCTCTGCACTCCTTCGAGGTGGGGTCCCGCTCAGGGCATGCGAGAAAAGGGATGATACTGAGAAACAAATCATGAATCTGTGTATCATCATCAGAGCATAGTGTGACGAGCATCACAAGACCGCGTTCGAGGCAGAGTCCCTACAGGAGGTGATTGTGGAATCTGTGCTGTCCGGATTCATGGTGCCGTCGGACTCCGATTCATTGCTGGAGCGCGCCTATTTCGATGCCGTCGAGCGCGTCGACGACACCGACGAGCTGCGGACACGCATACTTGACGCGGCGTACGAGCAGTTCTGCCGGATGGGCATCAGGCGCTCCACCATGGAGGACGTCGCCCGGCTGGCGAAGGTGTCGCGGATCACGGTCTACCGGCGGTTCGACACCAAGGACACGCTGATCGAACACGTGGTGCGCCGGGAGTTCCGCCGCTATTTCGACCGGTTCCTCATCGACATAGAACAAGCCGGCACCGCCGCCGACAGGGTGGTGCTGGGCTTCGTGAGCTCATTGCGGGCAATTCGCGGCAACCCGCTGATCGGCGGACTCATCGCCGCGGAACCGGACCTGCTAGTCCCCTCCATGACGGCTGACGGGGGTCAGACCCTCGCCACAGTGCGGCATTTCGTCGCCGGCCAGCTCCGCAGCGAGCAACGCGCGGGCAACGTGTCGAGCAGCCTTGACGTCGACCTCGTGGCCGAGATGATGGTGCGGATCTCCACCTCTTTCCTGACGATCCCCAGTGCCATCATCGACCTGGATGACGACGAGCAACTGGCCGCGGTGGCCCGACGGTTCCTCGTGCCCATGCTTGAGCCACCAGCCTGAGCTTCACTCTCGCGCCGGCTTCCCGAGGCTGACGTGCGAGCCGTCGCCGGCAGATGCTGGCGGCGTCCGCCTTACGCGGCTCCGGACGGGTGGAATGGCCTTGATCACTGGCACGGGCGTCGCCGCAACCGGTGGCCGGTTGCGGCGAAGCGCGCGTTGGGTTGAGGTCTGCGAGGGTCGTCGGGTTTTCACACGCCCGTAATGGTCCATTGGTTGTTGGTGCTGTTGTTCGGCGTCCACATGGCCACGGTGGAGCCGACGGTGCTGTTGCCCATACCGTCGAGGGCCGTGCCGGTGCCACGGTTGATGATCTGGTAGCGGTCGTTGCCCGCGTTGTTGAGGCGCCACTGCTGGTTGTTGCCGCCGCTCCACGCCGCCTGCCTGGCGTTGGCGCCGTTGGCGGTGTTGTCCCAGCTGTCGGCGACCATGCCGTTGGTGCGGTTGACGATGCGGTACCACCCCCCGCCCAGGTCCACGAGCTGCCAGTGCAGGTTGGTGCTGCCGTCCCAGTTCCACTGCTTGAGGTTCGACCCGGAGGCGACATTCCCGCCGCTGTCCAGCGCCAGACCGGTGGTGACATTGGTGATCCGCACGTAGCTCGTCGGCGCGGGGCCGGACCCGGTCACGCGGTACGTACGACCGGCTTGGCCGGTCAGTCTGATGACGTCGCTCTCGGGTTTGGCGACGCTGACGGTATCGCCGGTCGTGGTGTCGACCACCTGGTAGGTTCCGGCGAAGATCCGGCTGCGTACGTTGACCGTCCCGTCGCGATCGAACCTGATGAGGATCTCGGTGGACCCGCCGGAGCTCCACGTCGCGTCCACGGTGTAGCCGCCACGCCCCCGAAGACCCTGCACCCTCCCGCTCGGCCAGGCCGCCGGCAGCGCCGGCAGTACGTGAAGCTCGCCGTTGTGGCTCTGCAGCAGCATCTCGGCCATGCCCGACGTCGCCCCGAAGTTGCCGTCGATCTGGAACGGCGGGTGCAGGTCGAACATGTTCGGCGCGAGCCGGGCCGTCGTCACGAGGGCGCGGATCAGGTCGTGCGCCCGCGTGCCCTCCTCCATCCGCGCCCAGTAGTTGATCTTCCAGGCCAGCGACCAGCCGGTCCCGTCATCACCGCGCAGTTCGAGGGTCCGCCGCGCGGCGGTGTACAGCGCGGGAGTGCCGCGCTTGGTGATCTGGTTGCTGGGGTGCAGGCCGTAGAGGTGGGAGATGTGCCGGTGCTTCGGCTCGGTCTCGACCCAGTCGTACAGCCACTCCTGGATGTTGCCGCGTGACCCGGTCCTCATCGGCGGGAGCCGGTCCCGGGCGGCCAGGACCTGCGCCCGGAAGCTTGCGTCCGTGCTGAGGAGCTCGCTGGCCTTGGCGCAGCCGTTGAACAGGTCCCGCAGGATCTGGTTGTCCATCGTGGGCCCGGCGCACACGCTGACGCCCGCGTGATGGGTCAGCTCCGGCGAGTTCGACGGGTTCGTGACCAGATACCCCAGGCTTGGCTCCTGCACGAGAGTCTCCAGGAAGAACTGCGCGGCCCCCTTCATGGCCGGGTAGTACTGCCGGAGGAACTCGAGGTCGCCGGTGAAGAGGTAGTGGTCCCAGATCATGGTGGCCAGCCATGCGCCGCCGGTCTGCCACATGCCCCAGGTCGCGCCGTCGACAACCGAGCTGCCCCGCCACCCGTCGGTGTTGTGGTGGGTCACCCAGCCGCCGGCATTGTACTGCACCCGGGCCGTGCGGGCGCCGCTGACCGTGAGGTCGTTGATCATCCTGAACACCGGCTCGTAGCACTCCGACAGGTTCGTCGTGTCGGTCGGCCAGTAGTTCATGGGCAGGTTGGCGTTGAGGGTGTACTTCGAGTCCCAGGACGGGGTCAGGGAGTCGTTCCAGATGCCCTGCAGGTTGGCGGGCTGGGTGCCCGGACGCGAGGAGGAGATCAGCAGGTAACGGCCGTACTGGAACAGCAGTGCCGAGAACTGCGGGTCGTTGCTGTTGGCGTGCTGCGCGATCCGTACGTCGGTCGGCTGGTCGGCCGCCGCGGTGCGGCCGAGGTCGAGCGTCGTGCGCCCGAACAGCCGCTGGTAGTCGGCGACGTGTCGGCCACGCAGGTCGTCGTAGGTTCTTGTGACGGCGGCGTTGAGGTGACGCCGGGCGATGCCCTGGTAGTCGCCGCTGACGTCCTTGTAGTTCACGTAGCTGGAGCCGATGGAGATCAGCACCGTCACGCTGTTGGCGGCCCTCACCTGCAGCGTGCCGCCGGAGCTGCTGACACTGCCGCCTTCGGCGACGGCCCGGGCCAGTGCCAGGAACCTGACTTTGCCGGACAGACCCCTCTGGTCGCCGGAAATGCCGTCCAGCGCCACCGTCGTGCCGTCCGGACTGGACCGCGTCGTCCGCTGCGGGCTGTCGAACGTCGCGGAGAATGTGATGGAGCCGGGCCTGTCGGCGGTCAGGCGGAGGGCGATCACCTGATCCGGTGCGCTCGCGAGCACCTCGCGCTGATACCGCACGCCGTTCTGCAGGTACGTCACCGTCGTGGTGGCCGTGGTCAGGTCCAGCCAGCGGTTGTATTCCGAGACGCCGGTGGCGCTGCCGAAGGTCAGTCGCAGATTGCCCACGGGCTGGTACGCCAGCTGAGCCGAAGGGTTGCCCAGCATGTTCTGGTCGATCAGGCTCTGGGCCTGGCTCCACTGGTTCTGGAAGACCAACTGCCGGATCTGTGGCAGCGCCGCCGCACCCCTCGTGTTGCTCTGGTCGTACGGCCCGCCGGCCCAGATGGTGTCCTCGTTGAGCTGCAGCCGCTCGGCGTCGACGTTGCCGAACACCATGGCGCCCAGGCGACCGTTTCCGATCGGAAGCGCACGCAGCCAGTCCGTACCGGCGCTCTCGTCGTACCACAGCGCCAGATCGTTCGCGGCGCGGACCTGCGGAGGCGGCACCGACGCGGCCCGGGCAGCCGCCGTCCACTGCCCCGGCAACAGCGCAGCTCCAGCTCCAACCGCGCCGAATCTCAGCGCTTGTCTTCGCGATAAATCAGCCATTTCGGTTCTCCAAGCCCATGGGGGTTGCGGACGGACGGCCTCCGTTGGGTACGACCACGCGCCTGTTCCGGCGGTGTGCGGAGGATCGGCAGGATGAGGGCGTCAAGGACCACCGCTGCCGGCAGCTGTTCACCCCACTCATCACCGGGGCGATGAGTCACCCCGGTGATGGCGCGTCGTCAGCTGTCGCAGGCTGTCAGTATCAGACGCGGGTCCACTTCTGGTTCGTGCCGCCGTGGCAGGTCCAGATCTGCACCCTGGTGCCGTTGGCGGTGCCGGACCCGGACACGTCCAGGCACTTGTTCGCCCCGACGGCGGTGACGGTGCCGTCGGCGTTGAGACGCCACTTCTGGTTGTTCTGCCCGTTGCAGTCCCAAATGATCACGGCAGTGCCGTCCGCCGTCCCGGCCCCGTTCACGTCCAAGCACTTGCCGCCGTAGACCCGCAGCTCACCGGCGCTGGTCGACGTCCACTGCTGGTTGGCCTGCCCGTTGCAGTCCCAGATCTGCACCTGCGCGCCGTTCGTCTGCGACACCCCGGCGACGTCAAGGCACCGGCCCGACGCCGCACCCTTGAGCGCGTTCCCCGGCGGAGTCGGGTTGCCGCCTCCGAACTGCGCGAAGAATTCCCACACCACTGGCCTGGTCCAGGAATTCTCGCCGGGTTCGAAGTCGCCAGGCCTCCCGTCCACGGGACCGGGGGTGTGGCCCGCGTCGAACGCCGCCCATGCGACCGGATACCCGGTCCGGCACCCCGAGTAGTTGGTGACGATGTGCGTCAGGCTGCCCTGCGCCGGCTCCGGCGGGTTCTGGGGCGTGCAGCCGTTGTTCCTGACGAACCTGTCACGCAGCGACCGGCCCGCGGAGATGTTGAGCACCGCGTCCCTGAGGCCGTGCAGTCCGATGTACGCGACGGGCTCGGTGCCGCCGCTGCACCCGCTGAGCTGCGCGCCGGCGTAGACCGCCACCGCGCGGAAGACCGTCGCCCGGGCGCACGCGAGCGCGTAGCTCATGCCACCGCCGTAGCTGAAGCCCAGGGCGAAGCGCAGGGAGGTGTCCACACAGAGGTCCGCCTCGATCCGCCGGATCATGTCGTCGACGAAGGTGACGTCCTCACCGCCCGAGTTGGCCCAGCCGTTGTTGATGCCCTGAGGCGCGACGAAGATCGCGGTGTTGTTCGACAACGCCCTGAGCCCGTAATAGGACCAGGGATACCCACTGGTTCCGCCCGAGTCGACATCGTTGGCGGTGCCGCCATTCCAGTGGAATCCGAATATCAATCGGTATGGGTTTGCGTTGTTGTAGTTATCCGGAATTCTCAGGATGTAACTGCGATTTTTCCCGCTGGTCGTAATCGACTGCGTACCGCTTCTCAGCGTCGGAGTCTTGCCGCATCCCGCGGTGGGCGCGAGGGCGCTCTGCTTTGCGAGCGACGGGGTCGCGCTGTCGCCCAGCGCCGTTTGAGCCGTGGTCAGGACGACGAGCAGTGCCGTGGTCGCGATGGCGGTTAAGAGGGACCTAAGCCTCGACATCACGCAAATTCCTTTGCCGTTCTCGTGGTGACACACGCAAAATGGGAAGCCACTTCCTCCACCTTTCCGGCGGCGAGGACGTCGGCGGCCGGCGTTTCTCGTCTCTGACTCGGTGAATACCGGGTCGACGCGGCGCACCGCGTTCTGCCGATCGAAACTCGCCGACCCGGCGCATATCGGCCGGCCGGTCGAGCAGTCAAAGTGTTAGCGCTCACTCAACGCCGCCGTAATCGGATCTCCTTTCTTCCGGGCGGCGCTGGAGGCGACGGTGCAGCGGAGCAAATATGACCCTGACGAGACCTGTCAAGGCTCGGCCTTGTCGACGTTGGGCGCCCCTCGTCTGAGACGCCCCGTCGATCCCGCGTCTGGCCAGGGGAAGCGGCCGCCGTCACCACGGACGTGCCGCGATGAAACTTTCACGGTCCGTCAATCGAATCGTTTCGTATGAAAAGCCGGCCGGCTACCCCTGCCCTGCCCTGCCCGGGCGGGGTGGCCGGTCTCACGGGGTGCGTCCGGTGCTAACGCCGCAGCCGCACGGGATCGGCCGTTCCGCTGCGGCGGACGATCCAGGCCTCGGTGATGTGATTGAACATCGCCTCGGCGGCACCGTCGGGATCGTGGGCGGCGATGCGTTCGTAGATGCGGCGATGGCCGAGGTTCGACGCCACGCACAAGGCCCGCTCGGTCCGGCCCATGTAGCGGGCAGTGTTGAAGACCTGGCTTTCCAGCGCCCGTACGACGCCACGAGCGATGCGGTTTCCCGACGTCTGCATGATCGTGTCGTGGAAGGCGCGGTCGCTTTCGGCGTACGTGACCGGGTCGTCCACGAGTTCGTCCATCCGATCCACCAGTGCACGCAGCTGATCCACGGTGTCCGGCCCGGCCAGACGGGCGGCGACGTTCGCCATGTCGGACTCCAGCACGCGCCGTGTGACGACGAGGTCGTCGTCCCTGCGCTGGGACAACATCGCCGAGGCGTGGGTCAGCGCCGGAATGGCGCGGTACTTCGTCAACTCGTTCATCGTCGTGGCATGCGCCGTGTTCCTGCTGCTGCTGTTGGGGTCGATGGCCGGCTTCGCGCTGAGTCAGCTGCGGTTCCGCGGTTCTTTGGTGATCTTCCTGGGCTGTCTCGCGGGGCTGTTCATCCCGTTCCAGGTCATCATGGTGCCGCTCACCAGGGTCATGGCCGACAGCGGGCTCGTCGACACCTACCCGGGACTGATCCTGGCCTACGTCGCGCAGTTCCTCCCGTTCACCGTCTTCCTGATGACGAGCCACTACAGGACCATTCCGGCCGAGATCGTCGACGCGGCCAGGATCGACGGGAACACGGTGTACGGCGTGTACCGGCGGATCATGCTCCCGCTGGGCGTTCCGGCGCTGCTGTCGGTCGGCATCCTCGACGCCTTGTTCTGCTGGAACGACGTGCTCATCTCCCTGCTCATGATGCCGTCACCCGAGCATCGCACCCTCATGATCGGGGTCAACGCGCTGCGCGGGCAGTATTCCGACGACATCCCCACCTTCGCCTCGGGAGTCCTGATCGCCGCGATACCCCTGCTGATGGTCTATCTGTTCCTCCAGCGCCAGATCGCCGACGGCGTCACCGCCGGTTCCACGAAGGGCTGACATGCGAATCACGGGGTATCGGACCACGACGACGGTCCAGGAATGGGGCCGTCCCGTCGGCGACGCCAACGGCGTCTTCGCCGACGGAGTCGTCTCGGTGCCGCTCGTCATGGTGGACACCGACGAAGGGATCACCGGGATCGGCCTCGGGCCGCACGTGGAGATCGACGCCGTCTTCGCCGCGATCGAGGGCGAGGATCCGCGCGGCGTGACGGCGCTCTACGACCGCATGCTGCGGCAGACCTTCAAGGCCGGCCACGCCGGCGCCGTGTTCGGCACGATCGGCGCGCTCGACACCGCCCTGTGGGACATCAAGGCACAGGCGGCCGGTGAACCGCTCTGGCGTCTGCTGGGCGGACGCGACCGGCGGGTGCCCGCCTACGCCTCGGGCCTCGACATCGGCCTGACCGACGACGAACTCGTCTCGGCCTACCAGGTCTACGCCCAGCACGGTCTGCGGGCGGCCAAGATCAAAGGCGGCCTCGACATCGAATGCGACCGGCGCCGCCTGACGCTGGTACGGGACGTCCTGACCGAGGCCGGGCACGGATCGCGGCCGGGCCTGATGCTCGACGTGAACGAGGCCTGGACCCGAAAGCAGGCGGTCCGGCACGTCTACGAGCTCGAACGCACCCTGGATCTCGCGTGGATCGAAGAGCCGGTCCGGCGGTGGGACGCCGAAGGCCTGGCCGTCGTCGGCCGCGGGATCCGCGCCTCCGTCGCCACGGGGGAGAACCTCACCGGGCTCGAGCAGTTCCGTCCGCTGCTGGCCGCGGGGGCCGTCGACATCGTCCAGACGGCCGTGGTCTGGGGGGTGTCACACTTCCTCCGGGTGTCCGCCCTGGCGCACGCCCATGACCTGCCGGTCAGCCCGATCGGCTCCACGCCGGTCGCGCTGCTGCACGCCGCGACGTCGGTGCCGAACCACCTGGCCAGCGAGTTGCGCTCGACCTTTACGTCGAGGACGGCGCGTTCATCCTCGGAGACTCGCTGGGTCTCGGCATTCACGATCGACGAGCACGCGATCGACGCGTTCACCCGCCGGCCGGACGCCAGGGCCGCCGAGGGCCCCAACATCCGGCCGGAGCACGCCGGACGACGGCTGCTGGCGGCCACCGGCGGCTTCTATCAGACCTAGTGCCACGTCAGGCAACGTTTGCCCTGTCCGCTACCGGCACCTCGGGGCGATGTCCCCCGTCGATATGTCCGCGCGTTCGGGGGCACGGCCAGCGCGGCCAACGCGACCCCGAGCCGTCGTTCCGTCGCGAGGGAGCGGCCAACGTGCCAGGATAATCACGTCAAGCCGTAACTCGCGTGGGCCGGTATCGCAGGGCGACCGCCCCCGACCGGAACTCATGGCGGTCCACGGGCTCAAGCTGGATGCGCTCGCGCAGACCGGCGAGCAACGTCGGCCCGTGTCCGGCAAGGACCGGCTGCACAAGGAACTCGTACTCGTCGATCAGTCCCAGATCTGCCAACGCCAGGGGGAGCGTCACGCCACCCACCCACAGGCCCTCGCCTGACTCCTGCTTGAGCTGCTGAACCGCTTGCCCCAAGTCGCCTCGCACCAGCTCGGCATTCCAATCGACCCCGCTCAGCGTGCTCGACACGACGTACTTCTTCGCCCGGTCGATGGTCTCGGCGAACGGGATCTGCCACTCATCCATCCAGTCAGGCCACGTGTCCGTGGCCGGCTTCCGCCACGCCGACTCCATCATCTCGTAGGTCACCCGGCCGAATAGCAGGGCATCGGCTCGCTCCATCTCAGCGGTCCAGTAGCGCATCGACTCCTCGTCCGGGGGGAGCCCTGCCTCGTGATGGCAGCAGCCGTCGAGCGTGACGTTGATCGAGTATCGAAGTGGTCTCATCTCGTTGCTCTCCCTTGATGCGCGCAGCGCGTTTTCACCGGACGTCTACTTAGACGACTGTCGGCGCCATTTCTCATCGGCGCCCGATCCCACCTACTCAACACCGTCGTGATGCGAACCAGACCGCAGACCGAGCGCGCGACCGATTCGGCGCTCGGGGCGTTCAGGTTCGCAACGGGACGGCGCCCATAACGCTCGACTTCGATGCACGGTGCCACGTCACCTACCGTCGGCTCAGGGCCAACGACGAACGTCGCAAACGTTGCCTGACGCGGCACTAGTGTCGTGCCCCCCTCGCCGGTGCCCGGCCTCGTCCGGATGCCGGCCACCGCCTCCCCCTGCTGGGCGGAGTGGGTGGCCGGCGTCCGGGCTCGCCAAAAGGCCCCTGAGACCGGGTCAGCGGTAACCGGCGGCGATGATGTCGGCCTGGACGGCGTTCTCCGTGGCGTCGGTGGGATAGCCGGCGACCATCGCGCCTTCGTAAAAGGTTCCGGCGCTGAGGTTGGCGCCGCCGTCGGGCTTGCAGCAGTCGCCGCCGCTTCCCAAGATGATGGCACCCTGCTTCTTCATCGGGCTGTAGCCGTTGGGGAGCGGCCCGTCGTACAAGGTGTACAGGCTGCCGGACTGCGCGTTGCTGCCCTTGATGGCGAACCGGGTCGTGCCGTTGTTCTTCAGCGTGGCGGTGACGAACTTGTGGGGGAAGGCCCGCTGGTTGGGGTTCCACGACTGGCTGCCGCCGGGGTAGAGCCCCCATTCGAGGTCGGCCTGGACCCAGGGGCCGGTTCCCTGGCAGCCGCCGAACCAGCATTGGGTGCTGAAGTTGATGGCGTCCATGGCGCCGGCGGCGTCGGCCTTCCTGGTCGTCTCGCTGTTGCCGTAGTCGAAGCAGCAGCCGCTGTTGACGTGGGTACCGCTGGTGACCATGTACATGCCCTCGGGTGCGCTGCCGGTGGGCACGCCGGTCAGGTGGCCGTCCCGCCAGTAGCTGTTGCCGGGGTTGATGTAGAGCGAGTAGGCCTTGCCGCCGCCGACGGTGAGCGACTCGGTGGTCGCGATCGCGGGCCTGCTTTGGGGGGAGCCGGGGACCACGCTGGATCCCTGATACCACAGGTCGTTGCCTCGCCCGGACTGGTCGTACACGACGGTGATGACGCACGTGGTGCCGGCGCAGAAGGAGTCCTGGGCCGCGGCGTTGGCGACGCCGCCCGCGGTCGCGACGCCGATGTTCCTGGTCGTGTTGTCGGAGGAGCGCCTGACCTGGTACAGGTTGCCGTTGTACGAGCCGTAGAGCGCCCGCGTCGTGCTGTGCGCGGCCACGCACGGCGTACCGCCCGAGGCGTAGATGTCGCACGGCCGCGCGCCGGGCGGCGGCGGCTCCGCTCCGGTGGTCCATTTCTGGTTGTTTCCGCCGTGGCAGGTCCAGATGTGCACCTTGGTGCCGTTGGCGGTGCCGGCGCCGGACACGTCCAGGCACTTGTTCGCGCCGACGGCGGTGATGGTGCCGTCGGCGTTGAGGCGCCATTTCTGGTTGTTCTGCCCGTTGCAGTCCCAGATGATCACACTGGTGCCGTCGGCGGTGCCGCCGCCGTAAACGTCCAGGCACTTGGTGCCGTACACCCGTAGCTCATCGGAATTGATGGAGGTCCACTGCTGGCTGGCCTGGCCGTTGCAGTCCCAGATCTGCACCTGCGCGCCGTTCGTCTGCGAGGTGCCGTTGACGTCCAGGCACCGGTTCGACCCCACGCCCACCAGCGGCGCGGTCGCTGCCGAGGCCGGTGCCGACCATGTCAGGGCTGTGGCCAGGAGGGTCGCCAGCGCCGCCACCACAGACGCGACGTGGGCGGCCCGAGAGCGCCGCCCACGCGTCGCACGGCCCGATAAGGGAACGGATGAAGGCTGCATTGTCGTACTCCTTGGGGGATAGCTGCTCGGAAACCGGTCGCCACAACGAGTGCGAATCGATTCGCCAACGTACTGAATCCACTGAGGAGGGGGAGACGGCGGTGCACAGCGAAGCACATACGACGGGCGGATCGCCTGTCAAGGCTCCGTCCTGTCCGCCTGCCTGCCGGAACCCCTGCCCGGGGGCGCTCGCAGTCGGGCCCGATGAAACGTTCATCCGGCGCCGGCTCGCCTGGCCATGTGTCGTCGGTTCCCATATGGTCGAACCGGTTCGGGGCAGCCGGCTCAGTCGGATGAGGAGAAGAGGCGCTGCTGGATCTCTCGCCGGTAGTCGTCGAGAGTGTTGTCGATGTGCGTGGCGGCGGCCTGGGCGGCCGCTTCCGGGTCGCCGGCGCGGATGGCTCGGTAGATGGCGTCGTGCTCCTCGACGGCCTTGGCGGCGTGCCCGCCCACCGAGCCGCGCAGCCCGATGAGGTTGGACTGCGCCTGCAACCTGCGGGCCTCCCGCACCGCGACCTGGAGGAACATGTTGTGCGAGGCCGTGGCGATGGCGGTGTGAAAGGTGTGGTCCCCCTCGTTGAACAGCTCCTCGCGCCCGGTCTCGAAGCCGTGGCGGCACACGCCGGCCGCCTCCTCGATGGCCCTCAGCTCCGCGGGGGTGGCGCGGCGGGCGGCCAGCCGGCTGGTCTCCATCTCCTGCGCGCGGCGGAACTCGAACAGCATGTAGACGTGGTCGAGGTCGGTCGGGAGGAAGAAGGACGCCCAGCGCCCGGTGCCGAGCATCCCCTCGTCGTCGGCCACATACAGGCCGCGGCCCTTCTGGGCGCGCACCCGGCCGAGCGCGGAGAGTATCTTCACCGCCTCGCGCACCACGGTGCGGCTGGTGCCCAGATGCCGGGCCAGCTCGTTCTCGGTCGGCATGCGGTCGCCCGGACGCAGGCCGAGCCGGACGATGAATTCCAGTACCTGCTCGGCGGCCACCTCGTAGCCCGGCCGGTATCCGCTCTCGCGCGGGGTGTCGGTCACCGCTTCCTCCTCGCCGTTCCCTGCAAGAGTATGGCTGATCGACGTCGCCCTCCCGGAGGACTATCAGGTGCGTCCGATCAGTACGACACATCTGAAAGCTTCATTCGAGCATGATGGGCGCGAGCGTACGCCGTGGCAGGTATCGCCGCTGGTGAAGGAGTAAAGCGCACAAAGCATGGCTAGACCTTCGGTATATAAACGGCGAAATAAGCGGGCTTAAGGTCTTGACGCATCATGACTCCGAACGTAATTAGATAGCGAGGCCCCGAAGGACGCGCTCCTTCAGGAACCTCCGCGGCTGGATCACATGGACGCAGTGTGGAGGCACTTCGCGGCCCTCCGCATCGTGACCAGCCACGTCGACGTCCACAGCTTCGTTTGCCATGCGTCCCCTTGTGGTCTCACCAGTGAGGCGCGCCACCTTGGGAGAAGCACGTGACCGATCGAACGAGCTACGTGGACGAGGCGGGCCTCGATCCGGCGCGGCCATCCCGTCGGCGCCATGACGGCGCAGGTGACAGTCTCTGCCGGCCCACTGATCGCGCTCACCATACCGCCGAGCAGCATGATCCGACTGATCCCGGAGCCGGATCCGCACAGCCGGCCGCCGTCATGCTTCTCTCCCCGTTCGACGACGGCCTCCACCTCAGAAGAGCGTCACCTGCCTGAGGATCAGGGCGTGACCTGGCCATACCTCTACCCCCCGAGGAACGACTGTGCCATTACCTTCGCCCGTCACGATGCTGAGACCGATCCTGATCGGCATCGTCACCGCCGCGCTGGCCGCGGCGTTCGCCCTCGTCGCCCCCGCCACCCCGGCCCTCGCGGCGACCACGACCCTGTACGCGTCACCCGCCGGCACCGGCACCGCCTGCACCTCAACCCAGCCGTGCTCGCTGTCCGCGGCGCAGACGGCGCTACGTTCGCTGAACGCCGGCATGTCCGGGGACATCGTCGTCGAGCTGGCCGACGGGGTGTACCGGCTGTCCGCGCCGCTGCGGCTGACCGCCGCCGACTCCGGGAACAACGGCTACTCCGTCAGATGGCAGGCCGCGGCGGGTGCCGTACCGGTCATCAGCGGAGCCAGGGCGGTCACCGGCTGGTCGTTGGCCGACTCCGCGAAGAACATCTGGCGCGCCAACGTCGGCGCCGGGATCGACACCCGGCAGCTGTACGTCGACGGCACGCTCGCCACCCGGGCGCGCACCGCCGTCAACCGGTCCGACTTCACCGCGAGCAGCACCGGGATGAGGTTCACCAGCGGCGCGCTGAGCTATCTGAACAACCTCGCCAACCAGGGTCGGGTCGAGATGGAGAGCGTCGGTTCGTTCACCGACCGGTACGCGCCGGTGCAGAGCATCAGCGGCAACCTCATCACGATGCGGCAGCCCGCCTGGAACAACAACAACTTCGGGTACGACACCTTCACCAGCCCGCACCGGGCGGGGCCGCTCTACCTGGCCAACGCCTACGAGTTCCTCGACTCGCCGGGGGAGTGGTACCTCGACCCCGCAACCGGCGCCCTGTCCTACATCCCGCTCGCTGGGCAGAACATGGGCAACGTCAGCGTGGAGCTGCCGGTGCTCCAGTCGCTGGTGCATGTGGGGGGAACCTACGACGCGCCCGCGCACCACATCACGTTCAGCGGGATCACCTTCACCGGCACGAGCTGGCTCGGCCCCAGCGGCAACCAGGGCTACGTGGACCAGCAGACCGGCGCCTACATAGCCGGCAACTGGAGCTGGCCCGCCTTCACCTCCTGCCATCAGGGCTGCCGCCAGTTCGAGGCGACCCGGCCGAACTGGTACCAGATGCCCGCCGCCGTGCAGGTCTCCGCGGCGAACACCGTCACCTTCACCGACTCGCGCTTCGTCAACCTGGGACAGACGGCCATCGGCATCGGCAATGACGCCAACGCGCACGCCAGCGGTGTCGGCCTGGGCGCCGCCGACATCACGGTCACCCGGTCGGAGATCGCCCGCAGCTCGGCCGGCGGCATCGTGGTCGGCGGCGTGCGCGCCGACGCGCACCACCCGAGTGACCAGCGGATGGTCAACCGGAACATCACCGTCAGCGACAACCGCATTCACGACCTCGGCCTGGACCACCGGGGCGTCGTCTCGGTCCTGACCACTTACGTCACCAACACCGACGTGTCCCACAACGAGGTCTACAACATGCCGTACACCGGCATGTCGATCGGGTACGGCTGGGGCGCCAACGAGCCGGGCGGCAGCACCCACTACGCCGACCGCGGCCTGTACGACTTCCAGCCGCGCTACACCACGGCCACCACCGCCTCCGGCAACCGGCTCATCGGCAACTACGTGCACGACGTCATGCAGCAGATGACCGACGGCGGCTGCATCTACACGCTGTCGTGGAACCCGGGCGCGGTGATCAGCGACAACCACTGCCTGCGCATCAACGGCTGGTTCGGCATCTACTTCGACGAGGGCTCCAGGTACTACACCGTCAGGAACAACGTGCTCTCGAACACCGGCACCTGGGCCACCGCCAACTACTGGTACGGCGAGAACATGGGCAATTTCACCGTCACCGGCAACTGGTCGACCAACGGCAGTACCAACGTGACCAACGGCGACCGCGGCAACGTGGTGAACAACAACGTCACCGTCACCAACGGCGCCTGGCCGGCCGGCGCCCAGGCCGTGATCGCGTCCGCCGGGCCCCAGGGCCGGCCTTCGGGGAACACGAGCGCGTTCAAGGGTGTGGGATCGGGCCGGTGCCTGGACGTCAGCGGCGCCTCGCAGGCCAACGGCGCGCAGGCGCAGATCTGGGACTGCAACGGGCAGGCCAACCAGCAGTGGACCTCCACCAGTTCCGGTGAGCTGCGCGTCTACGGCGGCAAGTGCCTGGACGTGAACGGGGCCGGGACGGCGGACGGCACCAGCGTGATCATCTGGGACTGCAACGGCCAGAACAACCAGAAATGGCGCCTCAACGCCGACGGCACCATCACCTCCGTCGGAGCGAACAAGTGCCTGGACGTGTCCGGAAACGGCACCGCCAACGGCACCAGGATGCAGATCTGGACCTGCCACGGCGGAGTCAACCAGAAGTGGACCCGCGCCTGACACCGTCCGCCTGACGACGGGCCTCGTCTCTCACCGTGGCCAGAGGCGGCACTCCTCTGGCCACGAGCAGAATTCCGGCCGCCTTGCCCTGATTGGTCTTCCTGTTGCAGGAGGGAACACTCATGTCCCGACGTCCGTGGCTCACCTTGCTGACCACGATGGCGCTCATCACTTCCGGAGCACTCGCGCTCAACGCCTCCCCGGCGAACGCCCTCGACATCCCGCCGTCCGACTACCAGCAGGTGTCTCTCGCCTCGGGTGGCGCGGAACTGGGTGAGGCGATGTCGCTGGCCGTGATGCCGAACCGGTCGGTGGTGCACACGGCGCGCGACGGCACGGTGCGCGTCACCGATGTCAACGGCAACACGAAGGTGGCCGGCAGGCTCAACGTCTACTCTCACGACGAGGAGGGCCTGCAGGGTGCGGCGGTCGACCCGAACTTCGCGTCGAACCGGCACATCTGGCTCTACTACTCGCCGCGGCTGAGCACGCCGAACGGCGATGCGCCCAGCACCGGCACGCAGGCGCAGTTCGACCAGTGGAAGGGCGAGCTGTACCTGTCCCGGTTCACCCTCAAGCCGGACGACACTCTCGACATGACCAGCGAAAAGGTGGTCCTGCGGGTCCAGAACGACCGCGGCCAGTGCTGTCACGTGGGCGGGGACATCGACTTCGACGCCGCCGGCAACCTGTATCTGACCACCGGCGACGACACCAACCCGTTCGAGTCGAGCGGCTACTCCCCGCTGGACGAGCGGACCAACCGCAACCCGCAGTTCGACGCCCAGCGCTCGTCCGCCAACACCAACGACCTGCGCGGCAAGCTCCTGCGCATCAAGCCGCAGCCCGACGGCACCTACACGATTCCCAGCGGCAACCTGTTCCCGCAGGGGACGGCGAGGACCCGGCCGGAGATCTACGCGATGGGCTTCCGCAACCCGTTCCGGATGAGCGTGGACAAGGCGACCGGCATCGTTTACCTCGGCGACTACGGGCCGGACGCGGGTGTGACCAACCCCAACCGCGGGCCGAGCGGGCAGGTGGAGTTCGACCGCATCACCGGTCCGGGCAACTACGGCTGGCCGTACTGCACGGGTACGAACACCACCAGCGAGACCTACAACGAATGGAACTTCGCCACCAACAGCACCGGCCCGAAGTACAACTGCGCGGGCGGCCTCACCAACAACTCCTTCCGCAACACCGGCCTGACCACGCTGCCTCCGGCGAAGCCGGCGTGGATCAGGTACGCGGGGGACGCCGGATCTCCGCCGGAGTTCGGCTCGGGGTCGGAGTCGCCGATGGGTGGTCCGGTCTACCGGTACGACCCGGACCTGAACTCGGCCGTCAAGTTCCCCCAGGCGCTGGACGAGCGGTATTTCGCCGGTGAGTACGGCCGGCGCTGGATCAAGGCGATCGAGGTCAAGCCGGACGGCGCCTACGGGGAGATCTCGGCGTTCCCCTGGTCGGGGACGCAGGTGATGGACATGGCCTTCGGTCCTGACGGGGCCTTATACGTCCTCGACTACGGCACCGGGAACAACAACCAGGCGCTGTATCGCATCGAGTACATCGGCAACGCCAACCGCAATCCGATCGCCAAGGCGTCGGCCGACAAGACGTCGGGACCGGCCCCGCTGACGGTGAACTTCTCCTCGGCGGGCAGCTCCGACCCGGAGGGTGGCGCGCTGACCTACTCGTGGAACTTCGGCGACGGCACCACCTCCACGGCGGCGAATCCCAGCAAGACCTACACCACGAACGGCACCTACACGGCGACGCTGACGGTCCGGGACCCGCAGGGTCTCCCCGCCACGGCGAGCGTGATCGTGAACGTCGGCAACACCGCACCGACGGTCAGCCTCACCATCCCTGCCGACGGGCAGCTGTTCTCCTTCGGCGACACCGTGCCTTTCCAGGTCACCGTCAGCGACCCGGAGGACGGCACGATCGACTGCGCCGAGATCACCGTCGCCTACTTCCTCGGCCACGACAGCCACCGCCACAAGATCACCTCCAATACCGGCTGTTCGGGCTCCATCTCGCTGCCGGCCGACGGTGAGCATGACACTGCGGCCAACATCTACGGCGTCTTCGAGGCCTCCTACACCGACAAGGGCGGTCTGACCTCCACCAGCGCCCGTACGCTCCAGCCGCGGCACCGGCAGGCCGAGCACTTCGGCGCCCAGCAGGGCATCCAGACTGCCGACCACGCCACCGCGGAAGGCGGCAAGACGGCCGGCTTCACCGACGACGGCGACTGGATCTCCTTCCAGCCGTACAACCTGGGCAACGCGACGAGGATCACCGCCCGGGTCTCCTCGGCCGGCGCGGGCGGCCGGATCGAGGTGCGGGCGGGCTCGGCGACGGGCACACTGCTGGGAACGGTGAACGTCGCGAGCACCGGCAGCTGGGACGTCTTCACCGACGTTTCGGCGAACCTCAGCGGCGCGCCGGCCGGCACGACGACGCTGTACCTGGTCTTCCGTGGCCCGACCGGACAGGGCTACCTGTTCGACGTCGACACCTTCACCTTCGACACCGGCACCCCGCCCTCGGGGAGCACGAGCGCCTTCAAGGGTGTGGGGTCGAACCGGTGCCTGGACGTCAACGGCGCCTCGCAGGCCAACGGCGCGCAGGCGCAGATCTGGGACTGCAACGGCCAGGCCAACCAGCAGTGGACCTCCACCAGTTCCGGTGAGCTGCGCGTCTACGGCGGCAAGTGCCTGGACGTCAACGGGGCCGGGACGGCGGACGGCACCAGCGTGATCATCTGGGACTGCAACGGCCAGAACAACCAGAAGTGGCGCCTCAACGCTGACGGCACCATCACGGCGGTCGGCACGAACAAGTGCCTGGACGTCACCGGCTCCGGCACCGCCAACGGCACCAAGATGCGCATCTGGACCTGCACCGGAGGAACCAACCAGCGCTGGACCCGCGTCTGAAAGGACACCCATGCTGCGACATCTCACCCCCGCCGCGCTCGGGCGCATCGCGGGGCGCGACCGAAAGACATCTGTGCTGCGACGCCTGTCGATGACGGTGGCGGCGATCATCGCCGCCGCGACGGTGATCCCCGCCATCCCCGCCCAGGCCGCCGCCTTCAAGGTGCTGGTGTTCTCCAAGACGGCAGGGTTCCGGCACGACTCGATCCCCAACGGGATCCAGGCCATCCGCGACCTGGGGGCCGCCGACGACTTCGCCGTCGACGCCACCGAGGACTCGAACGCCTTCAGCACGGCCAACCTGGCCCAGTACAAGGCGGTGGTGTTTCTCAACACCACCGGTGACGTGCTGAACGACAACCAGCAGACCGCCTTCCAGACGTACGTGGACGGCGGGGGCGGCTACGTGGGGGTGCATTCGGCCGCGGACACCGAGTACAACTGGCCGTACTACGGGCAGCTGATGGGGGCCTGGTTCAACAACCACCCGGCGATCCAGCAGGCCACCGTACGGAACGAGGACCGGGCGCATACCGCGACCGCTCACCTGGGGGCGACCTGGACACGTACCGACGAGTGGTACAACTACCGCACCAACCCCCGCTCGAACGTCCGGGTGCTGCAGAGCCTGGACGAGGGCAGCTACAGCGGCGGCGGCATGGGCGATCACCCGATCACCTGGTGCCATCCCCAGTCCTCCGGCCGCGCGTTCTACACCGGCCTCGGGCACACCAAGGAGTCGTACGCCGATCCGAGCTTCCGCACGTTGCTGCTCGGCGGAATCCGGTACGCGGCCAAGGCCACCAACGCCGACTGCCGCCCGGAGACCGGGTACACGACGTTGTACAACGGATCGACGACGGGCTGGTCGCAGGCCGGGCCGGGGTCGTTCGCCAACAGCGACGCCACGCTGACCTCCCAGGGCGGCATGGGCATGCTGTGGTACGGCGCCAAGGAGTTCCGTTCCTACTCGCTCAAGCTCGACTGGAGGCTGACCGGCGACTCCAACTCGGGCGTGATCGTCGGGTTCCCGGCCACCGGCGACCCGAACGCGGCGCTCAACACCGGATATGAGGTGCAGATCGACGCGACCGACACCCCGGACAGAACGACGGGGGCCATCTATGGGGTCAAGGCGGCGGACATCGCCTCACGGGACGCGGCGCTGAATCCGCCGGGTCAGTGGAACACCTATGAGCTGCTGGTGGAGGGTGAGCGGCTGCAGGTGTTCCTGAACGGCACGAAGATCAACGATTTCACCAACAGCGACCCGGTCCGCTCGCTCCAGCAGGGCTACATCGGCATCCAGAACCACGGGTCCGGCGACGTGGTGTCATTCCGCAACATCCGCATCAAGGAGCTGAACCCGTCGAGCAGTACGAGTGCGGTGCGGGGTGCGGGGTCGGGCCGGTGCCTGAACGTCAACGGCGCCTCGCAGGCCAACGGCGCGCAGGTGCAGATCTGGGACTGCAACGGCCAGGCCAACCAGCAGTGGACCTCCACCAGCGCCGGTGAGCTGCGCGTCTACGGCACCAAGTGCTTGGACGTGAACGGGGCCGGGACGGCGGACGGCACCGCCGTGATCATCTGGGACTGCAACGGGCAGAACAACCAGAAATGGCGCCTCAACGCCGACGGCACGATAACCGCGGTCGGCGCGAACAAGTGCCTGGACGTGTCCGGCGCCGGCACCGCCAACGGTACCAAGGTGCAGATCTGGGCCTGCCACAGCGGCACCAACCAGAAGTGGACCCGCGTCTGAGGCCATCCGTCCACAGCCCGGGGGAGTGGCCGGGAGCTTCAGTACTCGGCGGGATATCCTGCTCCGGTGGATGTCTTCGCACCTGACATGACGGCCGGCGTGGCCCCGATCGGGGCCACGCCGCAGACACCTTCCCCGAAATTCTGGCCCTGATCGCCGCGGGGAGAGGCATATTCCCACTTCAGGTAGCCGCGCGAGCATCAAGTATGTGACAGCCATGGCTCCCTCCACAGCGGTCCGAAGGCAGTGATCTTCTGAGCTGAGCTCAGGGCTGCTGCCGGAACGGGGCGAGCGT